>NZ_JBIWLW010000005.1:120890-324186 GCF_044766385.1 Streptomyces sp. NPDC102274 | reverse complement strand
TGTCGAGCCGGTGGAGGCCGGTGTGGCGCCGGAGGCCGTGGAGTCCGCTGTGTCGGAGGAGGAGCCGGTGGCCGCGCCGCGTGCGCGCCGTCGTGCGACTCGTAAGACCGCTGCTCCCGCGCCTGAGGTGGCTGTCGAGCCGGTGGAGGCCGGTGTGGCGCCGGAGGCCGTGGAGTCCGCTGTGTCGGAGGAGGAGCCGGTGGCCGCGCCGCGTGCGCGCCGTCGTGCCACTCGCAAGACCGCCGCTCCCGAGCCCGTCGCCGTCGAGGCCGCCGCCGCTGAGGCTCTTGAGGCCGTCGCGGCTTCCGAGGCCGTGGCCCCTGAGGCCGTGGCTCCCGAGGAGAGCCCCGTCGAGGAGACCGCGCCGGCCGGCCGTACGCGCCGCCGCGCCACTCGCAGGGCCACGGCGCCCGCCGGTGCGCCCGCGCCCGACGCGAACGGCGACAGCAACAGCAACGGAGCCTCGGCGGGCGAGAGCCTGCCGCAGGGCTCCGTCACACGGATCACCGCCGACGAGCCCGAGGCCGAGGCCGAGGCCGCCGAGAAGGCCGCCACGCGCGGCCGTACGCGCCGCCGCGCCACCGCTGCGGAGACCACCGCCGAGGAGCAGCCCGCGCCGAAGGCCGCGCAGAGCGAGACCGAGGCGCCCGAGCGCTCGCGTCGCCGCGCCACCCGGCCCGCCGTGGCCGTCTTCCGCGCGCCCGTCTTCACCGAGCCGATGTTCCAGACCCCGGAGACGGCCGCCGCCGCGGCCGCCGCCGTCACATCGGTGGACGACCCCGAGGATCTCGACGAGATCGAGACCGAGACCGAGGACGAGAGCCGGACCGCGGCGGTACGCGAGCCCGTCGCCGCTCCGGAGCCCTCGGGCCGCCGCCGGCGCCGCCGTCGCGGCGAGTCCGCCGAGCCTGTGGAGGCCCCCCGGACCGCCGCGGAGTCGACGCACGAGCCCGCCGAGGAGCCCGCGGCCGAGCCCGACACGGAGCAGTCCGCCGAGGGCGACGACTCCGACGAGTACGAGGACCGTCCTTCGCGGCGCCGTCGCCGGGGCGGCCGTCGCCGCCGTCGCGGCGAGTGCGCGGACGCCGAGGACACCACGGACGAGCAGGACGAGTCCGGGGCCCACGCCGAGGACGAGGACACCGGCAAGGACGGCGAGCGGGCCGAACACGACGAGGACGACGACGACCACGACGAGTCCGAGGCCCCCTCGGGCGGCGGCTCCTCCAGCAGTCGGCGCCGCCGTCGCAGGCGCCGTCGCAGTGGTGACGGCGGTTCCGAGGCGGAGTCCGGCGGGGACGACCCGGAGCGTACGGTCGTCAAGGTCCGCGAGCCGCGCAAGAAGGAAGAGCGCGAGCCGAGCACCAGCTCCGACGAGGTGCAGTCCATCAAGGGCTCGACCCGTCTGGAGGCCAAGAAGCAGCGCCGCCGCGAGGGGCGCGAGCAGGGCCGCCGCAGGGTGCCGATCATCACCGAGGCGGAGTTCCTGGCGCGCCGGGAGGCCGTCGAGCGCGTGATGGTCGTCCGCCAGAACGGCGAGCGCACCCAGATCGGCGTCCTTGAGGACAACGTGCTCGTCGAGCACTACGTCAACAAGGAGCAGGCCACCAGCTACGTCGGCAACGTGTATCTGGGCAAGGTCCAGAACGTACTGCCGTCGATGGAGGCCGCCTTCGTCGACATCGGCAAGGGACGCAACGCCGTCCTGTACGCCGGTGAGGTCAACTTCGAGGCGCTGGGCATGGCCAACGGCCCGCGCCGCATCGAGACCGCCCTCAAGTCCGGCCAGTCGGTGCTCGTGCAGGTCACGAAGGACCCGATCGGCCACAAGGGCGCGCGTCTGACCAGCCAGGTGTCGCTGCCCGGCCGCTATCTGGTCTATGTGCCCGAGGGCTCGATGACCGGCATCAGCCGCAAGCTGCCCGACACCGAGCGGTCCCGGCTGAAGACCATCCTCAAGAAGATCGTCCCCGAGGACGCGGGCGTCATCGTCCGTACGGCCGCGGAGGGCGCCAGCGAGGACGAGCTGCGCCGCGATGTCGAGCGGCTCCAGTCGCAGTGGGAGGACATCAAGAAGAAGTCGAAGAGCGGCAACGCCCCGACACTTCTCTACGGTGAGCCCGACATGACCGTCCGGGTCGTCCGCGACATCTTCAACGAGGACTTCTCGAAGGTCATCGTCAGCGGCGACGAGGCGTGGCAGACCATCCACGGCTATGTCAACCATGTCGCGCCCGACCTCTCCGACCGGCTGTCGCGCTGGACGAGCGAGGTCGACGTCTTCGCGACGTACCGCATCGACGAGCAGCTGATGAAGGCGCTGGACCGCAAGGTCTGGCTGCCCAGCGGTGGTTCGCTGGTGATCGACAAGACCGAGGCCATGATCGTGGTCGACGTCAACACCGGGAAGTTCACCGGCCAGGGCGGCAACCTCGAAGAGACCGTCACCAGGAACAACCTGGAGGCGGCCGAGGAGATCGTGCGCCAGCTGCGGCTGCGCGACCTGGGCGGCATCGTCGTCATCGACTTCATCGACATGGTGCTCGAATCCAACCGGGACCTGGTGCTGCGGCGACTGCTGGAGTGCCTGGGCCGGGACCGTACGAAGCATCAGGTCGCCGAGGTCACCTCGCTGGGTCTGGTGCAGATGACCCGTAAGCGGGTCGGCCAGGGTCTGCTGGAGTCCTTCTCCGAGACGTGTGTCCACTGCAACGGGCGCGGCGTGATCGTGCACATGGAGCAGCCCACGGCGGCCGGCGGCGGTGGCAACGGCAAGCGTTCCAAGAAGCGCGGTCGCGGCGGCGCCGCCGGTACGGAGCACGAGCACGAGCATGAGCACGTCGAGATCGCGGCGGAGGCCGAGACCGAGACGGAGGCCGAAGTAGCGGCGGAGGTGGCGGCTCCGGTCGCACTGGCCGAGCCGCTGTCCGACACGTTCGCGCCGGACGAGGAGCTGTTCAGCAGCGTGGCGGAGGCGGAGGCGTCCGTACGCGGCCGTTCGCGCCGCCGGGCGTCCCGCAAGGCGTCCGCCCCGGCGGGTTCGCCGAGGACCGTGAAGCAGGAGCCGGCGTCGGCCACGGTGCCGGAGCAGGCGGCCAGGACCGGGGCCCCGGCCGCCGAGCCGCGCGTCGAGGCGCCGGTGGAGACGGTCGAGACACCGGCGGCGACTCCGGCACCGGACATGGCTCCGGCAGCGGGCATTGCTCCGGCACCGGACGCGGCTCCGGCCGCCGGACCGGAGGCGCCCGCCGAGGAGGCGGCTCCCAAGGGACGTACGCGCCGCCGGGCCACGCGTAAGGCGACGGCCCCGGCCGGTTCGCCGAAGGCCGCCGACACGGAGGTTGCCGCCGAGGTGGTCCTCCCGGTGTCCGCCGAGACCGTACCCGAGCCGGTCGTGGCCGAGACATCCGTCGCCGAGGAGGCACCGGTCGCGGCTCCGCCCCGGCCGCGCCGCAGGGTGACCCGCAAGGTCACCGCTCCGGCCGGTTCGCCCTCGGGCGCCGAGGACGCGGCGATCGTCGTGGTGGAGTCGGCGAGGGCCGAGGAGCCGGTCACGGCCGACGAGCCCGCCAAGGCCGAGGAGCCGCCCGCCGAGGAGCCCGCGGCCCCGGCCAAGAAGGCGGCCCGCAAGACCGCCAAGAAGGCCACGACGGCCAAGAAGACGGCCGCCAAGAAGACGACGACGGCGAAGAAGGCCGCGGCGAAGAAGACGACGGCCAAGAAGGCGGCCAAGTCGACGACGAAGAAGACCGCGGCGGCCGAGCGTACGACGCCTTCCGGCGTCACCGCCTCCACGGAGGACTGACGCCGTCGTCCCCGGTGCCGTACGGGCCGCGCATGAGCCCGTACGGCACCGGGGACGCGGGGAGCTGGTTTGACCCCCTGTACAGGGGCCCCGTACTCTAAACCTTCGGTGTGTTCCTATGCGCGCCCACCTCTGAGCACCCACCTCCCGGATTTCCGGGGGAGGCCGCTCGTCCTGTCAGGAATCGCCACGGGTCCCGGCCCGTGCGAGCGGCTGGCATCAGAGGTCCCGTTCCGAGCGAGAGTGAGTTCCGCGTGTACGCCATCGTGCGCAGCGGTGGTCGCCAGCACAAGGTTGCTGTCGGCGACATCGTTGAGGTTGACAAGATTCCCACTGCCAAGGTTGGCGACACGGTCGAGCTCTCGACCCTGCTCGTGGTCGACGGCGAGGCCGTCACCAGCGATCCGTGGGTGCTGGACGGCATCAAGGTCACGGCCGAGATCGTGGACCACCACAAGGGTGCGAAGATCGACATCCTTCGCTACAAGAACAAGACGGGCTACCGCCGTCGCCAGGGTCACCGTCAGCAGTACACGGCGATCAAGGTCACCGGTATCCCCGCGGCTGCGAAGTAAGGGACTGAGGAGACATGGCACACAAGAAGGGCGCATCGTCCACTCGGAACGGGCGCGACTCCAATGCTCAGCGGCTCGGCGTGAAGCGCTTCGGCGGTCAGGTCGTCAACGCCGGTGAGATCCTGGTCCGCCAGCGCGGCACGCACTTCCACCCTGGCTCCGGCGTCGGCCGTGGCAGCGACGACACGCTGTTCGCGCTGAACGCGGGCGCGGTGGAGTTCGGCACCAGCCGCGGCCGCAAGGTCGTGAACATCGTTCCGGTCGCCTGAGCACTCGGCATCAGGCGCCTGTAGCACGGTTTCTTCGCGAGGGCGGACCTCACTTCCCGGTGACGGGAAGCGGGTCCGCCCTTCGCGCGTTGCATGTAAGACATTTCCGTATGTACTGGAGGCAATCCCCATGACCACCTTCGTGGACCGCGTCGAGCTGCATGTCGCCGCGGGTAACGGAGGCCACGGCTGCGCCTCCGTACACCGTGAGAAGTTCAAGCCGCTCGGCGGACCCGACGGCGGCAACGGCGGCCGTGGCGGCGATGTCATCCTGGTCGTCGACCAGTCGGTGACGACGCTGCTCGACTATCACCACTCCCCGCACCGCAAGGCCACCAACGGCAAGCCCGGCGAGGGCGGCAACCGCTCCGGCAAGGACGGCCAGGACCTGGTCCTGCCGGTGCCCGACGGTACGGTCGTCCTCGACCGCGGCGGCAATGTCCTGGCCGACCTGGTCGGGGAGGGCACCACGTACGTCGCCGCCGAGGGCGGCCGCGGCGGTCTCGGCAACGCGGCGCTGGCCTCGGCCCGCCGCAAGGCACCCGGCTTCGCGCTGCTCGGTGAGCCGGGCCGCGGCGGCGATGTCGTGCTGGAGCTGAAGACGGTCGCCGATGTGGCGCTCGTCGGCTACCCGAGCGCCGGCAAGTCCTCGCTGATCTCCGTGCTCTCCGCGGCCAAGCCCAAGATCGCGGACTACCCGTTCACCACGCTCGTCCCCAACCTGGGTGTGGTGACGGCGGGTTCCACCGTCTACACCATCGCGGACGTCCCCGGTCTGATCCCGGGCGCCAGCCAGGGCCGCGGTCTGGGCCTTGAGTTCCTGCGCCATGTCGAGCGCTGCTCCGTCCTCGTGCATGTGCTGGACACGGCCACGCTGGAGTCGGACCGCGACCCGGTGACCGACCTCGATGTGATCGAGGAGGAGCTGACGCAGTACGGCGGCCTGGACAACCGGCCGCGGATCGTCGTCCTGAACAAGATCGACGTCCCGGACGGCAAGGATCTCGCCGAGATCATCCGTCCCGACCTGGAGAAGCGCGGCTACCGCGTCTTCGAGGCCTCGGCCGTGGCCCATATGGGCCTCAAGGAACTGTCCTTCGCGCTCGCGGAGATCATCGCCAAGTCCCGCGCGGACAAGCCCAAGGAGGAGGCGACCCGGATCGTCATCCGCCCGAAGGCCGTCGACGACGCGGGCTTCACCGTCTCCCTGGAGGACGACGGGCTCTACCGGGTGCGCGGCGAGAAGCCCGAACGCTGGGTCCGCCAGACCGACTTCAGTAACGACGAGGCAGTCGGCTATCTCGCGGACCGGCTCAGCCGGCTCGGGGTCGAGGAGCAGCTGATGAAGGCCGGCGCGCGGTCGGGCGACGGAGTGGCCATCGGCCCCGAGGACGACGCGGTCGTCTTCGACTGGGAGCCGACGATGATGGCGGGCGCGGAGATGCTCGGCCGTCGTGGTGAGGACCACCGTCTGGAGGCACCCCGTCCGGCGGCGCAGCGGCGCAGGGACAGGGACGCCGAACGGGACGAGGCGCAGCGGGCGTACGACGAGTTCGACCCCTTCTAGAGAGCCTTCCAGAGCCGTCGGCTCTCGCGGTCGGCCCCGGGTGATCACGGATGTTTTCCGTGGTCACCCGGGCCGTTGTCGCTGTGCGTGAGCATGGAGTCGCGTCACGTAGGCTCTCATATGGGAGCCCACGCGCTCCGACGTGAAATTTATGTGGTGTCCTTCACGTACGACTCCCGGCGCCGAACCGCCGGCGCATTGGTCTTCGCAGGTGAATCAGGGGTTGCGTACCGGTGTCGCGGGGTTGTGGTCCACCTTGCATCACGATTGCCGCGGGTGGGACCATCGCTACATCCTCTGAGCCCGCAAGGTAGGTCAGTCCTGTGTCTGCAACATCCGCGTCGCCCACCAAGTCCCGCACCACCGCTGTCGTCCTGGCGGGCGGAACCGGCCAGCGTGTGGGCCTGTCGATCCCGAAGCAGTTGCTGAAGATCGCGGGGAAAGCGGTCATCGAGCACACGCTGTCGATCTTCGAGCGGAGCGACTCGATCGACGATGTGATCGTGCTGATGGCGCCGGGCTATGTGCCCGACGTGGAGAAGATCGTCGCGAAGGCCGGACTGGCCAAGGTCACCCGGATCATCGAGGGCGGCGCGACACGGAACGAGACCACCGAGCGCGCCATCGCAGCCCTGGGCGAGGGCCTGGCCGAGGGCGAGGACCGCAACGTCCTGTTCCATGACGCCGTGCGCCCGCTGCTGTCGCACCGCGTGATCAAGGACTGTGTGGACGCGCTGGAGCGCTACCAGGCCGTCGACGTCGCCATCCCGTCCGCGGACACGATCATCGTGACCCGTACGCACGGCGGCGACGGCGAGTTCATCACGGACGTCCCCGACCGGTCGCGGCTGCGGCGCGGCCAGACCCCGCAGGCGTTCAAGCTCTCCACCGTCCGCAGGGCGTACGAGATCGCCGCGGGCGACCCCAACTTCCAGGCCACCGACGACTGTTCGGTGGTGCTGAAGTATCTGCCGGACGTGCCGATCTATGTCGTCGCGGGCGACGAGTACAACATGAAGGTCACACAGCCGGTCGATGTGTTCATCGCCGACAAGCTCTTCCAGCTGGCCTCCGCCGCCGCTCCGCAGCAGTCCTCGGACGACTCCTACCGTGAGCTGCTGGCCGGCAAGACCCTGGTCGTCTTCGGCGGCTCGTACGGCATCGGCGCGGACATCGCGCAGCTCGCCGAGTCCTTCGGCGCCACGGTGTACGCGCTGGGCCGCTCCACCACCGGTACGCATGTCGAGAACCCCGAGCACGTCGACGACGCGCTGTCGCGCGCGTACGCCGAGACCGGCCGGATCGACTACGTGATCAACACCGCGGGCGTGCTGCGCATCGGCAAGCTGGCCGAGACGGACAACACCACCATCCAGGAAGCGCTGAACGTCAACTATCTGGCGCCGGTGCAGATCGCGCGCGCCTCGTACAAGTACCTGGTGGAGACCAAGGGCCAGCTGCTGCTCTACACGTCGAGCAGCTACACCCGGGGCCGCGCGGAGTACAGCCTCTACTCGTCCACGAAGGCCGCCATGGTGAATCTCACCCAGGCGCTCTCCGACGAATGGGCCGGCGAGGGAATCCGAGTGAATTGCGTGAATCCGGAGCGCACCGCGACCCCGATGCGCACCAAGGCATTCGGCCAGGAGCCGGAAGGTTCGCTGCTTTCCTCCGAGGCGGTCGCCAGGACCTCCCTCGATGTGCTGCTCTCCGAGCTGACCGGCCATGTCATCGACGTACGGCAGCAGGACCCGACCCGTGGCGCCTCCGAGGCCTCGGACTTCGAGCAGGCTCTGGCCGCTGTCCTGGACCGTCAGGAAGATGTGTAATAATTCTTGACAATCTTTGACATGGGCCTCTGTGGTCGCCGACGCGCGAATCACGGAGGCCCGAGTTCGTGAAGTTCTCTCTTCACATTTTCGTCGCAAGGTCCTATAGCCGGCACGGTCTGGAGCAGGTATTCCGTGATTTCGACAGCCATTCGCCTGGCCCGGGTGGGCAGCGGATCAGAGCTGGCAGCCGCACTTCTTCTGGCTCTGAGTTTCCCGTGCGTCATGCTCGCCGCGATAATTCCCAATGTCTGGTTCTTCGCCGCGGCCGCGGCGGTGAGCTATCTCGCGGACACGTATCTGCACCAGCGCGGCAGCTATCTGGTGAACCGGCTCGCCAAGGTGCGGGCCGGTCTGTCGATCCGCTTTCTGATCCGGCAGATGCTGCTGGTGCTCCTCGTCGCGCGCTCGGGGCTCGGTGAGGACCGGATCTTCTATGTGACCGTCGTCGCCGTGCTGATGTTCTACGGGCTCCAGGCTCCGCACGGCGCGATCGTCACCCTGCTCCGGCTGCGCCGCAAGCTGCCCGTGGTCACCCGCAATATCGACCTCGGCGCCATCCGTATCCCCAACGCCCCGCCGCGCTGGCTGCTCAGCCGCTCGGCCGAGAAGATGCTCCACCTGGACATCTTCGCCATGGTCGGCGTGATCATCACGCTCCGGACCCGCGACAATCTCTACGGCTTCGCCGGGCTCGGCCTCAGCGTGCTCCTCGCCGTCGGCTATATCGTCGCGTTGCTGCCGTATCTGCGGCCGAGCCGGCTCGTGCCCAACGCCGAGCGGGTGCTCAAGGCGGTGGACGGCTGGCTGGCCGACTACCGGCCGACCGTGATGCTGTACTTCTCCGGTTCCAAGGAGTCCGCGTACCAGGTCAACATGTGGCTGGAGACGATGGGGCAGCTCGACGGGCGGCCGCTGATCGTCCTGCGCGAGCGCGTCATCGCGCAGCAGCTGGGCCCGACGGCCGTGCCGGTGCTCTGCGTCCCCGGCGGCGTGCATCTGATGAACCTGGATCTCTCGACGGTCCGGGTCGCGCTCTACGCGGCCAACGTCGGCAAGAACATCCACATGCTGCGTGTCCCGACCATGAAGCATGTCTTCATCGGGCACGGCGACAGCGACAAGCTGGCCAGCGTCAACCCGTACAGCAAGGCGTACGACGAGGTGTGGACCGCGGGCCGGGCCGGACGCGACCGTTACGCGCTCGCCGATGTCGGGGTGCGGGACGAGGACATCGTCGAGGTGGGCCGCCCGCAGCTGGCCCCGATCGAGCCGGCGAGCGGCTCGACGAAGAACCCCATCCCCACCGTGCTGTACGCGCCCACCTGGGAAGGCTGGGACGACAGCCCCGGCAACACCTCGCTCCTGCTGGCCGGCGAGAACATCGTCAAGCGGCTGCTGAAGGCCGAGCGTCCTGTCCGGGTGGTGTACAAGCCGCACCCCTTCACCGGTACGCGCAGCGCCAAGGCGAAGGCCGTGCACGAGCGGATCATCGCGCTGGTCGAGAAGGCCGCCGCCGAGCGCGCCACCGACGCCCGCTGGGCAAAGGACGCGGCCGGGCTCCGCGATGAGCAGAGCGCGGCACGGACCGAGCTGGCCCGGATCGGCGCGCGGCTGACCGAGCTGTCCGGCGGGGCCGACGCGAGCAGGGACGAGGCGGAGGAGTCGCGCGACTCCAAGGCCGACCCGGCCAGGCAGGCGGAGCTGACGCGGCTGAGGCGCGAGTGGAACGACGCGTACTGGCGTTCCTTCGGCTGGTGGGAACACCGCGTCGTCAGCGGCTCGGAGCCGGCTCTCTACGACTGCTTCAACGAGTCGGACGCCATGGTCTCCGACATCTCCAGCGTCGTGTCGGACTTCATCGCGAGCGGCAAGCCGTACGCGGTCGCCGACTCGGCGGAGCTGGGCGCGGAGGAGTTCAAGCGGCAGAACACCGCGGTACGGGCCGCCGTGATCCTCTCCAACAGCGCGAAGGAGCTGGACCAGCTGCTCGCGGCGGTCGCGGACCCGTCCGCCGACCCGCTGGCCGAAGCCCGTCATGAGCTGAAGCGCTATCTGCTGGGTCCGGACGAGCCGACCTCGATCGAGCAGTTCGACGCGGCGACACGGGCACTGGCGGCGAAGTCGCTGGCCCGCAACGTGGGAGTCGAGCAGCGGCTCGCGGAGCCGGAGGCGGCCCCCGCGCCGGACGACTCCGCGCCGTCCGAGCCGCGGGCCGAGGATTCGCCCGTGGGGGGTTGAGCAGCACCCACTCCAGCGGCGATCGGGCCCGGTGGGGCGCCTACGGGCGCCCTGCCGGGCCTTTGCCATGTCCACGGGCCCGGCCTGCGGCTGTGACCGGCATCACGTACTCTGGTGATCGAACCAAGACAACCAACATTCGATGGCGCTTGTCTTGAATTGCGATGAACACTATGTCTGTTCCTGATGTCAGTGTGATCGTCGGCGCATATGAAGCAATGCCCTATTTGATCCGCTGCCTGGAGTCGGTCGAGGCCCAGACGCTGGGCTCCGACCGCATCGAGATTGTCGCCATCGACGACGGCTCGACCGACGGCACGGGGGAATACCTGGAGGCATTCGCCGCGCGGACGGCCATCCCTACAAGAGTGGTGCGACAGGCCAACTCGGGCGGCCCCAGCGGGCCGCGCAATGTCGGTCTCGGCGTGGCACGCGGCCGCTATGTCTTCTTCCTCGACGCCGACGACTACTTCGGCGTCGAGTCGCTCGCGCGCATGGTCGCCATGGCCGACCGCGCCGGTACCGACGTGGTGCTCGGCAAGGTCGAGGGGGTGAACCGAGGCGCTCCCGGCTCGATGTGGAGCCGTACGGCCGAGCGTGTCGACATCTACGGCTCACAGGTCATCTACACGCTGAGCGCGCAGAAGCTCTTCCGCCGCGAACTGATCGAGCGGCTGGGGCTGCGGTTCGACGAGACGCTCAAGACCGGTGAGGACGCCCTGTTCACGATGGAGGCGTACATCCGGGGCGGCGGCGTCTCGGTGATCGCCGACTACACCTGCTACTACCTGGTCGGCCGCGACGACGGCAAGCATGCGACCAAGACCGGCGGCTACGCGCTCCGTTTCGAGGCCACGGGCGCCCTCATGGCGCTCATCACCGAGTTGGTGCCGGCCGGCCCGAAGCGCGACCGCCTGATGGTCAGACCCTTCACGGTCGGACTGATCCAGCAGTTCGGCCACGGGATGCTCAAGCAGCCGGAGCGGATCGGACAGCACAAGCTGGAGCTGGCGGCGCCGCTGATGGAGCGGTACTGGACGCCCGGCGTGGCCGCGCGCGTCAAGGTCGCCGAACGGCTGCGGCTGCAGTGCGTCGCGCTGGGACGGCTCGATCTGCTGGCGGACATGCTGGCCTTCATCAGGGCGGAGACCGTGCCCGAGGTGGTCCACCGGGGCCGGGCCCGTACGCCCTATCTGGTCTTCCCGCACTTCGGCGACAAGAGCAGCGGCCTCCGGGACGCCTCGTACGAGGTGACCGTGCCCGACTGGCTCGGCAAGCCGGGGCTGCGGCGGATAGAGGCGCCCAAGGCGTTACGCCGGCGCAAGTCACTGGCGCGCAGGATCGCGCGCCGGGTGCGCACGCGGGTACGCGCTCTGGCCGTGCCGCAGTCGCCCGGTCCGCTGCCAACCAAGCTCGGACCGTGAGGAGTTGGGCGGTACGGGGGCGGTACGGAGGCGGTACGGGGGAGTCGCGACAGTGGGTGCGGCGGGCGGTACGGCGGCAAGGGCCCGCGCGTCCGCCCGCGCGGGTCCGGCGAGTGCGCATCCGCGCACACCCGAGCGCCCTTTCGTGCACCCCATATGCACCGGTTCACTCTCCTGAGGTGACCAGCGGCGGGCCGCACAGGAAATCGTAGGTAAAATCGGACTGTCGGGCGACGCCCGGACAGCATCGGAATCTCAGCAGGGATAGGGATAGTGAAGGCTCTCGTACTGTCCGGCGGGGCGGGCACCCGTCTGCGCCCCATCACACACACCTCCGCGAAACAGCTGGTCCCCGTGGCGAACAAGCCCGTGCTCTTCTACGGGCTCGAGGCCATCGCCGAAGCGGGGATCACCGAGGTCGGCGTGATCGTCGGCGACACCGCCGAGGAGATCCGCGAGGCGGTCGGCGACGGCTCGCAGTTCGGCATAAAGGTCACGTACCTTCAGCAGGACGCCCCCCTCGGGCTGGCGCACGCCGTCCTCATCGCCCGTGAGTTCCTCGGCGAGGACGACTTCGTGATGTACCTCGGTGACAACTTCATCGTCGGTGGCATCACGGGCCTGGTCGACGGCTTCCGCGAGGACCGCCCCGAGGCGCAGATCCTGCTCACCAAGGTCCCCAACCCCACCTCCTTCGGCGTGGCCGAACTCGACGGCGCGGGCAGAGTGGTGGCCCTGGAGGAGAAGCCCAAGGAACCGAAGAGCGATCTCGCGCTCGTCGGTGTCTATCTCTTCACCCCGGCCATCCATGAGGCCGTGCGCTCGATCGAGCCCTCCTGGCGCGGTGAGCTGGAAATCACCCACGCGATCCAGTGGCTGATCGACCAGAAGCGCGATGTCCGTTCCACGACCATCTCCGGTTACTGGAAGGACACCGGCAATGTCGCCGACATGCTGGAGGTCAACCGCTCGGTGCTGGAGACCGTCGAGCCGTGCCGTGACGGCAGCGTCGACGAGGCGACGGAGATCATAGGGCGGGTCAGGATCGAGAAGGGCGCGCGGGTCACCGGCAGCCGGATCGTCGGTCCCGCGATCATCGGCGCGGACACGGTGATCAGCGACGCCTATATCGGTCCCTTCACCTCGGTCTCCGAAGGATGCAGGATCGAGGACAGCGAGATCGAGTACTCCATCGTTCTGCGAAATTCCTCGCTCACCGGCGTGCGCCGGGTGGAGGCGTCGCTGATCGGCCGCGATGTCGAGATCACCCCCGCGCCTCGTAACCCGTCCGCCCACCGACTCGTCCTCGGTGACCACAGCAAGGTGCAGATCTCTTCATGACCGACAGGATTCTCGTGACCGGCGGTGCCGGTTTCATCGGCTCGCACTACGTCCGTACGGTCCTGGGTCCCCAGGGTCCCGGCGATGTCGAGCTGACCGTGCTCGACAAGCTCACCTACGCGGGCAACCCGGCCAACCTCGACGAGGTACGCGACCACCCCGGGTTCTCCTTCGTGCAGGGCGACATCTGCGACCCCGAGCTGGTCGCCAAGCTGATGGCCGAGCACGACCAGGTGGTGCACTTCGCCGCGGAGTCGCACGTGGACCGCTCCATCGACGGCGGCGCGGAGTTCGTCCGTACGAACGTCGTCGGCACGCACACGTTGATCGACGCCGCGCACCGCGCCGGCGTGAAGACCTTCGTGCACATCTCCACCGACGAGGTCTACGGCTCGATCGACGAGGGCTCCTGGCCGGAGACCCACCCGCTGGAGCCCAACTCGCCCTACTCCTCGGCGAAGGCGTCCAGCGATCTGATCGCGCTCTCGTACCACCGCACGCACGGCCTCGATGTGCGGGTGACCCGCTGCTCCAACAACTACGGGCACCACCACTTCCCCGAGAAGGTCATCCCGCTGTTCATCACGAATCTGCTGGACGGCAAGAAGGTCCCGCTGTACGGCGACGGCGGCAACATCCGCGACTGGCTGCACATCGACGACCATGTGCAGGGCATCGAGCTGGTCCGTACGAAGGGCCGGGCCGGTGAGGTCTACAACATCGGCGGCGGCACGGAGCTGTCCAACAAGGAGCTGACCGGTCTCCTGCTGGAGGCGTGCGGAGCGGACTGGGACACCAGCGTCGAGTACGTCACCGACCGCAAGGGCCATGACCGCCGCTACTCCGTGGACTGCGCCAAGATCCGTACGGAGCTGGGGTACGAGCCCCGCAAGGACTTCGCCACGGGCCTCGCGGAGACAGTGGAGTGGTACCGCGAGAACCGCGCCTGGTGGGAGCCGCTGAAGGGGCGTGCCGCGCTGTGAGCGGGTGGCTCGTCACCGGCGCGGGCGGCATGCTCGGCCAGGATCTGCTGGCCCGGCTCGCCGGGGCCGGGGAGCGCGCGACCGGTCTGGACCGTACCGCGCTGGACATCACGGACCCCGGCGCGGTGCGTGCCGCCCTGGCGGCCCATACGCCGGACGTCGTGGTCAACTGCGCGGCTTGGACGGCCGTGGACGACGCCGAGGCCAAGGAGGCCGAGGCGCTCGCCGTCAACGGCACCGGCCCCCGGGTGCTCGCCGAGGCGTGCGAGGCGTCCGGCGCCGTCCTGCTGCAGGTCTCCACGGACTACGTCTTCGCCGGGGACGCCCGCGCACCGTACGGCGAGGACGACCCCACGGCCCCGCGCAGCGCCTACGGCCGCACCAAGCTGGCCGGGGAGCGCGCGGTCCTGGAGACCCTCCCGGAGACCGGTTTCGTGGTCCGTACGGCCTGGCTGTACGGCGCGGGCGGCGGCAACTTCGTCCGGACGATGATCAAGCTGGAGGGGATCAAGGACACCCTGGACGTGGTCGACGACCAGCTCGGCCAGCCCACCTGGACCGGCGACCTCGCGGACCGGCTGGTCCTGCTGGGCCTGGCGGCCCGCGCGGGGACGGCCCCGGCCGGGGTCTACCACGGCACCAGCGTCGGCGAGACGACCTGGTTCGGGTTCACCAGGGAGATCTTCCGGTTGCTCGGCGCGGACCCGGAGCGGGTCCGTCCGACCACCAGCGAGGCGTTCGTACGCCCCGCGCCCCGGCCCGCGTACAGCGTGCTGGGACACGACCGGTGGAAGGCCGCGGGAATCGAACCGATCCGTGACTGGCGCACGGCACTCGGCGAGGCGTTCCCCGCGCTGGTCCGGGCCGAGCGGGGCTGAGCGCCAAATGGGTGTTACTGGCCAGTAGATGTTTACGTGCAACCTGTAGGCCCACTAAGTTCACTGAGAATCAATCCCTAGTTGTTTTTGATTCTCAGTGAAGGGCCCCTTACGTGGATCGCCACGGCTTCCTGCGCCAACTGCACCGTGTGTACAAGCCCCGCACCTACCTGGAAATCGGGGTCAATGACGGCCGCAGTCTGGCTCTGTCCCGTGTTCCGTCGGTCGCGGTCGACCCGGCGTTCCGGGTCGTTACGGACATCAGCTGTGATGTCCACCTGGTCAAGGCCACCAGCGACGACTTCTTCGCTCGCAAGGATCCCTTGATCCATCTGCGCAACGGCCGCAACCCGTTCCGCGCGCTCGCCCGGCGCGACCCGGTCAATCTTTTCGGCGGCGATCCCAAGCTGGAGCTGTCGTTCATCGACGGCATGCATCTCTTCGAGTTCGCGCTGCGTGACTTCATGAACGTCGAGAAGCACTCCCGTTGGTCCAGTGTGATCGTCCTGGACGACATGCTGCCGCGCGACGTCGACGAGGCGGCGCGTGACCGCCACACCAAGTTCTGGGCCGGAGACGTCTACAAGGTGGCCACGGTCCTGCGGCGGTACCGCCCCGACCTGCTGGTCGTCGACGTCGACACCGAGCCGACCGGGGTGGTGGCCATCTTCGGCGCGAACCCGGAGAGCACGGTGCTGAAGGACGCGTACGACAAGATCATCGAGGAGTACGTCGTCCCGGACCCGCAGGACGTGCCCGAAGAGGTGCTGGTCCGTAAGAACGCGGTACGGCCCGAGGCGCTGCTCGGGGCCGGTTTCTGGCCCGGTCTGGCCCGTGCCCGGAATCTGCGCCGCTCGCGGTCGGCCTTCGCGCCGCTGCGCCGGCAGATCGAGGCGGTCACCGGCTGATCCGGCGGACCGAACGGAAGGGGCCCGAGCGATTTTTGATCGCTCGGGCCCCTTCCGTACGCGCGCCTTGCCGGCTCAGCCCCGGGCGGCCAACTCGGCGTAGTAGGCCGTGCAGTCCTCGTACGACGGGAGCAGGCCCTGGGCCTCGGCCTCCGCGAGCGTCGGCGCCGCCGCGTCCTTCTCGGAGAGCAGCGGGGTGATGCCCTCGGGCCACTCGATACCGAGCGCCGGGTCCAGCGGGTTGATGCCGTGCTCACGCCCGGGGGCGTACCCCTCGGAGCACAGATAGACCACCGTCGCGTCGTCCGTCAGCGCCATGAACGCGTGGCCGAGCCCCTCGGCGAGATAGACGGCGTGGTGATCCACATCGTCCAGCCGCACCGCGTCCCACTGCCGGTACGTGGGGGAGCCGACCCGGATGTCCACGATGACGTCGAGGACCGCGCCGCGTACACACTTCACGTACTTGGCCTGGCTGGGCGGCACATCGGCGAAGTGGATCCCGCGCAGTGTGCCGCGGCTGGACACGGAGCAGTTCGCCTGGGCGAGACGCAGCGGGTGGCCGGCCGCCTCGGTGAGGTCCGCGGCCTTGAACCACTCGTGGAAGCTGCCACGGCTGTCCGGGAAGATCTTCGGCTCATGTACCCAGGCGCCTTCGACCGAGAGCTGCCGCATGTGATCACGTCCTTGTTCTGTGTTCTCTGTGCTTGTCGCTCATTGCTCGGGAAAGACTCGGGAGAAGAGGGGCGCGGCCGGTCAGAGACGGGCGGCGAGACGGCGCACCTTCTTGCGCGCCGAGGAGGGCAGCCGGCGCACGATCGGACCGCCGGCCGAGCGGAGCACCCGGCGCAACGTCGCTCTGCGGCGCTTCACCGTCACCACCCGGACGAGAAGCGGATCGACCACGTCCAGACCGCTCTGGTCCAGCCGGATCCGGCCGCCCTGGCCCACGGGCACCTCGCAGAGCGGCAGCACCGGGCCCTTCGGCCCGTCCAGCCGCACCGCGAGCTGCGCCGGTCCGGCCGGCAGGTCCGGCACCCGGGCGGGGACACCGAGGTGGGCCCGGCCCTGGTCGGGACGGAGCGTGGACGGCGCGGTCCGCGCGGTGCCGTCCGCCGGGGTCAGCACCAACTCGACCGCCTGCGAACCGGACTTGGTGCCGGTGAAGACATCGAGACGCAGTTCGGGACGGCTGCCGGGCATCCGCAGCGCGGGCCGGTCCGCGAGATAGGTGGCCATCTTCTTGGCGCGGCCCGCGACATCGAGGGTGAGGTTGCCGTGCGGGTCGGTGAAGTACGGGATCACCGGCCGCGCGGGCGAACCGAGCAGCGCGGGCAGGCACTTGGCGTCGACCGACGCGGCGCGGTCCGCGCCGAGCCTGGCCTTGCGCACCAGTCCGAGTCCGCGCAGCGGAACCCAGATGTCCCAGAAGCCGCGGGAGACCCGGCCGCGGCCCTTGACCGCCTCGCTGGTGACCTGGCCAGTGCCGTGCAGGACGACCTCGTACGTGTCGTCGCCCAGCGCCTCGATCTTGGCGGTGAACTCCGCGACGCACGGCCACTCGACGGCGGTCTCGCGGTTACGCAGCGAGATCTCGCCCTTGAAGCTGTCCATCTCGTCGGTGACATCGAAGAGTTCACCGTCCGGCAGCAGACCCTCGGTGATGTCCGGGTGCAGGAAGTAGCGCTTGTCACGGCGGACCAGCCGCAGCGGCTCCTTGTCCTCCCCGTGGACCAGACGGCCGGTCAAGGTCAGCGCGGCCTTGCCGTCCGGCTGCCAGTCGAAGTCCTCCAGCCGGGCCGCGCCCTTCACCGACTTGGCGAAGCGGGCGATCTTCAGCAGCCCCTGGCGGTCGTCGGCGCGCAGCAGGGTGGAGCGGAGCCTGACCAGCGAGCCGAGGCCGTCGTGCACGCCGTCGTGCATGAACTCGTCGGCGAGCGGACGGATCGCGTCGCACATCTCGTCGAGGTACTCGGGCGTGTAGTTGAGCACGGACGGCTCGCTCAGCCGGCCGAGCATCTCGACCCGGTAGAAGCGCCGCAGCAGCCGGTCCCGGAATTCACCCGGTTCGGTGTTCTCCACGACGACCTTGAGGACCTCGCGCAGGTTGCCGTAGTAGCCGGCCGGCACGATCTTGGCGGAGCCGGCGTTCTGGCCGTCGTCCCGCTTCGAGTAGTAGTAGCAGGTGTAATTCCCCAGGATCGATACGACCTTGGCGGGGAAATACGCCTCCATCATGTACAGCTGGTCCTCCAGGCGCCGCTTGCCCTCGGGGTACGCGATGCCGTTCTCGCGCAGGAACTCCGTACGGAACATCTTGTGCGGGGTGAGGCTGTCGTACAGCGGCGCATTGCTCAGGTCGCACTTCTCGCGGTTCTTTCTGAACACGCCGTGCGGGACGCCGCGGAAATTGGACGCGACCTTGCCGATCACGATGTCGGACCCGTTGCGGTGGCCCATCTCGTACAGCCGTCGCAGCGCGTCGGACGCCATGTGGTCGTCCTGGTCCACGAACTGGACGTACTCGCCCTTGGCCTCGGCGACGCCGATGTTCCTCGGCTTGCCGGGCCAGCCCGAGTTGGGGATGTGGATCACCCGGAAATGAGGATGCTCGGCCGCCAGCTTGTCGAGGCGGGCCGGGCTGTCGTCGGTCGACCCGTCGTTCACGAAGAGCACTTCGAAGTCAGCGGCCGGCAGCGTCTGGGCCAGCAGTGAATCGATGCAGGGGTCGATGTACTTACCCGGGTTGTACACCGGAATGACGACGCTCACTTTTACTGGCATTGCTGATTGGCCCATCTCGTGTGTGGTTGCGCGGGGGGATGCAAGTGGGGGGAGCCGCCGTCATCGGCGAGGGTGCGGGCGCCGTGGGGGCCAGCTTATCGCTGCGCGGGCGGGAACGTTTCCCGACTGTTGTTACACCTGACAGACTGTCTTCACCGGCATCCGGTTGTGCCGGAGGCGCGGATTTGACACAGGAGACGGGCCCACGGGTCGCGTCCCACCCACTGAAATGCCTCGTCGGCCGGGGAGTCGCCCGCGTACGCTGAGCCACCGGCGGACGACCAGCCGGCGAGCGGTCGGCCGGTGAGGTGTGGCCGACAGTGAGAGCAGAGGCACAGCACGTGGCAGCGGCACGGCAGGGCGCGACGGTACGGCTGGACGCGGTGGCACAGGCCCGCAGAATCGTCGTCAAGGTCGGCTCCTCCTCGCTCACCACCGCGTCCGGCGGGCTCGACGCCGACCGGGTCGACGCCCTCGTCGATGTACTCGCCCAGGTCAGACGCGGCGCCGGGAGCGGTGACGAGAAGGAGGTCCTGCTCGTCTCCAGCGGCGCCATCGCCGCCGGGCTCGCCCCCCTCGGGCTGGAGCGCCGCCCCCGGGACCTGGCTCGCCAGCAGGCCGCCGCCAGCGTCGGACAGGGACTGCTGGTCGCCCGCTACACCGCCTCCTTCGCCCGCTACGGCGTACGCGTCGGACAAGTGCTCCTCACCACCGACGACACCAGCCGCCGCGCCCACTACCGCAACGCGTACCGCACCCTCGACCAGTTGCTCGGCATGGGCGCCGTCCCCGTCGTCAACGAGAACGACACCGTCGCCACGGACGAGATCCGCTTCGGCGACAACGACCGGCTGGCCGCCCTCGTCGCCCATCTCGTACGGGCCGATCTGCTCGTCCTGCTCTCCGATGTCGACGGGCTGTACGACGGCGACCCCCGCACCCCCGGCGCGTCCCGGATCGCGGAGGTGCGCGGCCCCGCCGATCTGGCGGGCGTCTCCCTCGGCAGCGCGGGCAAGGCGGGGGTGGGCACCGGCGGCATGGTCACCAAGGTCGAGGCGGCCAGGATCGCCGCCGCGGCCGGGGTCCCGGTGGTGCTGACCTCCGCGAGCCACGCCGCCGACGGACTCGCGGGCCGGGACACCGGTACGTACTTCCACAGCACCGGACGGCGCTCCGCGGGCCGGCTGCTGTGGCTCGCCCACGCCTCCACCCCGCAGGGCGCGCTCACCCTGGACGACGGGGCGGTACGGGCCGTCGTCGAGCGGCGCACCTCACTGCTGCCGGCCGGGATCGCCGCCGTCGAGGGCGAGTTCAGTGCCGGTGACCCGGTGGAGCTGCGGGACACGGCGGGCCGCCCGGTCGCCCGCGGACTCGTCAACTTCGACGCCAAGGAGATCCCCCAGCTCCTGGGCCGCTCCACCCGCGAACTGGCCCGCGAACTGGGCCCCGCCTACGAGCGTGAGGTCGTACACAGAGACGATTTGGTCATCCTCAATCCCTGACCCACCCCTGAAACGGCTGAAACTCCGGTCTTTGAACAGGGACCTTCACCAAAACCGCCCCATGCCCTGCCCGGGACTGGTCAACTTTGTCCCAGGGGTACAGACGGGGTACAGCACGACAACGCATCAACAGGAGGCCGCTGGTGAGACGAGCGCGCCCGGGGGCGGTGCCCCGAGGGACCGGGGGGAGCGCCCACGCCCGGAGGGCCGCGGGCGAGGAACGAGCCCTGACCAGCGTCGAAGCGGGGGACGACTTCGACGACGAGCAACAGCGGGAGGTCGTATCGAGATCGGACGCGCGCGCGGAGGGCCGTGCGCTGTCGAAGCTCTGGCACATCACGCTCAGCGTCTCGGGCGCCGAGGCTCCGCTGCCGGAGGTCCGGCGCGGTCTGGAGCAGCTGGCCCATGACCATCCCTTCCTGCTCACCAGCCGGTACGCCAACGATCACGCGGAGATCCGGTACTGGGAGGAAGCCCGGGACCTGCACGACGCCGCGGCCGTCGCGCTGCGGCTCTGGGGCGAGCACCGGTCGAGCGCGAAGCTGCCGCCGTGGAAGATCGTCGGGCTTGAGGTCATCGACCGTGAGACGTATCACCAGCGGATCGCGGAGGGTTACGGCCCGCCACCGGCGGCCCCGGTGGGCGTTCATCCGTTCTGATCTCCCTCCGGAAGTGTCTCGGAGTCCGGAATACGTGCGGAATGCCCGCAGGGCGCGCACTACCCTGCGGGCATGACCTCGCTCTCGCCGTACGACAACCTCTCCCCGGTCGCCAGGGCCGCCTACCGGTCACGCTCCGCGGCCGCCGATATCGCGCCACTGCCGCGCGCGGCCAAGGACGACGCGCTGCTGGCGATCGCGGACGCGCTGGAAGTCCGTACCCACGAGATCGTCACGGCCAACGCCGAGGACATCGCGCGGGCCCGGGAGGCCGGGACCGGCGAGGCGATCATCGACCGGCTGACGCTGACACCGGAGCGGGTGCGGGCCATCGCCGCGGACGTACGGGACGTGGCGGCGCTGCCCGACCCGATCGGTGAGGTCGTACGCGGTTCGACGCTGCCCAACGGCATCGACCTGCGCCAGGTGCGGGTGCCGCTCGGCGTGGTCGGGATCATCTACGAGGCCCGCCCCAATGTCACCGTGGACGCCGCCGCGCTCTGTCTGAAGTCGGGCAACGCGGTGCTGCTGCGCGGCTCCTCCTCGGCTATCTCCTCGAACACCGCCCTCGTACGGGTGCTGCGCGACGCCGTCGGCGGGGCCGGGCTGCCCGCCGACGCCGTACAGCTCGTGCCCGGCGAGGGCCGGGACGCCGTACAGGAGCTGATGCGGGCCCGCGGCCTGGTCGATGTGCTGATCCCGCGCGGCGGCGCCTCGCTGATCCGTGCCGTCGTCGAGGGGTCCACCGTCCCCGTCATCGAGACCGGCACCGGCAACTGCCATGTCTATGTGGACGCCGAGACCGATCTCGACATGGCCGTCGAGATCCTGATCAACTCCAAGGCGCAGCGGCCCAGCGTCTGCAACGCCGCCGAGACGCTCCTCGTCCACCAGGACATCGCGGGCGCGTTCCTGCCGCGCGCGCTGGACGCGCTCGCCGACGCCGGGGTCACGGTCCACGCCGACGAGCGGGTGCTCGCGTACGGCGCGGGTTCGAAGGCGGAGATCGTGCCGGCCACGGCGGAGGACTGGGAGACCGAGTACCTCTCGTACGACATCGCCGCCGCGGTCGTCGACTCGCTGGACGCCGCCGTGGGCCATATCCGGCTCTGGTCGTCCGGTCATACGGAGGCGATCGTCACCACCTCGCAGGCCGCGGCCCGCCGATTCACCCAATTGGTCGATTCCACGACAGTCGCTGTGAACGCGTCCACCCGGTTCACCGACGGCGGCCAGTTCGGCTTCGGCGCGGAGATCGGAATCTCCACGCAGAAGCTGCACGCACGGGGGCCGATGGGGCTGCCGGAGCTGACCTCGACGAAGTACATCGTGATCGGCGACGGCCACACGCGATAGCCGTGGGGCCGCTGATGCGCCAGGGGTGCCCGTGACGACGGGCGGGCGCCGGAACCGCGATGTGACGAAGACGGAGTCGGGAGAGTTCGGACTCCGCCTGCCCAAAACACCCCTCCAGGTCTACCCTGAAGGAGTGCCGGACGACGTGGGGGGCAGGCCGTTCCCGGACGGCTGGGAGCCCGACGACGACCGCGGTGGCGCGGACAAGGACTTCGCCCCCGTGGTGTTCGACGAGGACTTCGTCAATGCCGCCACCATCCATGAACCCTCCGCTGTGGAACGGCTGTTGGCCGCCGCCCAGGCGCGCGCCGAGGCCGAGGCGGCCCGCCCGCGGTCAGGCGGGGGACGGCCCGAGGACGAGCTGTACGAGGAGTTGTACGGCCGGGACGGCGCGTACGGGCCGGAGCCCGGCTACAACGGTGAGTACGACCCCGATGACCCCGACGCGCTCTCCGGGCCGTACGGACGCCACGGCGGCTCGTTGCGGCCGTATCGCGGCGCCGCCCGCTGGCACCGGCCCGTCGCCTGGCTGCTCGCCCTGCTGATGGGGATCGGGATGGTCGCGCTGGCGTTCTCGGCCGTCTATCGCGGTGCCTCCAACAGCCGCGACGGCAAGGTGCCGCAGCCCGCCACGACCGGGATCGACAAGCCGGCCCCGGGGATCCCCTCGGCGTCCGCGAACCAGTCGGCACCGGCGGTCTCCGCGGTGCCGCGCACGCCCTGAACGCGCCCCGAACGCCCCTGAACACGTCCCGAACGGCCGGGCACGACCTGAACGGCCGATCGCGTGCCTCCCGGAACTTCACGGCTTGCCCAGCGTTTATGTTCGGCCCCGCCGACCTACCCTGAAGGTATGGCAGGGCGTGGAGACCCACCCGAAGGGGAACCTGAGGGGCTGCCCGGCGGCGATGACGACGAGTACCGCTCCGTCGTCTTCGACGAATCCTTCATCCGGGAGGCCCGCCTTCAGGAGTTCTCGGCGCGGGAGCGGATGACCGATCACGCCGACGCCGTACGGAGGGTTCCTCCGGCGAAGCCTCCGCCACCCGTCAAGGGACGGAGTCACGGGATCTTCTGGCGCGGTTCGAGACAGCTTCTGCTGCTGGTCCTGGTGGTGCTCCTGGCGTTCGGTACGGCGATCTATCTGGGCCTGCGCAACCCCTACCGGCCGGCCACCGGCCGATCCGTGGACCAGGTGCGGATGTCGGTGATCCCGCTGGCTCCCCAGGGGCCCGTGCCGGGCGGCACCCCCGCGGATCTCTTCGAGCACAGCCCGGCCGCGCAGTTCCGGGCGGGGGCCGCCGGGATCACGATGCCCGCCGTCCGGGAGACCGGGGGTTTCTCGGAGAGCCAGGTGATGGCCGCGCTCACCACCGTCAAGGACTATCTGGTGGCGTCCTCGCTCGACCCGGACGTCATCGAGGGCCGCTCGGAACGGCCGGTACGGGTGCTGCTCGACGCGGACCAGCTCGACCAGTTCGACGCCGGATTCGCCTCACCCGCCGACGACGGCCGGCACGCCCCGACCGGCTGGCTGGTGCGTTTCGACCCGGCGAAGGTGGCCCAGGCCGGCGACGAGGTGCGGGTGCACGGCACGCTGCGCTACCAGGAGACCTCGCCCGGGACGCTGGAGGTGGTCTCGGACCATGTCTTCGTCTACGCGCTGCGCCCGGCGAACTCCGACGTGCAGCCGGTACGGGAGGCCTCGCTCTTCACCGTCCGGCGCGAGCTGCGCTTCCGCTTCGATCTGGACGCGCTGCCGCGGCATACGGCGCGACTGGTGACCAGTGAGGTGCAGGCCGGGCCGCAGGCCTGCTCGGCGGAGCCGCCGAACACGCTGCGGCCCCTGCTGGCGGGCCAGCGGGCGAAGATCCGTGAACCGGCCGGCACGGACCCGTACGCGACGGGCCCGTCCCACACGGCGCTCTGCGGGACGCTGTCCCGCGCTGCGGAACCGAGCCCGGCCGCCTGACGCGGCCCGCCGGGCCCGGCCCGCTCTCCGTACGGTTCAGCTCTTGCCCTGGTCCTTGCCGTCGCCGCCGGTGGACCCGTCCGAGGGGCGGCCGTTGTTTCCGCCGTTGCCGCCACCCCCGCCCGTGAACCTGTCGCGCAGCTTGCCGCCCAGGTCGCCCGCGCCGCCCGCGATGTCGCCGACCAGCTTCATCAGCGGGTCCTTGCTGCCGCGGACGGTGTCCGCGTAGTGCGCGGCGGAGTCCCGGAACGAGTCCGTGACCGAGGTGTCCTTGTCCTCTTCGCGGCGCGGATAGTGGCCGTCCATGACCCGCTGGTAGTCGCGGCTCTCCGCCCACTTCTTCAGCTCGGCCGCGCGCACCGTCGTGAAGGGGTGCGTACGCGGCAGCACATTGAGGATCTTGAGCACGGAGTCGCGCAGATCGCCGCCCGCCTCGTACTCGGCGGCCTGCTCCAGGAACGCGTCCACGTTCATCTCGTGCAGGTGATTGCCACCGGCGATCTTCATCAGGCCGCGCATCGAGGCCTGGAGATCCTGGCCGACCAGCAGTCCGGCCCGGTCCGCCGACAGCTCCGACTTGCGGAACCACTCCCGCAGCGCCGTCACGATCGCCATGATCGCGACATTGCCCAGCGGGATCCACGCGACCTTGAGCGCCAGATTCGTGAGGAAGAGAAGTATGGTCCGGTAGACGGAGTGACCGGAGAGCGCGTGGCCCACCTCATGGCCCACGACCGCCCGCATCTCCTCCTCGTCGAGGAGTTCCACCAGCCCGGTGGTGACCACGATGATCGGCTCGTCCAGCCCGATGCACATGGCGTTCGGCTTCGGATCCTGCGCCACGTACATCGCGGGAACCTTCTCCAGGTCCAGGATGTAACAGGCGTCCCGCATCATGGCGTGCAGATGGGCGAACTGCGCGTCGCTGACCCGCACGGAGTCGGAGAGGAAGAGCAGCCGCAGGCTGCGCTCGGGCAGCAGTGCGCTCATCGCCTTGAACACCGTGTCGAAGCCGGTGAGCTTGCGCAGGGCGACCAGCGCCGAGCGGTCGGCGGGGTGTTCGTACGCCCGTGAGGAAATGCCCGGGAAGCGCTTGCGCTGCCTGCTCGGCACGTTTTCGTGAGTGGCTGCCTCGTGACTGTCTTCGGTCATATGGATATCCCCTGTTCATACGAGTCCAAGGCTCGTCCCCCTGACGGCCCCCACCCTAGGGGGTGGGTCTACCGTGTGACGGGGGCCCGTGGCCGTGTTTCCCGGGAGCCGTCACCCCGGGCGCCGGCCGGAAGAGACCGAGGAGCACACCCGACATGCCGGAAATCGTCACACTGCTCGCCGCGACATCGGACCAGCAGGGGCCGGGCGATACGTTGCGGATCGTGCTGGTCGTCTCGATGGTCGGAGTCGTCCTGCTCGCCTGGTTCCTGTTGCGCGGGTACCGCGACAACGATCACAACGACTGAGTCGGCGTGAGCGTGCCCGAGGCCCCCGCATACGATGTGCGCGAAGTCCCCGCTCCCAACCGCGAAGAAAAGGGCCCGTAGAAGATGAGCCTCACCGGTACCGCAGCCCACCTGGTCACGCTCGCCGAGGGCGCAGAGCGCGGCGGCAACCACGAAAGCCTCAGCCCGTACCTCGTCGGCGGCGGCGCCCTGTTCGCGCTGCTTCTGCTGCTGTGGATCACCACGCGCTTCAACCGCGACCGCTGACACCGGGGCGTCATCTTGTGCCAGTAGGCTCTGGACGCATGGGAGAGCAGCGAGCGACCGGCGGTCGTGAACCCGGATCGGGTCGTGGCAAGCGCCGACTCGGCGTGATGGGCGGGACATTCGACCCGATCCACCACGGACACCTGGTGGCGGCCAGCGAAGTGGCCGCCCTGTTCCACCTCGACGAGGTGGTGTTCGTGCCGACCGGCCAGCCGTGGCAGAAGAGCCAGCGCGCGGTCTCCCCGGCCGAGGACCGCTATCTGATGACGGTCATCGCCACCGCGTCCAATCCGCAGTTCTCGGTCAGCCGCAGTGACATCGACCGCGGCGGCCCGACCTATACGATCGACACGCTGCGGGACCTGCGGGCCGTCCACGGCGACGCGGACCTCTTCTTCATCACCGGAGCCGACGCGCTCTCCCAGATCCTGAGCTGGCGGGACCACGAAGAGCTGTTCTCGCTCGCCCACTTCATCGGAGTGACCCGGCCGGGCCATGATCTGACGGACGACGGACTGCCCAAGGGCGGGGTCTCCCTCGTGGAGGTGCCCGCGCTGGCGATCTCGTCGACCGACTGCCGGGGGAGGGTCGCGAAGGGCGATCCGGTCTGGTATCTGGTGCCGGACGGTGTGGTGCGCTACATCGACAAGCGGCAGTTGTACCGCGGCGCATGAGCCACGGAGAGGGGCACCGGTGAACGACCAGCAGCAGCCGTACGATCCGTACGACCCGTATGACACGCGGCCCCGGATCGTCGGTTACGACGAGTACGGGCAGCCGGTGTACCAACAGCCCCAGCGGCAGCAGTACGACGCCTACGGGCAGCCACAGCATCAACAGCCACAGCAGCCACCGCAGCAGCAACAGGGGTACGGATACGACCCGTACACCCAGGCCCATCAGACCGGGCAGCCCCAGCAGCAGTACGACCCGTACGCCCAGCCGTCACCGCCTCAGCAGCAACAGGCGCCGCAGCAGCAGGCGTACGGATACGACGGCTACGGCTACGACACCGGGCAGCAGCAGCCCGTCGGCGTCGACACCACCCAGCAGTGGAACATCCCGCAGCAGCAGGGGCGGACCGAGGATCCGGCGCCCGAGCAGGCCGCCGCGCCCGCTCCGGCGCCCGCGTCCGTACCCGTACCGGAGCAGCGGCGCCCCGACGGCCAGGACCGTGACTACCGGACCGAGCAGTTCTCGTTCATAGAGGAGCCGGACGAGGACTCCGAAGACGTCATCGACTGGCTGAAGTTCACCGAGAGCCGCTCCGAGCGACGCGAGGAGGCCAAGCGGCGCGGCCGCAGCCGGATCGTGGCCCTCGTCGTGGTTCTCGTCCTCGCGGCCGCCGGCGGCGTCGGCTATCTCTGGTACGCGGGCAAGCTGCCCGGTCTCGGCGCCGCGGACGAGAAGAAGACCACCGCCACGGGGCCGCAGAAGCGCGATGTGATCGTGGTGCATCTGCACAACACCAAAGAGAAGGGCACCTCCACGGCGCTGCTGGTCAACAACTCCACGACCGGCCGGGGCACCACCATCCTGCTGCCCAACGCCCTCTCCGTCGCCGATGACGACGGCGTCTCGACCACGCTCGGCAAGTCCGTCGACGACGACGGCTCGGACGGAACGCGCGAGGCCATCGGCACGCTGCTCGGCACCAAGATCACCGGTACCTGGCGGCTCGACACCCCCTATCTGGAGAACCTCGTCGAACTCGTCGGCACGATCGACCTGACCACCGATGTCGAGGTGCCCGGGGCGAAGAAGGGCGACGACCCGATCGTCAAGAAGGGCGAGAACCAGACGCTCAGCGGACGGATGGCCGTCGCCTACGCCACGTACAGCGCGCCCGGCGAGCCGGAGTCCAAGCAGCTCCAGCGGTTCGGCCAGGTCCTCCAGGGGGTGCTGCGGAAGATGTCGGACGACCCGCAGGCCGCCACGGTCACCGTCGAGACCCTGGCGCAGATCCTCGATCCCTCGCTGCCCGAGAAGGACCTGGGAGCCTCCCTCGCCAAGCTGGCCGAGCACGCCAAGGTCGGCGACTACAAGACCGTGCTGCTGCCCGTCCAGCAGAACGGTCTGCTCAGCGAGCAGGCCGCCGAGAGTGTGGTGAAGGACATCCTGGGCGGTTCGGTCAGCGCTCCGGAGCAGGGTTCGGCCGTGCGCGTCGGGGTGAAGAACGCCAGCGGGGACCAGGACGCGGCGGAGTCCTCCCGGATCTCGCTGGTCAACGGCGGCTATGCCTTCGTGGACGCAGGCACGGCCGAGGTGGTGACATCTTCGCAGGTCACCTATGGTGACCAGGCCAAGAAGCCGGAGGCGGAAGAGGTCGCCAAGACCCTCGGACTGCCGGCCGGCGCGGTGAAGAAGGGCAAGGCTGCCACGAACGCGGATGTGTCCGTCGTCCTCGGCCAGGACTACGAGGTCGACTGAGGCCGACGGGGACGGGCCTACCGGGGCGTCACGCCCGGCCCCGGCCCCGCTCCCGCGCCGCACCGGCCGTCGGTGGTCCGTGAGATCCTTGGTATCTCCATGACCACCGACGGAAGCCTGCTTGTGACCGCTACTGATCGTTCCATCGAGCTCGTCAACGCCGCCGCACAGGCGGCCGCCGACCGGCTCGCGCACGACATCATCGCGTACGACGTCAGCGATGTGCTGTCGATCACCGATGCCTTTCTGCTCGCGTCGGCGCCCAACGACCGTCAGGTCAAGTCGATCGTCGACGAGATCGAGGAGCGGCTCCAGAAGGAGCTGGGCGCCAAGCCGGTGCGCCGTGAGGGCGACCGCGACGCGCGCTGGATCCTCCTCGACTATGTCGACATCGTCGTGCATGTGCAGCACAGCGAGGAGCGGGTCTTCTACGCGCTGGAGCGACTGTGGAAGGACTGCCCCGAACTGCCGCTTCCCGAGGACGCCGTCAAGACCCGGGGCAAGGCCGCGGAGCACGCCGAGTCGGTGGGCGACGGCGGGGAGCGCGCCGGGGTCTCCGGTGACACGGACGGTGAGCTGAGCTGAACGGCGGCAAGGGCGGCAGGGGCCGCCGCGTCATCCTGTGGCGGCACGGCCAGACGGCGTGGAATCTGGAGCGGCGCTTCCAGGGCACCACGGACATCGAGCTGACCGAAGCCGGTGTCTCCCAGGCACACCGGGCCGCCCGGCTGCTGGCCTCCCTGAAGCCGGACGCGATCATCGCCTCCGACCTCCGGCGGGCCGTGGCCACGGCCCGTGAGCTGGCCGCGATCACCGGGCACGACATCGCGTACGACTCCGGGCTCCGCGAGACCTTCGCGGGCGCCTGGCAGGGCCTGACCCATGAGGAGATCATCGGGCAGTACGGGCAGCAGTACGCGGCCTGGAAGCGCGGTGAGCCGGTGCGGCGCGGCGGCGGTGAGCTGGAGACCGAGGTGGCGGAGCGCGCCGCGCCCGTCGTGCTCCACCACGCCGACAAGCTGCCCGACGGCGGCACGCTCGTCGTGGTCAGCCACGGCGGCACGATCCGCACCACGATCGGCCATCTGCTGGGCCTGGAGGCCCACCACTGGGAGGGGCTCGGCGGGCTCTCCAACTGCTGCTGGTCCGTCCTCGGCGAGGGCGTGCGCGGCTGGCGGCTCCTGGAGCACAACGCGGGAACCCTCCCGGAACCGGTCCTCGGTGACGACGACTGAACGGCCCCCGGCGGCGATGGGGCCGGATTTCGCTTTCCGGCTGGTCACAGGCTAAAGTTCTTCTTGTTCGCGGCGCTGAGCGCGGGGAACACGCGGGGCTATAGCTCAGTTGGTAGAGCGCCTGCATGGCATGCAGGAGGTCAGGAGTTCAATTCTCCTTAGCTCCACAATCCGCTTCATCCTTCGGATCCCGTCCCTGGCAAGGGGCGGGATTTCTGGTTTCGGGACTTTCGTCCCCGCGCGCGCCCTCTCCACCGCCCGGGGGCTCACCGGCCGGCGGCCCCGCGTCCGGTACAAGCCCTAACAGGCAGGCTTTTTCAGGCTGCTCCCCAGTCCTCGGCGTGGCAGAATCGGACCGCCGGAGGGGGGCGACGGACCGCATGGGGAGGGAGCGCGCACATGTCCGCCTGCAGCGTCGAGGAACCCGATGAGCTGCTCGGCGCGGCGCAGGCGCGCACCGGCCTCAGCTGTCTTTCGTGCGGCTCGTCCCATGTGGCTCAAGTACTTGGTGACAATGCCGGAATTTCCTACGTGTGCACGGCCTGCGGCCACAGCTGGAGCTGAGTGATGGGTGCACACAGGCGTAAATGCGACTGGTGCGGCAGCGGTACGCCGATCGTCCGGGACATGGATCCGCTCAACCCCGAGTACCAGTACTGGTGCGAGGAGTGCGCGCGGGCGCTGATCATAAAAGGCGACCCCATCGAGACGTACCGGGAGCTGGAGGGCGAGCCGATCTACGGACGGCTCCTCGACGAGCACTGCACGCTCAAGCGCTTCTACTCGTTCGCCACGGCCTGACCGGGGACACGGCCACGTACCCGATCAGGGCGGCGGCCGTCAGGGGATAGAGGGCGGAGAGGCCCATCTCGGTGGCGCCCTGGGACAGTTCCGGGCGGCCGGTGCCGTGCGGGACCCACCACAGGGCGTACGAGCAGAAGACCAGCGCCGAGACGAGCGCCCACCGGGCCCCGGCGCGCGCCCCGAGGAACAGCGCGATCGGCACGCACCACACCCAGTGGTGCGACCACGAGACCGGGCTGACCAGCAGCGCCGTCGCCGCGCAGGCGGCCATGGCGGCGGCACGTTCCCCGCGCAGCGCCGCCGCGACCGCCGCCGCGAGGCCGAGTGCCGCCACCGCGGCGGCCGTGGCGGTCCACCAGAGCGCCGGCTCGCCCGTGTGCAGCAGCCGGGCGAGGACCCCGCGCAGCGACTGGTTGGCGGTGTTCTCCGCGCTGCCCGCCCGGTGCGTCTCGAAGAGGGTCACGGACCAGAAGTGGAGCGAGTCGCGGGGGAGAACGGTGGCGGCCGCCAGCGTCGCCGCGCAGAAGGCCAGCGCGGCCGTCGAAGCCCGCCGCAGCCACGGATTCCAGCCCTCCTCCCGGGCCCGTACCAGCCCGACGATCAGGAACAGGACGGCGAAGAGCGCGGGGGTGAGCTTGACCGCGGCGGCCAGGCCGGTGCCCGCGCCCGCCCAGCGGTGTCCGTCGCGGCGGGTCAGGTCCCACACCACCGCCACCGCGAGCAGCAGATTGATCTGCCCGTAGCGCAGGGTCGTCCAGACCGGCTCGCACCAGACGGCGACCGCGGCCACCCAGAGCGCGGTGACCCAGGGCCGGGGGAGCCGGTCAGGGGGGAGCGTCAGCCGCAGGGACAGACGCACGAACGCGACCAGGAGCAGCAGATTTCCGGCGGTGGCGAGCGTACGTAGCCCGGGAACGTCCGGCAGGGTGAGCGGGGTGAACAGCAGCGCGGCGAACGGCGGGTAGGTCGCCGGGAGTTGAACGGAGGTCGCGCGCATCGCGTACAGATCCCGGCCGTCCAGCACGGTGCGGCCCTCGGCGCGATAGACCATCAGATCGATCATGGAGACCCCGGCCGCGCGCTGCGCCGCCCAGAACGTGGCGAAGGACAGCAGACAGACCGAGGCGGCGAGCAGGAGGGAGCGCCGGTCGGAGGGGTTTCGGAGAGTGTTCCGCAGGAGCGTGGCGACGGTCACGAGGGCCGACAGTACCGGGCGTATCGGTCTTATCCGTTCACACCGGAAACGATTTGGTGGTGAGCCGGAGGGACCGTGTAATGTTGGCGATGCCGCCGAGGGGAGAGCCTGGAGAGCGGCACATCGCAAGGGGCTATAGCTCAGTTGGTAGAGCGCCTGCATGGCATGCAGGAGGTCAGGAGTTCAATTCTCCTTAGCTCCACATCTTTTCGGCTGTCACAGCGGATCAGAAGTATTCAACAGCAGGAGAAGCGGGCCACCCGGATCGGGTGGCCCGCTTCTGTGTGGGGGAGGTCTCCGGGTCGGCGGGCGCCCGAGCTGGGCGAGCGCCGACCGGGAGGTCTCAACCGTGTCCGGGCGGACGGGACTTCCGGGCGGACGGGACCTCGGACTGAGAGGCCGCCCCACCTATGTGCGCGGCCTCTTACCTGTCCAGGGCCTTGCGGCCACCGCTGGGCGGCAGCGCCACGCGTGCGGACCGCTCGGGGCGCACCGGCGCGGGCTGCTCGATACGGAGCGCGAGCGCGGGGCATCGGCGCACCGCGCGCTGCGCACGCCCGCGCAGATGCATCGGAACCGACGCGTCCGCGAGCGCCGGATAGCCGTCGGGCCCCATCCGGATCAGCTCCGGGACGATGTCCGCGCACAGACCGTGGCCCTGGCACAGCGTCCAGTCCACGGCGAGCTTCTCCCCGCTCGGAATGGACTCCTCCGTCTCCTGGTAGCCAGGACCCGGCAGCGGCAGCACTCCCGTCGTCTCGCGCCCGCAGCCGCCGTCCAGCACATGCGCGGCGAGGTCGTCGGTGAACGCCGACAGGGTGGAGGCGAAGAATCGCGCGGAGCCGTCGGGGTGCTTGCAGGCTCCCCGGCCCTTGACCGCCTGGGTCACCGCGCGCAGCGCCTCCAGCGCGGCCTGGCCGCCGCCGTTGATGACATCGGAGAGGCCGCCCGCCGCCGCGGGCAGCCCGAGCTTGCAGGGGCCGCACTGCCCCGCCGTCTCGGCCGCCAGCCAGTTGGCGACCCGCAGCGCCTCACCCAGGGGGCAGGTCTCGGGGCCGATCGGCAGGATCGCGCCCGCGCCCAGCGCGCCGCCGAAGGAAGCGAAGGACTCCTTGGAGATGACGGCCTCGTGCGCGGCCATCGCGTCGATCCAGTTGCCGTGGTAGCCGCCGGTCAGGACGCCCTGGGGCATCGGCGGGGCACCGGCCATCTGGAGGACGTACCGCAGCGGTACCCCTGACGGCGCCTCGACCACCATGGGACGGGCGACCGCGCCGGAGATGGTGAGCAGGACCGTGCCCGGCTCGCTGTCGAGCCCGGTGTGGCCGTAACGGCGGGCGCCGATACGGGCGGCGACGGCCAGCTGGGCGAAGGTCTCGGCGTTGGACAGCAGGGTCGGGAGACCGGCCACCCCGGACTCGGCGGCGCGCTCGCGGCGGCCGGGCGGCAGGGCGGGCCCGCCGTCGATGGCGCGGATCACGGACGACGCCTCGCCCGAGACCATACGCTCGGGGGTACGGATCACCCGCGCGCGCAGCGCCTGACCGCGCCGGTCGGACAGTCCGCGTTCGGCGAGGGCCCCGCGGATCGAGATCTCGGTGGAGTTGCGGGTGACGGCGACGACCAGCGTGCGGGCGCCGAGCGCCTCGGCGGCCAGCAGCGCGCCGTCGAGTATGAGGTGCGGGGCGCGGTTGATCAGGACGGTGTCCTTGCGGCAGGGGGGCTCGCCCTCGCTGCCGTTGATCACGACGACCGGCCGTACGCCGCGGCGGATCGCGGCCTTGGCGACCGCCCGCAGCTTCTTGCCGAAGGGGAAGCCCGCGCCGCCGCGGCCGGTCAGGGAGATGTTCTCGGCGAGCTGTGCCAGCCGCTCGCCGGTCATCGGTTCCAGCGGGCCGTGCACCTTGAGATGCATGGACAGATCGAGGCGTTCGACCAGGTCGAATCCCTGGGTCAGCTGGGGGAGGCCGACGACGCGGACTTCGGGGACATCGGGGAGCGGGGTGTTCACGGTCGGTCTCCTGCGGGTGCGTGCCAGGGTTCCCCGGCCGGGGGCGGATAGAGGGGGCCGGGTGGGGGATCGGCGGGATCGGGCGTGGCGGGCCCTGGGGAGGCGGGGCCGGAGGTGGCCGGGCCGGGGGCGGCCGGGCCGGGAAAGGCCGACGCCTGCCCGTCGTACGACCCGCTGTCGTAGGACCTGCTGTCGTAGGCGGGGGTGGAGCCCGTGTCGTACGGGGGAACGGGGCCCGTCGTCCCGTACGCGGGGACGGATCCGGTGTCGTAGGCGCCGGTGCCGTATGGGGACGCCCCCGTCGGGCCATAGGCCGAGGTGGGGCCCGCGTCGTACGGGGGCGGCGTATCCGGGGCGTACCGCGACGCGGCGCTCGCGCCGTTCTCGTACGTCGGGATCGCGCCGGAGTCGTAGGGGGTCGACGTGGGCGGAGCGAAGGCCCGCGCGGGTGGGGGCGGGGACGGGGCCGGCCAGCCGCCCTGCCTGCTCGTGGGCTCTTCGGGGACGACCGGGATCTCCTCGGTCATCGGTATGCGCTCGGCCAGCGGTATCCCTCCGGAGGGCGGTCCCGGGGACGGGGGTGGCGCCGGCATCCGCGTGGTGGCCTCCGCCCCGAGCGAGACCGCGCGGTAGCCGGCGGAGATGCCCGTACCGGTGTCCGAGAGGGGATCGGCGCCGAGGTCCTGGTACGTGCCGGCACGGGGGGCGACGAAGGTGTCGGCCGTGGGATCGACGGCCGGGAAGGGAACGGCCGGCGGCCGGGGCGCCTCGTACAGCGGAGGGGAAGGGGCGGTGAGCCGCGGCCGTGTACGGGGCGGGTCGAGCGGCGATCCCAGCGACGGGCCGGGCGTGGCGGGCTCGCGCTGGAGGCGCCCCACGTACCGTGGCCGCGGCGGAACGCCCGTCGCGCCCGGGAGCGGGTCCGAGGCGAGATCGCGCCGGGACGGCTCGGTCTCCGCGCCCTCACGGGCGGCTCCGGTCGCGCCGCTCGTTCCGTCCGCCCCGCTCGTTCCGGTCGCGCCGGTCAGCGACACGATCCTCTCGGCGATCCGGTGCTTGAGCGGGCGGGGGAAGAGCCGTACGGACACGGCGGCGGCCACCCCGACCAGGGTGAGGCAGTACAGCGTGGTGACGTACGTGGCCGCGGGACGGCCCGCGAAGAGGCCGTGCACAAGAGCGAAGCACCAGGCCGGGTAGGCCAGCATGTGCACCGCCCGCCAGCGTCCCGCGAACCGGCCGGGGAGGGCGAAGGCGCTGCGCATCGCACCGGTCGTGGCGGCGACGATCATCAGAAGTCCGGCGAGCGAACCGAAGCCGATGAGGCCGTTGGCGCCGTCGACACCGAGGCCGAACGGCACCAGGGCGCCGATCAGCGCCACATGTCCGAGCGAGACCTTGACGGTGACGTGCAGCAGCAGAAAGCCGAGCGAGGCCACCGCCGTCGCCCGGTGGACGCCTTGGGCCAGCAGCCGGTGCCGTGGGGAGAGCAGTAACCGGTCGGTGGCTATCAGACCCCAGACGACGGCCCCGGACAGGGACAGCAGCGACAGCACGCCGGCGCCGAAATCGAGGAAGGCACGGAAATCGTCGCCTCCCGCGACGGCGAGTAGCGGTACCAGCACGAGTGCGGCGACGGATACTCCGCCCTGTATCTGCCGGCTCGAGGTGGGATCCAGACTGAGCGACGAACTGGTTGTGCGTTGAGGATTCATGGGGGGCGACTCCGAATGGCTCGGGAAAGCGGTCCCGCTGCCGCATGCTAGGTGGCGCCATACCAGCCAGTACCCGGTTTGCGGGTTTAGCCGGGGCAAGGTGAGTTATCCGACTCCGCGGATGCCCGGATAGGGGCTGATACGCGGAGTAAGGCGGGTGCGGTGCTTCCCTCGTCGCTCCGCCGGGGGCCTCCGTCACGCGCAACGCCATTTCCGCGTCGAGCCCTTCTGTCAACCCTTTCGCTCGTCCTCACCCATCTCCGCGCGCACTCTCCCCGGGCTCTCCCCGTCTCCTCCCCGCCGTCTCCCCGGACTCTCCCCCTCCGGGGCGGCCCTCGGGCATGACCTCGGGCGGAGGTGGGCCCGCGTGATACACCGGTGCGGGCCGTCCGGGCGCTGCGGTACCCTGACGCCATGCGTGCCGTGGGCCTTCTGCTTAGCGGGCCGCGCTGATCAGTCCCGACGGATGACAGAGATCCGGTCGGAATCGGCGCGGCGTCCCCTCCTGTGTGAGGGGCCTTTTTCGTTCACCGACCGGCGCCGCCATTCGCCGAATGGCACGGCCGAATCCGCTGGCAGAGACGATCGATGGAGCTTCAGAGAATCATGAGCGAGACGAATTCCGCTGCCGCTGAGCCGGTGGCGCCGCACCGCTACACGGCGGCCCTGGCCGCCGACATCGAGGCACGCTGGCAGGACTTCTGGGACGCCGAGGGCACGTACGAGGCACCGAACCCCATGGGTGATCTGGCCGGCGACCCGGAGCTGGTCGCGAAGCCCAAGAAGTTCATCATGGACATGTTCCCGTACCCGTCGGGAACGGGTCTGCACGTCGGCCATCCCCTGGGCTATATCGCCACCGATGTGTTCGCCCGACACCAGCGCATGACCGGGCACAACGTGCTGCACACGCTGGGCTTCGACGCCTTCGGCCTGCCGGCAGAGCAGCACGCGGTCGCCACCGGTACACACCCCCGGGTGTCGACCGAGGCCGCGATGGACAACATGAAGGTCCAGCTGCGCCGGCTGGGTCTGGGCCACGACAAGCGCCGGTCCGTGGCGACGATCGACCCGGACTACTACAAATGGACCCAGTGGATCTTCGTACAGATCTTCAACTCCTGGTACGACAAGGACGCGGACAAGGCGCGACCGATCGAGACGCTGGTGGCGCAGTTCGAGAGCGGGGAGCGGACGACGCCCGACGGGCGCCCCTGGAGCGCGCTGAACGCCGCCGAGCGCGCCGACGTCCTGGGTGAGTACCGGCTGGCGTACGCCTCGGACGCGCCCGTCAACTGGGCTCCCGGCCTGGGCACCGTCCTGGCCAATGAGGAAGTCACCTCGGACGGCCGCTCCGAGCGCGGCAACTTCCCCGTGTTCAAGGCGAAGCTGCGCCAGTGGAACATGCGGATCACCGCCTACGCGGACCGGCTGCTGAACGACCTGGAGGCGCTGGACTGGCCCGAGGCCATCAAGCTGCAGCAACGCAACTGGATCGGGCGCAGCGAGGGCGCGCGCGTCGACTTCCCGGTCCACGTGGGTGACGACGGTCACATGGACGCCATCACCGTCTTCACCACGCGTCAGGACACGCTGTTCGGCGCCACGTACATGGTGCTGGCGCCGGAGCACGACCTGGTCGAGAAGATCGTCCCGGCCGCCTGGCCCGAGGGCACGCACGAGGTATGGACGGGCGGCCACGCGACCCCCGCCGAGGCCGTCGACGCGTACCGCAAGCAGGCCGCGTCCAAGTCCGACGTCGAGCGGCAGGCCGAGGCGAAGGACAAGACGGGTGTCTTCACCGGCGCGTACGCGACCAACCCGGTCAGCGGCGACCGCGTACCCGTCTTCATCGCCGACTATGTGCTGATGGGCTACGGCACGGGCGCGATCATGGCCGTACCGGCGCACGACAGCCGTGACTTCGCGTTCGCACGCGCCTTCGAGCTGCCGATGCGCTGTGTGGTCGAGCCCTCGGACGGCCGCTCCACCGAGCCCGCGGAGTGGGACGACGCGTTCGCCTCGTACGACGCGCGTCTCGTCAACTCGACCGGCGAGGACATCTCGCTGGACGGTCTGGGTGTCACCGAGGCCAAGGCGCGGATCACGGAGTGGCTGGCCGCGCGCGGTATCGGTGAGGGGACGGTCAACTTCCGGCTGCGCGACTGGCTGTTCAGCCGTCAGCGGTACTGGGGCGAGCCCTTCCCGATCGTCTACGACGAGGACGCTACGGCGCACGCGCTGCCCGAGTCGATGCTGCCGCTGGAGCTGCCGGAGGTCGACGACTACTCGCCACGCACGTTTGACCCGGACGACGCGGACACGCAGCCGGAGACGCCGCTGTCACGGAACGCGGACTGGGTCGATGTCGAGCTGGACCTGGGCCGCGGCGAGGGCGTCAAGCGCTACCGCCGCGAGACCAACACCATGCCGAACTGGGCCGGTTCGTGCTGGTACGAACTGCGCTACCTGGACCCGCACAACAGCGAGAAGCTGGTCGACCCGGCCATCGAGCAGTACTGGATGGGCCCCCGTGAGGGGCAGCCGCACGGTGGGGTCGATCTGTACGTGGGCGGCGCCGAGCACGCCGTACTGCATCTGCTGTACGCGCGCTTCTGGTCCAAGGTGCTGTTCGATCTGGGGCACATCTCCTCGGTCGAGCCGTTCCACAAGCTGTACAACCAGGGCATGATCCAGGCGTTCGTCTACCGGGACAGCCGCGGCATCGCGGTGCCGGCGGCCGAGGTCGAGGAGCGGGACGGCGCGTACTGGTACCAGGACGCGAAGGTCAGCCGCGTCCTGGGCAAGATGGGCAAGTCCCTGAAGAACGCGGTCACTCCGGACGAGATCTGTGCCGAATACGGCGCGGACACGCTGCGGCTGTACGAGATGGCCATGGGCCCGCTGGATGTCTCGCGGCCGTGGGACACCCGCGCGGTCGTCGGCCAGTACCGGCTGCTGCAGCGGCTGTGGCGCAATGTGGTGGACGAGGCGACCGGCGAGGTCACCGTCGTGGACATCGCGGACGCCGAGATCGATGTGGACACGCTGCGCGCGCTGCACAAGGCGATCGACGGGGTCTCGCAGGACATGGCGGGGCTGCGGTTCAACACGGCCATCGCGAAGGTGACCGAGCTGAACAACCACCTGACCAAGACGGGCGGCCCGGTCTCCCGGTCGGTCGCCGAGCGGCTGGTGCTGCTGATCGCGCCGCTGGCCCCGCATGTCGCCGAGGAGCTGTGGCGTCGGCTGGGCCACTCCGACTCGGTCGTGCACCAGGACTTCCCGGTCGCGGATCCGGCGTATGTGGTCGACGAGACCGTGACCTGCGTGGTGCAGATCAAGGGCAAGGTCAAGGCGCGGCTGGAGGTCTCCCCGTCGATCTCGGACGAGGAGCTGGAGGCGCTGGCGCTGGGTGACACGGCGGTGGTCGCGGCGCTGGGCGGCGGGGGCATCCGGAAGGTGATCGTGCGGGCGCCGAAGCTGGTGAACATCGTCCCCGCGTAGTACCGGACCGGGTAGTACCGCGTCGCCGTAGTACCCGATGCGCGTAGTACCGCGTCGCGTGATGCCCGCGCCGGGTAGTACCGCGTCCAGTACCGCCTGGCGGGGCAGGGCTTTCCCCTACGGGCAGGTTGGGGGTTCCTGAGGAACCCTCGGCCTGCCTGTTCCGTTTACCGTGGAAGAAGCGGCAAGCGGGAAGCCGCTCCCGAACACGGCTGAATGCGAAGGGGCGCCCATGGACGTCGTGATCCTTATCGTGACGCTGCTCTTCGTCGCCTTCGTCGCGCTGGGGGTGTTTGTGAGCGTGAAGGCGGTGCGTGCGGCCAAGCGGGGCGTCGACCGTACGATCTCGCAGGCCCGCCGGACCGTCGAGGACACCACGCTGCGCGCCAAGAGCCTCGGTCAGACGGGCGCGGCGGGGGAGCTGGCGCAGCTGCGGCTGAGGCTGCGGACCTCGATGCGGGCCACGCAGGACGCGCTCCAGGCCGGTGTGGCGGAGGACGCCTCGCTGGCGGAGTCGATGGAGCTCTTCCGGCGGCTGAGCGCGCACGGCCACGAGTTGGACGACGAGCTGCGGCAGCTGGAGCGGGATCCGGACCGGGCGAGGGTCGCGGAGCGGCTCCAGGATGTGCGCGAGCGTACGGAACAGATCACGCACGCGGCGGACTCACTGCGCTGGGCGGCGCGGGACCGGGCGCGGAAGTTCGCGGAGGACGACCTGTCGTCGCTGAGCGCGCAGATCGATGTGGAGTCCGGGGCGCTGCGGCACTGGTCGTCGGCGGAGAGACAGCCGGAACGGGAGGCGACGGTATGGCCGGAGCCGGAGGGTTCCGGGGCCGGGGCCGCCGACGCGGAGCGCGCGGGTCCCGCGGGCGGCGCCCAGGGCAGGCCCGAGGCGATCGAGCCGCCGGATCCCCGGCGGCAGCGGACGTACCCCTGGCAGAAGGCGCCCGGGGAGACCAGGCCCGAGACCACGACTTGACGGGTCCGGGACCACCATCCGGTGAGGGATCGCGGCGTGGGCGAGGGCGGAAACGATCACTGACATGGGGGCGGGCTGCCGACCAGGGGCGACGACGGGTAACCTCCCGCTCATGTCCCGCCATGTCGCGATCGTCACCGATTCCACGGCCTACCTGCCGCCGCAGACGATGGAGCGGCACGGCATCACCGCGGTGCCGCTGACCGTCGTGCTCGGTGACCGCGCGCTGGAGGAGGGCACGGAGATCTCGGCCCGTTCGCTCGCCCTGGCGCTTCAGAAGCGACGCTCCGTGACCACGTCACGGCCGAGCCCGGATGTCTTCGCCGCCGCGTACCGGAAGGCGGCCGAAGCCGGTGCGACAGGGATCGTCTCCCTGCATCTGTCGGCCGAGTTCTCCGGGACGTACGACGCCGCCGTGCTCGCGGCGAAGGACGCGGGCGTGCCGGTACGGGTGGTGGACACCGGGATGGTGGCGATGGCGCTCGGTTTCTGCGCGCTGGCGGCGGCCGAGGTGGCGGAGGGGGACGGCACGCTCGACGAGGCGGTGGCCGCCGCCGAGAAGCGGGCCGCCGGGACCTCCGCGTACTTCTATGTGGACACGCTGGACTATCTGCGCCGGGGTGGCCGTATCGGCGCCGCCCAGGCGCTGCTGGGCTCCGCGCTCGCGGTGAAGCCCCTGCTCCAGCTGGACGGCGGGCGTATCGAGCTGCTGGAGAAGGTGCGTACGGCGTCGAAGGCGATCGCGCGGCTGGAGGAGATCGTCACCGAACGGGCGGGCATGAGCGAGGTGGACATCGCTGTGCACCATCTGGCCGCGCCCGAACGGGCCGTGACGCTGGCCGAGCGCCTGCGTGAGCGAGTGCCGGGGCTGGTGGATCTGCATGTCAGCGAGGTGGGTGCGGTGATCGGGGCGCATACGGGGCCGGGGCTGCTGGGGGCCGTGATCTCACCGCGCTGACCGGCCCGCTCGGCCCGCGGTCGGTCGTCGGCGGATCGCCCGCCCGACCGATCGCCGGAATGGTCCCCCGGCAAATCGGCGCGTCGATGGGTGGCGCATAGGCGGGTGGCGCGTCGGTTTGGCGGTGGCTCGGCGGATGTGGACCACTCGTAAGGGTGACCGACTTATCCACAACTCGGTTGTTATCCACGAGGATTCGGCCTGCTCGGCGGGGTCGGGCAGATGTGCCTACCGTCTTGTGGCATGGCTCTCCGAACACGCTCCGTAACCTCTGTCACCAGTGGCCCCGGCCGTGCCCCGGGCTCCGACGGCCGGGCCCGCCATGGGCGTCATGGCCGACCCGGCGGCCCACGAACCCGCCCGCGTACGGCGCTGTCGCGTGTTGGCGACGCGGGCGGTACGGCTCCGGCCCCGGTCACCGCCCGTCCCCCGACCAGCACCGCGCCCCCGATTACCGCCCCGCCGCCGATTACCGCCCCGCCGCCGATTACCGCCCCGCCCCCTGCCCGGACGGATGCGCGCCGTCGCGCGGAAGCGCTCTTCGGCGATACGGCGACCGGGACGGGTGGGAGCGACATCGCGACGCGCGTGGCGGACGCGGCCCTGGCGCCGGACACCCCCCGGCCGGGGCGCGTGCGCGCGTGGGCGGGGTCCGCTCTGCGCGAGCGCTTGCCCCTGTGGGTGCAGCTCAGATGCGGTCTTGAGCCCCGGACACTCGCGGCGCTCGCGGTGATCCTGGTGGTGGGCGTGCTTCTGGCCGGACACCATTTCTGGAGCGGTCGGCCGGGGACCGTCAGAGCTCCGGAGAATGTCGGCGCCGAGGCCGTGATCCCCGAGGCGCCGTCGGAGACTTCGCCCTCGCCGTCGCCCTCCGCCCGTGTCGTCATCGATGTGAGCGGGAAGGTGCGGCGGCCCGGAGTTCTGCGGCTGCCTGCCGGGTCACGGGTCGCCGACGCGCTGCGCGCCGCCGGGGGAGCGAAGCCCGGCGCGGACCTGACCGGGCTCAACCGGGCACGGGTTCTGATGGACGGCGAACAGGTCCTGGTGGGCGGCCCCGCTCCACCGGCGGCGGGCGTCGGCGCGGGCGCGGCCAACGGCGCCGGGGCCGCCGCGGGGCCGGTGAGCCTCAACGCCGCCACGCCCGAACAGCTCGACACGCTCCCGGGAGTTGGTCCGGTGCTCGCCCAGCACATCATCGACTACCGTGGCAGGCACGGAGGTTTCCGGTCCGTCGATGAGCTGCGCGAGGTCAACGGCATCGGGGAGCGCAGGTTCGCGGACCTCCAGTCCCTCGTACGACCATGACGCGCCCAGTGGTTCACGCGACGGCCGGGCACCGACTGGGGTCCGCCAACCCCCGCCAGGAGGCGCCGGCCGACCTCCGGCTGGTCCCGCTCGCCCTCGCGGCGTGGGGCGCGGCGGCCCTGGCGCTGGGAACCCCGGGGCGCTGGACCGCCGTTGGCGTGCTCGCCTGTCTGCTGACCGCCGGTTTGCTGCTGGTGTGGCCCGGTGGCGGGCCGGAGCGACGGCTCAGGCGACGGCTCCGGCGACGGCTCAATGGTGTGGCCGTCGCGGGGGTGCTGCTCTGTGCCGCCGCCGGAGCCGCGTCCGCCGGGCTGCACGGCGCCGATGTGCGCCGGGGGCCCGTACCGGGCCTGGCGGAGCGGTATGCGCGCGTCACCACGGAGTTGACGGTCACCTCCGACCCCCGGCCCACGCGTCCCAGGGTCCGCGGTGACCGGATCGCGGGTGGTGGGTTCGTCCTGGACGCCGATCTCACCCGAGTGATGACGCCCAGGGGCGGGACCACCACCGGCCGCACGCCCGTTCTGGTGATCGTCGCGCCCGGTGAGCACTCCGGCCGGTGGCAGCGACTGTTGCCCTCCACGCGGCTGCGGCTGACCGGGAAGCTCGCGCCTCCCCTGCGTGAGGACGACCACTACGCCGCGGCATTACGGGTGGAGGGAACGGGCCCGCCGCCGGTCACCGGAGCGCCGACCCGCGTACAGCGCGCGGCCGGAGAGCTGCGTGCCGGGCTGCGTGAGGCGGCCGACGGGCTGTCGCCCGATGCTCGGGCCCTGCTGCCGGGGCTGGTCGTCGGTGACACCACACGCGTTCCGCCCGAGCTGCACGACGCGTTCGCGGCGACCGATCTGCTGCATCTGATGGCGGTCTCCGGCAGCAATCTGACGATTGTGCTCGCTCTGCTGATCGGGCCGGCCGGGCTCGCCATCAGAGCCGAACGGCGCGGGCTCGCCCCGCGTCTGGGGATCTCACTGCGAGCGACGGCGCTGCTCGGCGGGGCGCTCACGCTTGCCTTCGTGGTGGTCTGCCGGCCGGAGCCCAGTGTGCTGCGGGCCGCCGCCTGCGGGGCGATCACCCTCCTCGCCATCGGCACGGGCCGCCGCAGAACCCTGCTTCCGGCGCTGGCCGCCGCCGTACTGCTGCTGGTGCTCTACGACCCCTGGCTGGCCCGGAGTTACGGCTTCCTCCTCTCCGTACTGGCCACCGGCGCCCTGCTCACCATCGGGCCGCGGTGGAGCGCGGCGCTGGTGCGACGCGGGGTGCCGCCACGGCTCGCGGAGGTGCTGGCCGCGGCCGGCGCGGCGCAGGCGGTGTGCGCGCCGGTGGTGGCCGTGTTCGCGGCCAGGGTCGGGCTGGTGGCGATCCCCTGCAACCTCTTCGCCGAACTGGCGGTGGCCCCGGCCACGGTCCTCGGCTTCGCCGCGCTCGCCGTGGCGCCCGTGGCGATGCCCGTGGCCGAGGTGCTCGCCCGCTGCGCGGGCTGGCCGGCGGGGTGGATCGCGTCCGTCGCGCGCGTCGGCGCTTCCCTGCCGGGCGCGGAGGCCGCCTGGCCCGGCGGCTGGCGGGGCGGACTGCTGCTCGCCGTCGTGACGGCCCTTGTCCTGCTCGCGCTACGGCGTGTCCCACGCCATCCCTGGACGGCCGCCGTCTGCGCCGTACTGCTGCTGCTCGCGGTCCTGCGGCCGCCGCCGCTCATCCGGATCGTCACCGGATGGCCGCCCCCGGGATGGACGTTCGCGATGTGCGACGTCGGTCAGGGGGACGCGGCCGTGCTCGCGGCGGGCGACTCCACGGCCGTGGTCGTGGACGCGGGTCCCGACCCCGGACCCGCCGACCGCTGTCTGCGGGACCTCGGCGTCACGCGCGTCCCGCTGCTGGTGCTCACGCACTTCCACGCCGATCACGTCGCGGGGCTGCCCGGCGTCCTGCGGGGCAGAGCGATCGGCGCGATCCAGACGACGGTCTACGAAGACCCCCCGGAACAGGCCGCGTTCGTACGGAGAACGGCGGCCGGGGCGCGGGTGCCCGTCGTCCGCGCGCGGCCGGGCGAACAGCGCCGGATCGGACCGCTGACGTGGCGGGTGCTGTGGCCACGGGCCGGGACGGCCCCGGCGGCCGGGGAGCCGAACGACTCCAGCGTCACCCTGTTCGTACGGGTCGCCCGGGGCCCGACGCTGCTGCTCCTCGGCGATCTCGAACCGCCCGCCCAGCGCGGCCTGCTGCGTGACTACCCGAGGCTGCCACCGGCGGATGTCCTCAAGGTGGCCCACCATGGCTCGCCGTTCCAGCACCCGGGGCTCCTGCGCGGTGTCCGCCCCCGGCTGGCCCTCATCTCGGCGGGCCGGGACAACCCGTACGGGCACCCCTCGCCCCGTACCGTCGACGCGCTGCGCGCCGGAGGAGCGGCCGTGCTCCGTACGGATACGGACGGAGCGATCGCGGTGGTCGGAGCCGGGGCCGGGCTACGGGCCGTGCCCCGAGGGCGAACCTCGTTTCAGGCGCGGGGAGTAGGGCCGGCGACGTATGGCCTGCCGGTGGGCGCGGCGGCAGACTCGGATCATGGACACCTCGCGGTTCACCGCCGCCTGTCCACGCAGGATCGGTGCCGCTCGCCCGGCGCGTGCCGACGCGGCGGCCCGGGATTCCGTACGACCATCTCGCGCTCCCGACGGACGCCGGCCGGGGAGGACGAGATATCGGCCGCCTACCGTGGCCATTTCGGGCTGACACTCGGCCACCCGCCGGTCCTTCAGCCACGGTTCGATAACAACGGTTGATGCCGGAGCCCATATCTGGCAGTACGTTTGCCCCGGGCCAGGCAGGAGTGATCGAATGCTGTTCACTATGGGCCGCTGTCCCGACAAGGGCGCCGCGCCGTACGCGGCCCGCGGAACGAATCGCACAGGGGTACGTACACCATGATCAGCCGCCTTTTCCGCCGAGGAACCGCTGTCCGGAGTGGCGACACGCTCGCCGGACTCTCCACGCCGCCCGGTGCGGGGCTGCTCACCTGCCGAGTGCTCGATCCTGTCGGCGAGCCCGTGAGCCAGGCCGAGTTCACCGTTAACGACAGCAACGGCCGCAAGGTGGTGAGCGGTGAGACCGATCCCTTCGGCACGATCGTGGCGATGGTTCCCTTCGGGGAGTACCGCATGTCCATATCCGCCGACAGTTTCACCCCTTACCGGGGCAATGCGACGATCACCGAGGGAGGGGTGCCCACCGGCCTCGGGGACATCGTGCTCCAGATAGCCCCCTCGCTTCCGCTGCCCGAAACCGGCGAGTGGGAGGTCGAACAGGCCCACACCCAGATCGGGTTCGAGGCACGCCATATCGGCCTCGCCCGGGTCTTCGGCCGCTTCGACAACTTCGCGGGCGCGATCCGGATCGGCGACACCGTCGAGAACTCGGCGATGCATGTCGTCATCGACGCCGCCTCGATCGACACCAATGTGCAGATGCGTGACGACCATCTGCGGTCGGCGGACTTCCTCGACGTGGAGAACTACCCGACGATGGAGTTCTACAGCGACCGCTTCGTGCACCGCGGCGGAAACAGCTGGGCGATCACCGGAGGACTCACGCTGCACGGCGTCACCCGCACGGTGACCCTGGACGCCAGCTACGGCGGTACGCGCGTCGGTATGGAGGGTGAGACCCGGGCGGCCGTCGTCGCCACCACCGAACTGCACCGTGAGGACTACACCGTCAACTGGCAGTCGATGCTGGCCCGTGGCATCGCCGTTGTCGGCTCCAACATCAAGATCAACCTTGATATCCAGATCGTGCCCAAGGGCACGCAGCTGAAGTACAAGTGACGACAGCGCGGTCGGTGAGGCATGTGAGACACCTGCTCGTACTGCCCGACCGTGACGCGGCCGAGGAAGCGGCGGAACAGCTGAGGGACCGCTTCGCCGTGACGGGCGAGCCGCAGTTGGTGCGGGACGCCCTGGCCGGCGAGGACGACGCGGAGGACGCCCAGTGGCTGGTCGTCGTGGAGGACCCCGGGGCCCGGCTGGACGTCGAGGCGCTGGACGCGTTCGTGGCGGACTGGGACGGCTGGCGGGAAGCCCCGTAGCGGCGTCCGCACGGTGTCGGAAGCCCCGTAGCGCCGTCCGCGCGGCGTCACCGGGCGTCCCGGCTGTCAGTGGCCCATGCGATGCTGGACCGCGATGGCCACCAGAAAGACTGCTTCCGACGATCCGCTCGCCCCGCTCACGCTCGCCGTGGGCCAGGAGGACCTGCTGCTCGACCGCGCCGTGCAGCAGGTGGTGGCGGCGGCCCGCGCCTCCGACGCCGACACGGACGTCCGTGACCTCACCTCGGACCAGCTCCAGCCCGGCACCCTCGCCGAGCTGACCAGCCCGTCGCTCTTCGCCGAGCGCAAGGTCGTCGTCGTGCGGAACGCGCAGGACCTCTCCGCCGACACGATCAAGGACGTCAAGGCATATCTCGACGCCCCGGCCGAGGAGATCACGCTCGTCCTGCTGCACGCCGGAGGCGCCAAGGGCAAGGGCCTGCTGGACGCCGCACGAAAGGCGGGGGCCCGTGAGGTCGCCTGCCCCAAGACGACCAAGCCCGCGGAGCGGCTCTCCTTCGTACGCTCGGAGTTCCGCGCGCTGGGCCGCTCGGCCACGCCCGAGGCCTGCCAGGCGCTGGTGGACTCGATCGGCAGCGATCTGCGCGAGCTGGCGAGCGCCGTCTCGCAGCTCGCGGCGGATGTCGAGGGCACGATCGACGACGCGGTCGTCGGCCGCTACTACACGGGCCGCGCCGAGGCGTCCAGCTTCAATGTCGCCGACCGCGCCGTGGAGGGCAGGACCGCCGAGGCCCTCGAAGCGCTGCGCTGGTCGCTGTCGACCGGAGTGGCGCCCGTGCTGATCACCAGCGCGCTCGCCCAGGGGGTACGGGCCATCGGCAAGCTCTCCTCCGCGCGCGGCGGCCGGCCGGCCGATCTCGCGCGTGAGCTGGGGATGCCGCCGTGGAAGATCGACCGGGTGCGCCAGCAGATGCGCGGCTGGACGCCGGACGGTGTGGCGACGGCGCTGCGGGCGGTCGCCGACGCCGACGCGGGTGTCAAGGGCGGCGGCGACGACCCGGAGTACGCGCTGGAGAAGGCGGTCGTCGCGATCGCCCGCGCCGCCCGCTCGAATCGTTAGGGCGGGTCGCGAAAGCAGCGCCGTCCGCCCATAGGCCGGGCGGGGCGGGACCAAATATGCCCAGGACCTAGCCGTTCCCCACGAGAGCGCGTAAGCCGAAGGCCCCGGTGATCCGTCCTGGGGAGGATGGGGCCGGGGCCTCGACGTCAAACCTGGTGAACTCGCACCCGCGTGGCGAACGCAGTCGCGTACGAGCTCGGGGACGCCGGTCAGGAGCGGTAGAGAGGGCCCGCTGAGTCCCGTCCGGCGGTCAAATCAAGAGAGCGCTCAGCCCTGGAGGGAAGCAACCTTGGCAGCCAGCGCCGACTTCTTGTTGGCGGCGGCGTTCTTGTGGATGACACCCTTCGAGGCAGCCTTGTCGAGCTTGCGGGACGCCTCACGAGCGGCCAGCGAGGCCTTCTCGACGTCGCCCGCGGCAGCGGCCTCACGGGCCTTGCGGATCGCGGTCTTGAGCGACGACTTGACAGCCTTGTTGCGCAGGCGTGCCTTCTCGTTGGTCTTGTTCCGCTTGATCTGGGACTTGATGTTCGCCACGAAAGAGCCTTTTCAGGTTCGGTGAATCTTGACTGAGCCGCCCCGCGCCGAGATGGCACGAGACACAGCTGTTCAGGCTACCAGTCACCCTCCGACCGGCCCAAACCGGGCGCAGTCCCGTACCCGTGGGACGATGGAGCCTACGTATCGATCCGAGTCGACCCGAGACGAGACGCCGCGCGTCTCAAGAATCAGGACCCTGCGTGCCCGCGACCCCTCTCCACGTGCCCGAGCCGAGCCGTACGGACCCGGCGCTGCTCCGCAACTTCTGCATCATCGCGCACATCGACCACGGCAAGTCGACGCTGGCCGACCGGATGCTCCAGCTGACCGGAGTGGTCGACCAGCGGCAGATGCGCGCTCAGTACCTCGACCGGATGGACATCGAGCGCGAGCGCGGCATCACGATCAAGTCCCAGGCGGTCAGGCTGCCCTGGGCTCCCCGTACGGGTGAGGGCGAGGGCAGGACGCATGTCCTCAATATGATCGACACGCCGGGCCACGTGGACTTCACCTATGAGGTGTCCCGTTCGCTCGCGGCCTGCGAGGGCACGGTCCTCCTGGTGGACGCCGCCCAGGGCATCGAGGCGCAGACCCTCGCCAACCTCTATCTGGCGATGGAGAACGACCTCACCATCGTCCCGGTGCTCAACAAGATCGATCTGCCGGCCGCCCAGCCGGAGAAGTTCTCCGAGGAACTGGCGAATCTCATCGGCTGCCAGCCGGAGGACGTCCTCAAGGTCTCGGCGAAGACCGGCATCGGGGTGGACGTACTGCTCGACCGCGTGGTCAAGGACGTACCGGCGCCGGTCGGTGTCGCGGACGCGCCCGCCCGCGCGATGATCTTCGACTCCGTCTATGACTCGTACCGCGGTGTCGTCACATACGTACGTGTCATCGACGGCCAGCTCAACAAGCGTGAGCGGATCCGGATGATGTCCACCGGCGCCACCCACGAGCTGCTGGAGATCGGTGTCTCCTCGCCGGAGATGACCCCGGCCGACGGCCTCGGCGTCGGTGAGGTGGGCTACATCATCACCGGTGTGAAGGACGTACGGCAGTCCAAGGTCGGTGACACGATCACCACCCTCAACAAGGGGGCGACCGAGGCGCTCGGCGGCTACAAGGACCCCAAGCCGATGGTGTTCTCGGGCCTCTATCCGCTGGACGGCTCGGACTACCCCGAGCTGCGCGACGCCCTCGACAAGCTTCAGCTCAACGACGCGGCCCTGGTCTACGAGCCGGAGACCTCCGCGGCCCTCGGCTTCGGCTTCCGCGTCGGCTTCCTGGGGCTGCTGCACCTCGATGTGATCCGAGAGCGCCTGGAGCGCGAGTTCGGGCTCGATCTGATCGCCACCGCCCCCAACGTGGTCTACCGCGTGCTGATGGAGGACGGCAAGGAGCACACGGTCACCAACCCGAGCGAGTTCCCCGAGGGCAAGATCGACTCGGTGCACGAGCCGGTCGTACGGGCCACGATCCTCGCCCCGAGCGAGTTCATCGGCTCGATCATGGAGCTGTGCCAGGCCCGTCGCGGCACCCTGCTCGGTATGGACTACCTCTCCGAGGACCGGGTCGAGATCCGCTACACGCTGCCGCTCGCCGAGATCGTCTTCGACTTCTTCGACCAGCTGAAGTCCAAGACCCGGGGCTATGCCTCGCTCGACTACGAGCCCACCGGCGAGCAGACCGCCCAGCTCGTCAAGGTCGACATCCTGCTGCACGGCGACAAGGTGGACGCCTTCTCCGCCATCACCCACCGGGACCAGGCGTACGCGTACGGCGTGCGGCTGGTCGCCAAGCTGCGCGAGCTGATCCCGCGGCAGGCCTTCGAGGTGCCCATCCAGGCGGCCATCGGCTCCCGGGTCATCGCCCGTGAGACGATCCGCGCCATCCGCAAGGACGTCCTCGCCAAGTGTTACGGCGGTGACATCTCCCGGAAGCGCAAGCTGCTGGAGAAGCAGAAGGAGGGCAAGAAGCGGATGAAGATGGTCGGCAGTGTGGAGGTCCCGCAGGAGGCCTTCATCGCGGTGCTCTCCAGCGACGAGTCCGGCGGCAAGGCGAAGAAGTAGCAGAGTGTGATCCATGGCCGGACGGGCCCCGCGCTGTGGCGCAGGGGCCCGTCCGTGTTGTCCGTGCAGTCCGGGGAGGGGTCGTTATGAAGCGGCGCCTCGCTGCCCCTTACGTACCGGGCGGGCGGCCTCTAGTCTGATCACCGAGCCTAGTTACTCGTCAGTTAGTTACTCGCCAGTCACACAATCAGGTCAGTCACGCAGCGCTGCCGCGGGCCCGGAGGATGTCGTGAGCGACACACAGAACTTGATCGAGAACCGGCCGCCCTCCGTGGCGACCCTCTTCATTGAGCGCGTGAGCGCCACACCGGACGCGGAGGCCTACCGCTTCCCCGTCCCCGCGCCGGCCGGCCGGGGCCCCGACGAGTGGCGCTCCCTGAGCTGGAGCGAGGCCGCGGAGCGGGTGTACGCCATCGCCGCCGGTCTGATCGCGCTGGGCGTACGGCCCGAGGAGCGCGTGGCGCTCGCCTCGTCCACCCGCGTCGAGTGGATCCTCGCCGACCTCGGAGTGATGTGCGCGGGCGCCGCGACGACCACGGTCTACCCCTCGACCAACACCGAGGAGTCCGCGTACATCCTCGCCGACTCCGAGAGCCGGGTACTGATCGCCGAGGACGCCGCCCAGCTCGCCAAGGCGCGCGAACGCCGGTCCGGGCTGCCGCATCTCGCCCATGTCGTGGTGATCGACGCCGCCGACGCGCTCCCCGCCGAGGGCGATCCGGCGGGCTGGGTGCTCTCCCTGGCCGATCTGGAGGCGCGCGGCACGGAGTATCTGGCCACGCGCCCGGAAGCCGTCAAGGAGCGCGTCGGGGCCATCACGGCCACCCAGCTCGCCACGCTGATCTACACCTCGGGCACCACCGGCCGGCCCAAGGGGGTGCGGCTGCCGCACGACAGTTGGTCGTACATGGCCAAGGCCACCGCCGGCACCGGACTGATCACCAAGGACGACGTCCAGTACCTGTGGCTGCCGCTCGCCCATGTCTTCGGCAAGGTGCTGACCTCCGGACAGATCGAGGTCGGGCATGTCACCGCCGTGGACGGGCGCGTCGACAAGATCATCGAGAATCTTCCGGTGGTCCAGCCGACCTATATGGCGGCCGTGCCACGGATCTTCGAGAAGGTCTACAACGGGGTCGCGGCCAAGGCACGGGCGGGCGGCGCCGCCAAGTACAAGATCTTCCAGTGGGCGGCCGGGGTCGCCCGCGAATACGCCAAGGTCTCCCAGGACAACTTCCGGCGTACGGGCACGGCCTCCGTACCGTTCGCCCTCGGCGCCAAGCACAAGGCCGCGGACGCGCTCGTCTACGCCAAGCTGCGCGAGGCGTTCGGCGGCCGGCTGCGTGCCGCGGTCTCCGGCTCCGCCGCGCTCGCGCCCGACATCGGGTACTTCTTCTCCGGCGCCGGGATCCACATCCTGGAGGGCTATGGACTGACCGAGTCCAGCGCCGCCAGCTTCGTCAACCCGGGGGAGGCGTACCGCACCGGCACGGTCGGCAAGCCGCTGCCCGGCACCGAGGTACGGATCGCCGACGACGGCGAGATCCTGTTGCGCAGCCCGGGGATCATGGCCGGATATCACGGGCTGCCGGAGAAGACGGCGGAGGTGCTGGAGCCCGACGGCTGGTTCCACACCGGCGATATCGGCGAGCTGTCCCCCGACGGCTATCTGCGGATCACCGACCGCAAGAAGGACCTCATCAAGACGTCGGGCGGCAAGTACATCGCCCCCGCCGAGGTCGAGGGCCAGTTCAAGGCGGTGTGCCCGTTCGTCTCCAACATCCTGGTGCACGGCGTGGACCGTAACTTCTGTACGGCGCTGATCGCACTCGACGAGCCGGCCATCCTCGGCTGGGCCGACGAGAACGGCCTGGCGGGCAGGACGTACGCCGAGGTGGTCGCCTCCCCGGCGGTCCAGCGGCTCATCGCCGGTTATGTGAAGCGGCTCAACGAGGGCCTCCAGCGCTGGCAGGCCATCAAGAAGTTCCGGCTGCTGCCGCGCGATCTGGATATCGAGCACGGCGAGCTGACGCCGAGCCTCAAGCTCAAGAGGCCGGTGGTGGAACGGACGTACAAGGACCTGATCGAGGAGATGTACGAGGGCTCCCGGGAGGCCTGAGGGCGCCGTCCGGGGCCGGCCCCGGCCCCGGACGTGACGTTCGCCGCAGGCCCTACTGGGCCCGGCCGCGCCGCAGTTCGTCCAGTGTCTCCTCGATGCGGGCCAGCTGCTTTCCCACCGAGTCGAGGACGGCCGGGGCGCCCCCGCGTAACTCGTCCTCGATCGAGGCCAGCCGGTCCGTGATCTCCCCCAGATGCTCCTGCTCCCGGGCCAGCAGCCGTTCCAACTGGCGGTTCTTGCGGTGCAGATCGAGGAAGACGCTGACCTTGGCACGGAGCATCCACGGGTCGAAAGGCTTGGTCAGGAAGTCCGCCGCCCCCGTGGCGTAGCCCCGGAAGGCATAACCACTGTCGGACTCCGGACCGTTCAGGAAGATGATCGGGATGTCCTTGGCCCGGTCGAGCCGCTTGATCCGGTAGGCGGTCTCGAAGCCGTCCATGCCGGGCATCCGGACATCCAGCAGAATCAGCGCGAACGGCTCCCGCAGCAGTGCCTGTACGGCCTCCTCGCCCGAACGGGCCCGGACGAGCGGCTCGTCCAGTGAGGCGAGGACCGCTTCCAGCGCGACGAGATTGTCCTCCAGGTCGTCGACGAGAAGGATGCTCGCGCGTTCCGTGGTGGCTGTTGTCCTGCTCATCCCGCTCCCCTTGTCCGGCCCCCCGTGTTCCGGCCAGGGAGGCAAGAATGCTCTGTGCGAAGCGTTTTGGCACGCCATTTCGGCGGTTTGGTCTCGTGTCGCCACCGCGCCGGCCGCGCTCCCCGCCGTACCACCGAAATACGGCGGGTGTGCTTCCGGGGCATGGTCACATCTTGACCACTTCCATGACTCGGCGCGTATGACCGGGCTCCGTCTGTCACTCTGTCGGGATCGTAAGCGGCACAAACGCCAGAACCGGATCAGGAGCCGCGGTGGGGCGCATTCCGATCTCACGCGAGACCTTTCATCTCCCGGCACCCCAGGTGCCGTTGCGGAGGGACACGCGGTCGACATCACGTACCAGCCTGCCGGGCAACCCGCTGGCCCCGTCCGCCGCGCGCCGCTTCACCCGCGCGGCGCTGGCGGACTGGACCAGTCTCGGGCTGCTCGCCACTTGTACCTTCTGCCAGGGGGACGAGGGCTGTTCCCCGGGGGAACACAGCACCGATCTGCTCGCGGACGACGCGGTGCTGATCGTCGACGAACTCGTCACCAACGCGGTGGTGCACGCGGGCACCACCGTCGAGCTGCTCTGCCGGCTCGAAGACCCCGGCGAGGACGCCTCGGGGACCCCGGCGGGAGAGGGCGAGGAGCCCGCGGCCGTGGTCCTCGAAGTCTCCGACCACCACCCCGCCCGTGCCATACAGAGCGACGCGGCGGGGCAGGGACCGGCCGGCACCCCCGAATACGGACGCGGGCTCCAACTGGTCGCCGCGCTCGCCGAACGCTGGGGCATCACCTATCGCTCCGGGCTCAAGACCGTCTGGGCCCGCCTCCCGCTGGAAGGCCGGGACCCGGGACAGGAGCAGGGGACCGAGCCCGCCCTGCGACGCGGGCTGCGGGCCGCCGAGATCCTCGCGCCGACGACCCGTCGTACCGCGCGCGACGACCCCGAGTGGACCGGCCGGGGCGCCCTCTCGTTCCTCGCCGAGGCGTCCGAACTGCTCGCCGGGCAGCTGGACGAGGATCTCGTCGCGGCGCTCGCCGGACAGCTGCTGGTGCCACGGCTCGCGGAGTGGTGCGCGGTCTGGCTGGACGGCGAGGGCGGGCAGCAGGGCGCGGCTCCCCGGCTCGCGCGGGTCTGGCACGCGGACGAGGCCAGGATCGAGCCGCTGCGCGAGATCCTGGAGAAGGAGCCGCCACGGCTTCCGGTCTCGCCGAGGGGTGGGCCGGTGCGGATGCCCTGGCCGGGTGCGGGTGCGGGTGCGGGTGCGGGTGCGGGCACGGGTTCCGGGGCGGGGACCGATTCCGGCCTCGATTCCGGCCTCGATTCCGGCCCGGACTCCGGCCCGGACTCCGGCCCGGACTCCGGCCCGGACTGCGGCCCCGACTCCGGCCCCGGCGCGGCGCTCGCCTGCCGGCTGGTCGCGAACGGGCGCGCGCTGGGCACGCTGGTGCTCGGCAGGCCGGGGCAGGGGCCGGTACCCGAGGAAATCACCGCGCTCATCGAGGACTTCGCGCGCCGCGTCGGCCTCGCGATCGGCGCGGCCCGCCGCTACACCCGTCAGGTCACCATCAGCCGGGTCCTGCAACGCGGACTGCTGCCCAGCCAGGTGGCGCGCATTCCGGGCATCGCCAGCTCGCTGGTGTACGAGCCGAGCGACGACGGTCTTGCGGGCGGCGACTTCTACGACGTCTTCCCGTGTCCGCCGGGCGACCGCTGGTGCTTCATGCTCGGCGACGTCCAGGGCAGCGGTCCCGAGGCCGCCGTCGTCACCGGCCTGGCCCGCCCCTGGCTGCGGCTGCTGGCCCGCGAGGGCTATCGCGTCGGCGCGGTCCTCGACCGGCTGAACCGGCTGCTCCTGGACGACGCGACGGAGGCGGCCGAGTCCGCGTCCCTGATGGTCGCCGCGTCTGCCGCGTCTGCCGCGTCTGCGGCGTCCGCCGCGTCCTCCCCGTCCGCGATCCCGTCGTCGGCGTCCGAGGGCAGCCAGGCCCGCTTCCTGTCCCTGCTGTACGGCGAGCTGATGCCGCTCCCGGGCGCGGGCGGCGCCGTACGGTGCACCCTCGCAAGCGCCGGCCATCCACTGCCGCTGCTCCTGCGGCCGGACGGGACGGTACGCGCGGCGGCGGAGCCGCAGCTGCTGCTCGGGGTCATGGACAAGGTCGCGTACGAGAGCAGCACCTTCGACCTGGAGCCCGGCGACACCCTGCTCTGCGTCACCGACGGCGTCACGGAGCGCCGCTCCGGCCGGCGGATGCTCGACGACGGCGACGGCCTCGCGCGGGCACTCGCGGGGTGCGTGGGGCTGACGGCGCAGGGCGTCGCGGAGCGGATACGGCAGACCGTGCACGACTTCGACGAGACGCCGCCGGAGGACGACGTGGCGCTGCTGGTGCTCCAGGCGACCTGAGCGGGGCGCGAGCCGTGCGCGACCTGGGCACCCGGGCACCCCGGCACCCGGGTGCCCCCGGCGCAGGCCCGGTCCACCCGTCGCGTACGGGACACTGGGGGCATGCCTTCCGCACTGCCCGACGGTGACCCCATGCCCGAGACCGGCGCGCTGCCCCCGCACGCCCTTGTAGGCGCGGCGGACCGGCCCCTCGGCTTCTACCTGCACGTTCCGTACTGCGCGACCCGCTGCGGCTACTGCGATTTCAACACGTACACGGCGACCGAGCTGCGTGGCTCGGGCGGCGTCCTGGCCTCCCGCGACAACTACGCGGAGACTCTCGCCGACGAGGTCCGGCTGGCCAGGAAGGTGCTGGGCGACGACCCGAGGCAGGTCCGTACGGTGTTCGTCGGCGGCGGTACGCCGACGCTGCTCGCGGCGGCGGATCTCGTACGGATGCTCGGGGTGATCCGCGACGAGTTCGGGCTCGCGGACGATGCCGAGATCACCACGGAGGCGAATCCGGAATCCGTGGATCCGGCGTATCTGGCGGCCCTCAGGGAGGGCGGCTTCAACCGGATCTCCTTCGGGATGCAGAGCGCGAAACAGCATGTACTGAAGGTCCTGGACCGCACGCACACCCCCGGGCGGCCCGAGGCGTGCGTCGCGGAGGCGCGTGCGACGGGCTTCGAGCATGTGAACCTGGATCTGATCTACGGCACGCCGGGGGAGACCGACGACGACTGGCGCGCATCGCTCGCGGCGGCGGTGGGGGCGGGGCCCGACCATGTCTCCGCGTACGCGCTGATCGTGGAGGAGGGCACCCAGCTGGCCCGGCGCATCCGGCGCGGCGAGGTCCCGATGACGGACGACGACGAGCACGCGGACCGCTATCTGATCGCGGACGAGGTGCTGGCGGAGGCGGGCTTCTCCTGGTACGAGGTGTCCAACTGGGCGACCTCGGAAGCGGCCCGCTGTCTGCACAACGAGCTGTACTGGCGCGGCGCGGACTGGTGGGGCGCGGGTCCGGGCGCCCACAGCCACATGGGGGGCGTGCGCTGGTGGAACGTGAAGCACCCGGGCGCGTACGCGGCGGCGCTGGCGTCGGGACGGTCGCCGGGCGCGGGCCGGGAGATCCTGGCGGCGGAGGACCGCCGGGTGGAGCGCATCCTCCTGGAGCTGCGGCTCTCCGACGGCTGCGAGCTGTCGTTGCTGCGGCCGGACGGCCTGGCAGCCTCCCGCCGCGCCCTGGCCGACGGTCTGCTCCGGCAGCGGCCGTACGAGGAGGGGCGTGCGGTGCTGACGCTGCGGGGGCGGCTGCTGGCGGACGCGGTGGTCAGGGACCTGGTGGACTGATCACTCGCCGGTGTGAATCCGAGCGGATTCGGGAGGAGTCTGCCTACGCTGTTCCCTGGTCTGCCGCCAACAGAAGCGGCGGAATGTGGAGGTTCACGGAGATGACCGCTGTGGATGAGCGACCGATCACCGACACCGTCGAGACCTTCGAGAACCTTGAGGTTCCCGAGGGGTTCAAGACGGAACTCCTCAGGGGCGAAATCGTGATGACGGCAGGGCCTGATTGGGTCCATAACCTGATCGTTCTGTTCGTGGAGCGGCAAATTCCTATCGACAACTGGTACCCGGTGCAGACCCAGGACCTCTCGATCCCAGGGGAGTCGGTCCAGCCACAGCCGGATCTCGTCGTGGTTGAGCACGGCGCTTTCGAAGGCCCCGGACGTCTGGTCCCCGCCCCCGCTGTCACTTTGGTGCTTGAGGTCGCCTCCAAGAGCAGCATCGACCGCGACTACGGCGTCAAGCGTTCGATCTACGCTGCCGGTCGGGTCCCGGCCTACCTGATCATCGATCCGATGGAGGCTCATTGTGTGCTGCTCACCGAGCCGGTGGGCAGCGGGGAAGCCGCGGACTACCGACTGGAGCGGACTGCCAAGTTCGGCGACCCGCTGCTGCTCGAAGCGCTCGGTATCGAACTGGACACCAGCAAGTTCGGGACACTTCCGCCGATCAAGCAGCACCGCCGACCGTGACGAAGTCGATCAGTTCCTCCACCCTGCCCAGCAGCGCGGGTTCCAGGTCCCGGTAGGAGTGCACGCGGGACAGGATGTGCTGCCACGCCGCTCCCGTGTTCTCCGGCCAGCCCAGCGCGCGGCACACGCCCGTCTTCCAGTCCTCGCCGCGCGGCACGGTCGGCCACGCCGCGATCCCCACCGACGACGGCTTGACCGCCTCCCAGACGTCGATGTAGGGGTGGCCCACAACCAGGACGTCCGCGCCCGTCACCGCGGACGCGATGCGGGACTCCTTCGAGCCCGGCACCAGATGGTCGACCAGGACGCCCAGCCGCGCGTCCGGGGCCGGCGCGAACTCGGTGACGATGGCGGGGAGATCGTCGATGCCGCCCAGGTACTCCACGACCACGCCCTCGACGCGCAAGTCGTCGCCCCACACCTTCTCGACCAGCTCCGCGTCGTGCCGGCCCTCCACGTAGATGCGGCCCGCCCTGGCCACGCGCGCGCGGACCCCGGGGACGGCGACCGAGCCGGAGGCGGTGCGGGACGGGCCGGACGGGGCCGCCGTCGACGGGCGGACTAGGGTCACCGGCCGGCCCTCCAGGAGGAAGCCGGAGGGCAGCAGCGGGAAGACCCGGTGTTTGCCGAAGCGGTCCTCCAGCGTGACCGTCGGCCCCTCGGCGGTCTTCTCGCAGCGGATCACCGCGCCGCAGAAGCCCGTTGACACCTCCTCGACCACCAGATCCGGTTCGGCGGGGACCTCGGGCGCGGGCGTGGACTTCTTCCACGGGGGCGTCAGATCAGGGCTGTAGCTGCGCATGCGCACGACGATAGGCCGGGACGCGGCGCTGCGGCTACGACGCCCCGGCACCCGGCTTCGACGCCCGGCACCCGGTTACGACGCCCCGGCACCCGTTACGACGCCCCGGCACGCGCGGTCAGCGCGTCGCGCTGCGCCCGTACGAACGCCGCGTCCACCACCGCCCCGTGCCCCGGCACATACAGCGCGTCCTCGCCGCCCAGCGCCAGCAGCCGGTCCAGGGCCGCGGGCCAGCGCGCGGGGACCGCGTCGGGGCCCGCCTGCGGCTCGCCGGACTCCTCCACCAGATCGCCGCAGAAGACCACCGAAGGGGAGCCCGGCACGAGCATCGCGAGATCGTGGGCGGTGTGACCGGGCCCGGCGTTCACGAGCAGGACCCGCAGGCCGCCCAGGTCCAGCGTCACCTCCCCGGACACCGCGTGCCGGGGCGCCACCAGGTGATCGACCGCCTCGGCGGCTTCCGCGGCGGCGACCCCGTGGCGTACGGCGTCCTCGTACAGGCCCGCCGCGTCCCCGGTCAGCAGCTCCGCCATGCCCACGGCCCCGTACACCTCGGTCCCGGCGAACGCGGCCGTCCCCAGCACGTGGTCGAAGTGCGGGTGGCTCAGCGCGATATGCGTCACGCGCCGGCCGCCGAGCGGCCTTCGCGTCCGTGCCCGGATCCCGACGCCCTCGCGGAGCGTGGAGCCCGTGTCGTACAGCAGTGCCGCGTCGGTGCCGACGGCCAGTCCGGTCGTCGCGTCCCATCCCGGCAGCCGCAGCCGCCCCACCCCTGGCGCAAGTCGTTCCCACCCGGACTCTTCCCAGGGGATGTTCATGGGCACGTTCATACCGGGACGCTACGGGACGCTATCGGCAACGACCAGTGCGATCGCGGGGTAGCGTGGTCGGCTGCCCTTGCTAGGGGTGTACCCCACGGCCGTACACTGGCTGGGGGAGTGCTGGCACTCCTCCAGAGCGAGTGCCAAAGCCGGACGACGGACGAGAGCTGGAGGTGTGCGATGCTCAGCGAACGCAGGCTGGAGGTGCTGCGCGCCATCGTCCAGGACTATGTCGGGACGGAAGAGCCCGTCGGCTCCAAGGCGCTCACCGAGCGGCACAAGCTCGGTGTCTCCCCAGCGACCGTACGCAACGACATGGCGGTGCTGGAGGACGAGGGCTTCATCGCCCAGCCGCACACCAGCGCGGGCCGCATCCCGACGGACAAGGGATACCGGCTCTTCGTCGACAAGCTGGCGGGGGTCAAACCGCTGTCCTCGCCGGAGCGCCGCGCCATCCAGAACTTCCTGGACGGAGCCGTCGACCTCGACGATGTCGTGGGCCGTACGGTACGACTGCTGGCGCAGCTCACCCGGCAGGTCGCCGTCGTCCAGTACCCCTCGCTGACCCGCTCGACGGTGCGGCATGTGGAGCTGCTGGCGCTGGCGCCCGCCCGGCTGATGCTCGTCCTGATCACGGACACCGGACGGGTCGAGCAGCGCATGATCGACTGTCCCGCGCCCTTCGGCGAGACCTCGCTCGCGGACCTGAGGGCCCGGCTCAACAGCCGGGTGGTCGGGCGCCGCTTCGCGGATGTCCCGCAGCTGGTGCAGGACCTGCCCGATTCCTTCGAGCAGGAGGACCGGGGGACCGTCACCACGGTGCTCGCGACCCTGCTCGAAACCCTGGTCGAGGAGACCGAGGAGCGGCTGATGATCGGCGGTACCGCCAACATCACCCGCTTCGGACACGATTTCCCTTTGACCATCCGGCCGGTGCTCGAGGCGCTGGAGGAGCATGTGGTGCTCCTCAAGCTGCTCGGCGAGGCCAAGGACCCCGGCATGACCGTACGTATCGGGCACGAGAACGCCCATGAGGGGCTCAACTCCACGTCCGTCGTCGCGGTCGGCTACGGTTCGGGCGACGAGGCAGTCGCCAAACTCGGCGTGGTCGGACCGACCCGCATGGACTACCCCGGAACGATGGGAGCGGTACGCGCAGTGGCACGTTACGTCGGACAGATCCTGGCGGAGTCGTAAGTGGCCACGGACTACTACGCCGTACTCGGCGTGCGCCGCGACGCATCTCAGGACGAGATCAAGAAGGCATTCCGCAGACTCGCCCGCGAGCTGCATCCGGATGTCAATCCCGATCCCAAGACGCAAGAGCGCTTCAAGGAGATCAACGCCGCCTACGAGGTGTTGTCGGACCCGCAGAAGAAGCAGGTCTACGACCTCGGCGGTGACCCCCTCTCGCAGAGCGGTGGCGGGGGCGCGGGCGGGTTCGGAGCCGGTGGCTTCGGCAACTTCTCCGACATCATGGACGCGTTCTTCGGTACGGCGTCGCAGCGCGGCCCGCGGTCGCGGACGCGGCGCGGCCAGGACGCGATGATCCGGCTGGAGATCGACCTCAACGAGTCGGCCTTCGGTACGACCAAGGACATCCAGGTCGACACGGCCGTGGTCTGTACGACCTGTTCGGGAGAGGGCGCGGCGCCGGGCACCTCGGCGCAGACCTGTGACATGTGCCGCGGCCGCGGTGAGGTCTCGCAGGTCACCCGGTCCTTCCTGGGCCAGGTCATGACCTCGCGGCCGTGCCCGCAGTGCCAGGGCTTCGGTACGGTCGTGCCGACGCCGTGCCCCGAGTGCGCGGGCGACGGCCGGATCCGGTCCCGCCGTACGCTCACCGTCAAGATCCCGGCCGGGGTCGACAACGGCACGCGTATCCAGCTCGCGGGCGAGGGCGAGGTCGGCCCCGGCGGCGGCCCCGCCGGTGATCTGTACGTAGAGATCCATGAGCTGCCGCACGCGGTGTTCCAGCGGCGCGGCGACGATCTGCACTGCACGGTCACCATCCCGATGACCGCGGCGTCGCTGGGCACGAAGTGCCCGCTGGAGACGCTGGACGGCCTGGAGGAGATCGACGTACGTCCGGGTACGCAGTCGGGCCAGTCGATTCCGCTGCACGGCCGGGGCATCACGCATCTGCGGGGCGGCGGCCGGGGCGATCTGATCGTGCACGTCGAGGTGATGACCCCGTCGAAGCTGGACCCGGAGCAGGAGCGGTTGCTGCGGGAGCTGGCGAAGCTGCGCGGCGAGGAACGGCCCACGGGCCAGTTCCAGCCGGGACAGCAGGGCTTGTTCTCGCGCCTGAAGGACGCCTTCAACGGCCGCTAGGCCGTGTTGCGACAGGTTGTGGCCAATGGCCCGGGGAGTAGTCCCCGGGCCATTGGCTTTGTCTCCCGGCGCGATGCCCGTGATCCGCCGCGCATTCCTCCGTCACATGCCGGACGCGGCACCGATTCGGAGCTGTCATACAAGGCATGGCACGATGCCTGCATGTCCTCCGCACTGACCGATCTCTGCCGGTATCCGATCGTGCAGGCCCCCATGGCGGGCGGCGCCTCCTGCCCGCAGCTGGCCGCGGCCGTCTCCGAGGCCGGCGGTCTCGGGTTCCTCGCCGCCGGGTACAAAACCGCGGACGGCATGTACGAAGAGGTCAAACAGTTGCGCGGGCTGACCGGCCGGCCCTTCGGTATCAATCTCTTCATGCCGCAGCCCCGTTACGCCGACCACGCGGCCGTGGAGGTCTACCGCAACCAGCTCGCCGGTGAGGCGACCTGGTACGAGACGCCGCTCGGCGACCCCGACGCCGGACGGGACGACGGCTACGAGGCGAAGCTGGCGATACTGCTCGACGATCCGGTGCCCGTCGTGTCGTTCACCTTCGGCTGCCCGACCAGGACGACGCTCGACGCCCTCGCCCAGGCCGGGACGTACACCGTGGTCACGGTGACCACCCCCGAGGAGGCCCAGACCGCGCAGTGGTCCGGCGCCGACGCCGTCTGTGTCCAGGGCATCGAGGCCGGCGGCCACCAGGGCACGCACCGCGACGATCCGGCCACCGACGGCGCGGGTATCGGGCTGCTCTCGCTGGTGGCCCAGGTCAGGGAGACCGTGGAGCTGCCGGTCATCGCCGCCGGCGGGCTGATGCGCGGGGGCCAGATCGCGGCGGTGCTCGCGGCGGGCGCCGACGCGGCGCAGCTCGGCACGGCGTTCCTGGTGTGCCCGGAGTCCGGCGCGAACGCGCTGCACAAGCAGGCCATGACCAACCCGCTGTTCGTACGGACCGAGCTGACCCGGGCGTTCTCCGGGCGCCCCGCGCGCGGCCTCGTGAACCGCTTCATGCGCGAGCACGGCCGGTACGCCCCGCCCGCCTACCCCGAGATCCACCACCTCACCTCCGCGCTGCGCAAGGCCGCCGCCAGGGTGGGCGACGCGCAGGGCATGGCGCTCTGGGCGGGACAGGGCCACCGGATGGCCCGCGATCTGCCGGCCGGACAACTGGTCGAGGTGCTGAACGGTGAACTCGAAGCGACGCGCGCCTCGTTGATGCCGGGTCTGGGCAACGCCTCGTGACCGCTCCTGTCTTCGTCGTCGAGGGCGGCGGACTGCGGGTCGGTACGGTCACGCTGGACGGCCCCGAGGGGCGGCACGCCGTCTCCGTACGGCGGCTGCGCGTCGGCGAGGAGATCGTACTGACGGACGGCGCGGGCACCGGCGCGTACGGGACGGTCGCGGCGGTCGAGGGCAAGGACCGGCTGGACGTCGCCGTCACCGAGGTACGGACCGAGCCGGACCCCACGCCCCGCGTCACCGTCGTCCAGGCGCTGCCCAAGGGCGACCGCGGGGAGCTGGCCGTCGAGACGATGACCGAGACCGGCGTCGACGCGATCGTGCCGTGGCAGGCCGCGCGCTGCATCACGCAGTGGAAGGGCGAACGGGGCGCCAAGGCGCTCGCCAAGTGGCGGGCCACGGCGCGCGAGGCGGGCAAGCAGTCGCGCAGGCTCCGCTTCCCCGAGGTCACGGAGGCGCTGTCGGCCCGGCAGATCGCGGCGCTGCTCGCGGACGCGGACTTCGCCGCCGTACTGCACGAGGAGGGCGGCGAGCCGCTGGCCACCGCGCCGCTGCCCACGGAGGGCCGGATCGTGCTGGTCGTGGGGCCCGAAGGAGGCGTGTCCCCACAGGAGTTGACGGCTTTCGCGGAGGCGGGTGCGCGGCCGTACCGGCTCGGCCGCAGCGTACTGCGTACCTCCACGGCGGGGACGGCGGCCACGGCGCTCCTGCTCGGCCGCACCGGTCGCTGGTCCTGACAGGCCGCCGGTGCCGATGGGCCGTTGGCCCTGACGGGCCTTCGGTTGTGACGGCCGTGGGCCCCGACCCCACCGGATAGCATGCGACGTACTCAACTGATCACCAGTGGTGCCGAGGAGGCCCGGATCATGGCGGGAGAACCGCAGGCGGACTGCCTGTTCTGCAAGATCGTCTCGGGGGATGTGCCGGCCACCGTCGTCCGCGAGACGGAGACCACCCTCGCCTTCCGCGACATCAACCCGCAGGCCCCGACCCATGTCCTGGTCATCCCGCGGGCGCACTACCCGGACGCCGGCACCCTCGCCGCGGCCGAACCCACCATCGCCGCCGATGTGCTGCGCGAGGCCGCAGCGGTCGCCGTCGAGGACAAGACCGACGGCAGCGGCTACCGGATCGTCTTCAACACGGGCGCGGGCGCGGGCCAGACCGTCTTCCACGCGCACGCCCATGTCCTGGGCGGACGCGGCTTCAACTGGCCCCCCGGGTAGGCGTCTTGTCCGTACGGGAACTGGTCGTGCTGGGCACCGCGAGCCAGGTGCCCACCCGCCATCGCAACCACAACGGCTATCTGCTGCGCTGGGACGGCGAGGGCCTGCTCTTCGACCCGGGCGAGGGCACCCAGCGCCAGATGCTGCGCGCCGGGGTCGCCGCGCACGACATCAACCGCATCTGTGTCACGCACTTCCACGGCGATCACTCGCTCGGACTGGCCGGGGTCATCCAGCGGATCAATCTCGACCAGGTGCCGCACGAGATCAGCGCGCACTACCCGGCGAGCGGGCAGCGCTTCTTCGAGCGGCTGCGGTACGCCACGGCCTACCGCGAGTCCGTCGAGCTGACCGAAGCGCCGGTCACCGGCGACGGCGTGCTCGCGCGTACCCCGGCGTACACCCTGGAGGCGCGGAAGCTCTCGCATCCCGTCGAGTCGTACGGCTACCGCCTCACCGAGCCCGACGGGCGTCGCATGGACCCGGCGCGGCTGGCCGCACACGGCATCGCGGGCCCGGACGTCGGCCGCCTCCAGCGCGAGGGCGTGCTGAACGGTGTCACGCTGGAGGAGGTCAGCGAGACGCGCCGGGGCCAGCGGTTCGCCTTCGTCATGGACACCCGGCTCTGCGACGGCGTGCACACGCTGGCCGAGGGGTGCGATCTGCTGGTCATCGAGTCGACGTTCCTCGACGGGGACGAGCGACTGGCCGCCGACCACGGCCATCTCACCGCGGGCCAGGCGGCGCGGGCGGCGCGGGACGCGGGCGTGGGGCATCTGGTCCTCACGCACTTCTCACAGCGCTACAGCGACCCGGACGAGTTCGAACGGCAGGCCCGCGCGGCGGGCTTCGAGGGCGAACTGACGGTCGCCGCCGACCTCGTACGAGTACCGCTGCCCAAGCGTTCCCGCTGACGGGAGCGTAGGTGCGGCCCCGGAGCGGCGGGACCGCGCGCCCGCGCCCGGCGGATCGGGCAGACTGTCCGGATCCGCACGCGACCGGGAGCCCGCCGTGATCACATCCAACGGAGACCCGCAGGAACACTCCGCCCATGTCGACCCGCTGCGCGCACTGCGCGCTCCGGACGATCCCGACTGCGACGTGTATCTGACGGGCACGGTCTTCCTCGACATCATCTTCACCGGGCTGGACAGCGCACCCGTACGCGGTACGGAGTCCTGGGCGCGGGGGATGGGGTCGAGCCCCGGCGGGATCGCCAATATGGCCACCGCCCTGGCCCGGCTCGGACTGCACACCTCGCTCGCGGCGGCCTTCGGCGACGACCACTACGGCGAGTACTGCTGGGACGCGCTGGAGCAGGGCGAGGGCATCGATCTGTCCCGGTCACGGACGGTCCCCGGCTGGCACTCGCCCGTCACCGTCTCCATGGCGTACGAGGACGAACGCACGATGGTCTCGCACGGCCACGAGGCTCCGCCGCCCGAAGGAGCCGTGCCCGAGTGCCCGCCGCGCGCCCGCGCCGCCGTCGCCGCCCTCACCCCCGGCCGCCGCGACGAGTGGATCGCCCGCGCAGCCCGCCGCGGAGCGCGGATCTTCGCCGATGTCGGCTGGGACGAGACCGGCCGCTGGGATCTGGCCGGACTGGCCGATCTGGAGCACTGCGAGGCGTTCCTGCCCAACGCCGCGGAGGCGATGCGCTACACCCGCACCGACTGCCCCAGGGCCGCCGCGCGGGTGCTCGCCGAGCGGGTGCCGGTGGCCGTCGTCACGCTGGGCGGGGACGGCGCGTACGCGGTGGACGGCGCCACCGGCGAGACCGCCGAGGTCCCGGCGATCGCCGTGGAGGCCCTCGACCCGACGGGCGCGGGCGATGTCTTCGTGGCCGGATTCGTCACCGGCACGCTCGCCGGCTGGCCGCTCGCGGACCGGCTGGCCTTCGCGGGGCTGACCGCCGCGCTCTCGGTCCAGGAGTTCGGCGGCTCGCTCTCCGCGCCCGGCTGGTCGGAGGTGGCGACCTGGTGGCAGTACGTACGGACTTCCCCGGACCAGGACCCGGCGGCGCTGCGGCGCTACGCCTTCCTGGAGGAGCTGCTGCCCGCGCCGAGCAGGCCGTGGCCGCTGCGCAGGGCCGTACCGACCATCGGCTTCGGACGCTCCGTCTGAGACGAGCACGTCCGGGGCCGACGGTCTTTGCCAACGGCACATGGAAAAGCTCTAGGGCCTTGTCAGTGCGGGGTCGTACGCTGGTAGCCCAGAGGTTGTCGAGCAGCGAGAACCCTGCAACGGGAGGTATGTGCAGGCCACAGCGCCGGCCCATGACTCAGACACCTACAGTCCAGACCCCCGCGTCGGGGCAGGCACATGCTCAGTGGACAGTCCCCGCCAAGCACCCCATGGTGACGGTCCTGGGCTCCGGAGACACCCTCCTGCGGGTGATCGAGAAGGCGTTCCCGGCCGCAGACATCCATGTCCGGGGAAACGAGATCAGCGCGACCGGTAGTGCGGCGGATGTCGCCATGGTCCAGCGCCTGTTCGACGAAATGATGCTGGTGCTCCGCACCGGTCAGCCGATGACGGAGGACGCAGTGGAACGTTCGATCGCCATGCTCAGGGCGAGCGAGAACGGCGGAGCGGACGGTCCCGAGACGCCCGCCGAGGTACTCACTCAGAACATCCTGTCCAGCCGCGGCCGGACGATCCGCCCCAAGACCCTCAACCAGAAGCGATATGTCGACGCGATCGACAAGCACACGATCGTCTTCGGCATCGGCCCCGCCGGTACCGGCAAGACCTATCTCGCCATGGCCAAGGCGGTCCAGGCCCTGCAGTCCAAGCAGGTCACACGGATCATCCTGACCAGGCCCGCCGTTGAGGCGGGCGAGCGGCTCGGGTTCCTGCCCGGCACGCTCTACGAGAAGATCGACCCGTATCTGCGGCCGCTCTACGACGCGCTGCACGACATGCTCGACCCCGACTCGATCCCGCGTCTGATGGCGGCGGGCACGATCGAGGTGGCGCCGCTGGCGTATATGCGTGGCCGTACGCTCAATGACGCGTTCATCATTCTCGACGAGGCGCAGAACACCAGCCCCGAGCAGATGAAGATGTTCCTGACGAGGCTGGGCTTCGAATCGAAGATCGTCATCACGGGCGACATCACCCAGGTCGACCTGCCGGGCGGCACGAAGAGCGGTCTGCGCCAGGTCCAGGACATCCTGGACGGCGTCGACGATGTGCACTTCTCCCGTCTCACGTCGCAGGATGTTGTCCGGCACAAGCTCGTCGGCCGTATCGTCGACGCGTACGAGAAGTACGAGCAGAACGGCAGCCGCGGTTGACGACAACCGACAGCCATGGCTGACGGCTGACACGGGCTGCGGAATTCAGGAGCGGGAGACCAAGAGCGCACCATGTCGATCGACGTCAACAACGAGTCAGGCACCGAGGTCGACGAGCAGGCGATCCTCGACGTCGCCCGCTACGCGCTCACGAGGATGCGTATCCACCCGCTCTCCGAACTGTCGGTGATCGTGGTGGACGAGGCCGCCATGGAACAGCTGCACATCCAGTGGATGGATCTGCCGGGCCCGACGGATGTCATGTCCTTCCCGATGGACGAGCTGCGTCCGCCGGTCAAGGACGACGAGGAGCCCCCGCAGGGCCTCCTCGGTGACATCGTGCTCTGCCCCGAGGTGGCCAAGAAGCAGGGCGAGGAAGCCCCGACGCAGCACACCATGGACGAGGAGCTCCAACTGCTCACCGTCCACGGTGTGCTGCATCTCCTCGGCTACGACCACGAAGTACCGGACGAGCGGGCCGAGATGTTCGGCCTCCAGGCGGCCATCGTCGACGGCTGGCGATCCGAACAGGGGCTCACGGGGCCGTCGCCCGCGCCGACCGTCTCATGACCGCGCAACTGATCGTCGGAGCGGTCGCCCTGGTCGTCGTGGCCTGGCTGGCGGCCTCCGCCGAGGCGGGCCTCGCCCGGACCTCCAGCTTCCGGGCAGCCGAGGCCGTCCGCTCGGGGCGCCGGGGCGCGGCCAAGCTGGCCCAGGTCGCCGCCGACCCGACGCGCTATCTGAACGTGGCCCTGCTGGTCCGGGTCGCCTGCGAGATGGCGGCCGGGGTGCTCGTCACGTACGTCTGCCTGAAGGAGTTCAAGGAGACCTGGGCGGCGCTGGTCGTCGCCATCGGCGTGATGGTGCTCGTCTCGTACGTCGCGGTGGGTGTCTCGCCCCGTACGATCGGCCGCCAGCATCCGCTGAACACGGCGACGGCCTCGGCGTATGTCCTGCTGCCGCTCGCCAGGATCATGGGCCCGATCCCCCAGCTGCTGATTCTGCTGGGCAACGCGCTCACCCCCGGCAAGGGCTTCCGCAAGGGACCGTTCGCCAGCGAGGCCGAGCTGCGGGCGATGGTCGACCTCGCCGAGTCGGAGTCCCTCATCGAGGACGACGAGCGCCGGATGGTGCACTCCGTCTTCGAGCTGGGCGACACCCTCGTACGGGAGGTCATGGTCCCGCGCACGGACCTGGTCTGCATCGAGCGGTACAAGACGATCCGTCAGGCGCTCACGCTGGCGCTGCGCTCCGGCTTCTCCCGTATCCCCGTGACGGGGGAGAACGAGGACGACATCGTCGGCGTCGTCTACCTCAAGGACCTGGTCAGCAAGACCCATATCAACCGGGACTCCGAAGCCGATCTGGTCTCCACGGCCATGCGTCCCGCCGCCTTCGTGCCCGACACGAAGAACGCGGGCGATCTGCTGCGCGAGATGCAGCAGGAGCGCAGCCATGTCGCGGTCGTGATCGACGAGTACGGCGGCACGGCCGGCATCGTCACGATCGAGGACATCCTGGAGGAGATCGTCGGAGAGATCACCGACGAGTACGACCGCGAGCTCCCGCCGGTCGAGGAGCTGGGCGACGGCTCGTACCGCGTCACGGCCCGGCTGGACATCGGCGACCTCGGGGAGCTGTTCGGGCTCGACGAGTACGACGACGAGGACGTGGAGACCGTCGGCGGCCTCCTGGCGAAGGCCCTGGGCCGCGTCCCGATCGCCGGCGCCACCGCCAGCGTCGACCTGCCGGACGGCCGCACGCTCCGGCTCACGGCGGAATCCCCGGCCGGCCGCCGGAACAAGATCGTCACGGTCCTCGCCGAACCGGTGCGGAAGGAAGCCCAGACGTCGTGACCCCGGCGGAGCTGACGGCGTGCTGCCTGGCACTGAACGGAACCTCCTCGGACGTCCCGTTCCCGCGCAACCCGGATATCACGGTCTTCAGGGTCGCCACGAAGATCTTCGCGATCTGTTCCCTGGAGGACCGCCCGCTGAAGGTCTCCCTCAAGTGCGATCCGGAGGAAGCGATCCGCCTCCGCGAGGCCCATCCGGAGATCGTCCCGGGCTGGCATCTCAACAAACGCCACTGGAACACGGTGACGGTCGGCCCGCTGCCGGCCCGGATGGTGCGGGAGCTGATCGAGGACTCGTACGACCTGGTGGTGGCCGGCTTCCCGAGGCAGGAACGCCTCAGACTGGACAGACCCTGAGCGGCCCGGCCCGGCCCGGGGCCTGTGGCCTGCTCATGCGCACGGTGTGTGCCCGGCGGCGAGGTCGACGACCGTGAATTCGTGCAGCCGCATGATGAGTTGCCAGCGAGCGGACGCGCGACCACAGCACGCCGTCCGAGTCACGGTCGTACGGCCGCTCGTCCGCGTAACCGATGCCCCGGCCCTTTGCGACGACACGGGGGCCGGGAGCCCGTTCCGCGCTCCACTCGGCGATGTACGGCACGTGGTCCGAACGATGCGGTCCGCCTACGCCGGATGGTCTTTGACGCCCCATCGGCGCACCTCATCATTTCTGTCGGACAACATCTCTAGACATCTTGAGGCAACATCTCTAGAGATGTCAATCGACTCTGGACGGATGACCGCTGACGGTGCGGGCCCGCTGTCCGAAGTGCGCTGGTACACGTGTGCCCTAGGCTGTCTAGAGAAGAGGGAGGACGTTCACGTATGGCCACAACGGGCGGCACTCGTCAGCCGAAGTACCAGCGCATCGCCGACGCTCTCCGAGAGGCGATTCGGTCGGGCGAGTACGGGCCCGGCGCACGGCTGCCGGGTGAGAACGACCTCATGGCCGCCCACGGCGTGGCTCGTATGACCGCACGGCAGGCGCTGGGCGTTCTGCAGAGTGAGGGGATCGCCGAGTCCCGCAAGGGATCGGGTGTGTTCGTACGGTCGTTCCGGCCGCTGATGCGTCGCGGTGTCGAGCGGTTGTCGCGGGAGCGGTGGGGTGGCGGCCGGTCCGTCTGGTCGGCGGACATCGAGGACCGGACCCTCGTCGTGGACGGGGCCAGTGTGGCCGAGGAACCCGCCCCGGAGCCCATCGCTCGCGTTCTCGCGCTGGAGCCGGGCGACGCGGTGTGCGTACGGCGGCGGCGGTTCGTCCTGGACGGCAAGCCGGTCCTGCTGGCCACCAGCTTTCTGCCGGCGGCCATGGTCGCGGGTTCGGCCATCACCCAGGAGGACACCAGTCCCGGCGGAATCTACGCCCGGCTCGGCGAACTCGGCTTCGCGCCGGTGCACTTCAGGGAAGAGATCCGTTCCCGCATGCCGTCCCAGGAGGAGGCGGAGCGGCTGGGACTCTCCGCCGGTACCCCCGTCATCCTCGTCTGCCGCACCGCGTTCGACGCCGAGCGGCGGCCGGTGGAAGTGAACGAGATGGTCCTCGACTCCGCGTCGTACGTACTGGAATACGACTTCGACGCGTAGCTCCCGGGCAGGGAGGCGGTCGCCGGAAGCGCGCTTGGCACGGCCCGTTGACGGTGGCGCGGATCGCGCTGCCTATGCTCGGCACATGACTGAGAGCACCGACCCCGGCACCGGCGTCTCCCCCGAGGACCGCAAGATCATCACGCTGGCCCGCAGCGCCCGCGCCCGTAACGGCGTACCGGAGGGCGCGGCGGTACGGGACGAGACCGGGCGTACGTATGTCGCCGGCACCGTGCGGCTGGACTCGCTCAAGCTCAGCGCGTTGCGCACGGCTGTCGCGATGGCCGTGGCCAGCGGTGCGACCTCGCTGGAGGCGGCGGCCGTCGTCACGGCAGAGGAGACCGTGTCGGACGAGGACCGCGCGGCCGTACGCGACCTCGGCGGGCCCGCGACCCCGGTGCTGGTGGCGGGACCCGACGGCGCGCTCCGGGTGACCGTCACAGCGGGCTGACCGGCCCGATCAGTGCGCGGAAAGTGGCGGCACGGCGGCCGTGCGGGGCTGTCTGGTCGGCGCGGGGTAAACGATCGGGGACAATGGGCGCCATGAGCGCTCGTACCTCTTCGCCCGAGACTTCTCCCGAGGCAACCGAAGCCCCCCACCGGGCCGGCTTCGCCTGCTTCGTCGGCCGCCCCAACGCGGGCAAGTCCACCCTCACGAACGCTCTCGTCGGCCAGAAGGTGGCCATCACCTCCAACCGGCCGCAGACCACCCGGCACACCGTGCGCGGCATCGTGCACCGGCCCGAGGCGCAGCTGATCCTGGTCGACACCCCTGGCCTCCACAAGCCGCGCACACTGCTCGGTGAGCGCCTCAACGATGTCGTACGGACGACCTGGGCCGAGGTCGACGTGATCGGCTTCTGTCTGCCCGCCGACCAGAAGCTCGGCCCCGGCGACCGGTTCATCGCCAAGGAACTGGCCGCGATCAAGAAGACGCCGAAGGTCGCCGTCGTCACCAAGACGGACCTCGTCGACTCCAAGACGCTCGCCGAGCAGCTCATCGCGATCGACCAGCTCGGCAAGGAACTCGGCCTGGGGTGGGCGGAGATCGTCCCGGTCTCGGCGGTCGGGGACCAGCAGGTCGGTCTGCTGGCCGATCTGCTCGTCCCGCTCCTCCCGGAGAGCCCGCCGCTCTACCCGGAGGGCGACCTCACCGACGAGCCCGAGCAGGTCATGGTCGCCGAGCTGATCCGCGAGGCCGCGCTGGAAGGCGTACGGGACGAGCTGCCGCACTCGATCGCGGTCGTCGTCGAGGAGATGCTGCCGCGCGAGGACCGCCCGGCGGACAAGCCGCTGCTGGACATCCACGCGAACGTCTATATCGAGCGGCCCAGCCAGAAGGGCATCATCATCGGCCCGAAGGGCAAGCGGCTCAAGGAGGTCGGGACGAAGTCCCGCAAGCACATCGAGGCGCTGCTCGGGACGCCCGTCTTCCTCGACCTGCATGTCAAGGTCGCCAAGGACTGGCAGCGCGACCCGAAGCAGCTGCGCAAGCTCGGGTTCTGACCGGACACTGATCCACACGGCCCAGGGCCTGTCTTCAAAGTGGCGCCGCCGGGCAGGCGGGACTTTGAGGACAGGCCCCAGGGTCTTTCGTTTGGATCAGGCCGGATCGGGGAGCGGGGGTTGGTGCCGTGGATCGCGAGGCGGAGGAGGGAGCCGACGCGGAGGGGGCACCTCCCACGCCCTTGAGGCTGTGGGGGAGTCGGCGACTGACGACAACGTGGCGAGGCATGGTGCCAGGGCTCGCGAGCCCGGCCTGATCCAAACGAGAGGCCCTAGGCGCCTTCCTTGAGCACCCGCGAGATCAGCGCGCGCTGCGCGTCGGTCAGCCCGGGGTCCGCGCAGTGGACCGCGCGGTCGTCGATGGTGATCACATAGTGGTAGCCGTCCGGTACGCCGGCGGACGGCGTTCCCGCGCCGTCCGCCATCGCCCGCTCGGCCAGTTCCCGCCAGTCACCGGCATCGCGCAGGCCCGAGGTCTCGATCTCGGCCCTGCGCTCGATGCCGGCGAAGCCGCCTGTGCGCCGTACTTGGATACGCATGGGTCCTGTCTAGTACGTGACGGGCGGCGGCGGTAGCCGCCGCCCGTGCCTCACCTTCCGCTTCACACCGCTCACACCGCGGGGACCCCGACCTGGGACCATGCCTTGGTCACCGCCTCCAGCTCCGCGCCGTCCCCGAAGCGGGCCCGCGCCGCCGCGACGGTCAGCCGGGCGAAGTCCGCGAACTGCGCGTCGGCGGCCAGCTCGCCGCCGGTCAGCACGTCGAACCAGAGCTGTCCCGCCCGCTCCCAGGCCTTTCCGCCGAGCGCCACGGCCAGCAGATGGAAGGCGTGGTTGGGGATCCCGGAGTTGATGTGGACCCCGCCGTTGTCCTGGCTCGTCGGTACGAAGTCGGCCATGACGGCCGGCTGCGGGTCCTTGCCGAGGACATCGTCGTCGTACGCCGTCCCCGGCGCCTTCATGGAGCGCAGCGCCTCCCCGGTGACACCGGGCGCGAGCAGGCCCGCGCCGATCAGCCAGTCGGCCCGGTCGGCGGTCTGGTCCAGGGTGTACTGCTTGACCAGCGAACCGAAGACGTCCGACATGGACTCGTTGAGGGCGCCCGACTGACCCTGGTAGTCGAGGTTGGCGGTGTACTGGGTGAGACCGTGGGTCAGCTCGTGGCCGATCACATCGACGGGCAGCGTGAAGTCGAGGAAGACCTCGCCGTCACCGTCGCCGAAGACCATCTGCTCGCCGTCCCAGAAGGCGTTCGCGTACCCCTCGTCGTAGTGGACGCTGGCGACCAGCGGCAGTCCGGCGCCGTCGAGCGAGTCACGTCCGTACGCCGACAGCAGCAGCTCGAACGTCGCGCCGAGTCCGCTGTACGCGCGATTGACCGTGGCGTCGCGGCCGGGATCGTCGCCCTCGCCGCGTACCTCCCTGCCCGGCAGCGCGGTGCGCTGCTCGCAGTCGTGGATGGTGCGGTGCGGGTTACCGGTGGCGGCGGCCGTGGGGGAGGCGAGGGCGCGCAGACCGACGATCCGGCGCCGGGTGCGGTGGGCGGAGTCCACCTCCAGCGTGCGGCGGGCGGGCCCGGAGAGCCGGGGGTCCTCGGCCTGGGCGAGCTTGTCGAGGACATGAGGCGGCACAATGGTGCAGAAGACGGGAGCGATGTCGTTCATACGAGCACGGTGGCAGTGCGTCATCGTCATGTCACTCATCGCGACAGGAATTGCTGAGATGGAGTGATTCCCGGGGCTCTGGTCTTTACATCTCCAGCCGCGTGTCCGGCGTCTCGCGGGACGCTCCTCGCATCCCGCATTCTGATACGGACCGGCGCGACCGGCACCGCTCGGCTACGCTTCTTCACATCATGCGTTTCGGGCTGCTTCTCCTTAGCTGCCGCGGCGAGGGTCTGTAGTCGTAGGCCGACCCCCTCCCCGCGGAGTGTGGTGTTGCGGTAATCACGCCCGTCGGCCGTCCCAGTGGACACACGAGGAGCCCTGCGCAATGTCTGATTCTTCCGTCGGTCGCGCCACGCCCATCACCAACGCGACCCACGCCCAGCGGTCGTCCGGAATGCCGATCCACAAGTACGGCCGTTACGAGGCGGTGGAGATCCCCGACCGCAGCTGGCCGGACAACCGGATCACCGTCGCCCCCCGCTGGCTCTCCACCGATCTGCGCGACGGCAACCAGGCCCTGATCGACCCGATGTCACCGGCCCGCAAGCGCGAGATGTTCGACCTGCTGGTCAGTATGGGCTACAAGGAGATCGAGGTCGGCTTCCCGTCCTCCGGCGAGACCGACTTCGCGTTCGTACGGTCGATCATCGAAGAGGGCGCGATCCCCGAGGACGTGACGATCTCCGTCCTGACCCAGTCCCGCGAGGAACTGATCGAGCGCACCGTCGAGGCGCTGCGCGGCGCCCACCGCGCGACCGTCCATCTCTACAACGCCACCGCCCCCACGTTCCGCCGGGTCGTCTTCCGCGGTACGAAGGAGCAGGTCAAGCAGATCGCCGTGGACGGCACCCGGCTGGTGATGGAGTACGCGGAGAAGATCCTCGGCCCCGAGACCGTCTTCGGCTACCAGTACAGCCCGGAGATCTTCACCGACACCGAGCTGGACTTCGCGCTGGAGGTCTGCGAAGGCGTCATGGACGTCTGGCAGCCCGAGGCCGGCCGCGAGATCATCCTCAACCTGCCCGCCACGGTGGAGCGTTCGACTCCGTCCACGCACGCGGACCGCTTCGAGTGGATGTCGCGCCATCTCTCCCGCCGCGAGAACGTGTGCCTGTCGGTGCATCCGCACAACGACCGCGGTACGGCTGTCGCCGCCGCCGAGCTGGCGCTCATGGCCGGGGCGGACCGTATCGAGGGCTGTCTCTTCGGGCAGGGCGAGCGCACCGGCAATGTCGACCTGGTGACGCTGGGCATGAACCTCTTCTCCCAGGGCGTCGACCCGCAGATCGACTTCTCGCAGATCGACGAGATCCGTCGTACCAGCGAGTACTGCAACCAGATGGAGATCCACCCGCGCCACCCCTACGTGGGCGACCTGGTCTACACGTCCTTCTCCGGCTCCCACCAGGACGCCATCAAGAAGGGCTTCGACGCGCGTGATGCCGACGCGGCCGCGCAGGGCAAGCCGGTCGACGAGATCGAGTGGGCCGTGCCGTATCTGCCGATCGACCCGAAGGACGTGGGCCGTTCGTACGAGGCGGTCATCCGGGTCAACTCGCAGTCCGGCAAGGGCGGGATCGCCTACGTACTGAAGAACGACCACAAGCTGGACCTGCCGCGCCGGATGCAGATCGAGTTCTCCCGGATCATCCAGGCCAAGACCGACGCCGAGGGCGGCGAGATCACTCCCGGCCAGATCTGGTCGATCTTCCAGGACGAGTATCTGCCCAACCCGGACAACGCGTGGGGCCGCGTCCAGCTCCGCTCCGGCCAGACCACGACCGACACCGACGGCAAGGACACGCTGACCGTCCAGGCCGTCGTGGACGGTACGGAAACCGTGCTGACCGGTACCGGCAACGGTCCGATTTCGGCCTTCTTCGAGGCTCTGGCGGCGGTCGGGGTGGACGCCCGGCTGCTGGACTACCAGGAGCACACGATGAGTGAGGGCGCGAGCGCCCAGGCCGCCTCGTACATCGAGTGCGCGATCGACGGAAAGGTGCTGTGGGGCATCGGAATCGATGCGAACACCACCCGCGCTTCACTCAAGGCGGTCATTTCCGCGGTGAACCGCGCCACCCGCTGATCCGGCCGCCGACCCCGGCCTGACCTGAGCGTTCACGGACCCCGATCACCGGACACGGTGGTCGGGGTTCAGCCATGTCGTGGCGATCTCACGTCGCGGTACTGACGGCGCCCGCACGATGTGGCTAACATCACGTCAACGCGGCGGCTCTGCATCCGGATTCCCCGAAAGGGCGTGGAGGCGCGGTGGAGTGCAACGCAACGAAGCGTTGCCGGAGCGTTACGGAGGTGCGCGACGTGCTGCCAGCTCAGCGACCCGGCGGGCGAAAAGTGCGTGTCTGCGGCATTCGTACGTCCTGGAACACCGTCGGTGACGGGGAGTTCTTCTGCCCCGACTGCGGAGGCGACCGCAACTACCGCCGTCGTACCGGCCGTCGCCGCTTCACGGTGCTCGGGGTCCCGCTGCTTCCGCGCGGCTGCGCCGGGCCCGTTGTCGAATGCGCCGCCTGTCACGCGCACTTCGGGATGGACGTGCTCGATCACCCCACCACCGTCCGCTTCTCCGCGATGCTGCGCGATGCCGTGCACACGGTCGCGCTGGCGGTCCTCGCGGCGGGTGGCACGTCCTCGCGCACGGTCAGGGAGACGGCGGTCCTCACTGTCCGGGCGGCAGGGTTCGAGGACTGCACGGAGGACCGGCTGACGGATCTGGTCGACGCGCTCGCCGCGGACACCGGCCGGTTCCTCATCGAACCGGGGCCGTGCGGCGCGGCGCTCGCCATCGAACTGCACGAGGCGCTGGAGCCACTGGCCCCGCATCTGGCCCCGGCCGGCCGGGAGTCGATCGTGCTGCAGGGCGCGCGGATCGCCGTGGCGGACGGGCCGTACAGCCTGCCGGAGCGCGAGGTGCTGAGCATCGTCGGCGGCGCGCTCCAGCTCTGCTCGGACGATACGGAGCGTCTGCTGCTGGCGGCGTCCGGCACGCCCTCCTGAGCCCGGCCCCACGGGACGACGCACGGGACGACAGGAGCGCCCAAGGGGGGAGCGGAGAGCCGCCCGCGCATGCGGGACAATGGGCCCATGAGTCTGTTCCGGGACGACGGCGTTGTGTTGCGCACCCAGAAGCTCGGTGAGGCCGACCGCATCATCACGCTTCTGACCCGCGGCCACGGCCGCGTCCGCGCCGTCGCCCGGGGAGTGCGGCGGACCAAGTCGAAGTTCGGGGCGCGGCTGGAGCCGTTCTCCCATGTCGATGTGCAGTTCTTCGCGCGCGGCAGCGACCTTGTCGGACGCGGACTGCCGTTGTGCACGCAGAGCGAGACCATCGCTCCGTACGGTGGCGGCATCGTCACCGACTACGCCCGCTACACCGCGGGCACCGCCATGCTGGAGACCGCCGAGCGGTTCACCGATCATGAGGGCGAGCCGGCCGTTCAGCAGTATCTGCTCCTGGTCGGCGGGCTGCGCACGCTCGCGCGCGGGGAGCACGCGCCCCATCTGATCCTGGACGCCTTCCTGCTGCGCTCCCTCGCCGTCAACGGCTACGCGCCGAGCTTCGACGACTGCGCGAAGTGCGGACTCCACGGGCCGAATCGTTTCTTTTCGGTCGCGGCGGGCGGAGTCATCTGCGGCGACTGCCGGGTGCCCGGCAGCGTCGTACCCTCAACTGAGGCCGTCGGACTGCTCAGCGCACTGCTGACCGGCGACTGGGACACGGCGGACGCGTGTGAGGCGCGGCATGTCAGGGAGGGCAGCGGACTGGTGTCCGCCTATCTGCACTGGCACCTGGAGCGCGGGCTGCGCTCGCTCAGATACGTAGAGAAGACCTAGGAAACCAGGAGACGAGAGCGCATGGCACGACGCGGAATTCTGGGGCGTTCCCGCCGCGAGTACAAGACGCCGGAGCCGCACCCCTCCGGTGCGCGCCCGCCGAAGATCCCCGGCGAGCTGGTCCCGAAGCACGTGGCCTGCGTCATGGACGGCAACGGCCGCTGGGCCAAGGAGCGTGGTCTGCCGCGCACCGAGGGTCACAAGGTCGGCGAGGGTGTGGTGCTCGATGTGCTCAAGGGCTGTCTGGAGATGGGCGTCAAGAACCTCTCCCTGTACGCCTTCTCCACCGAGAACTGGAAGCGCACCCCCGACGAGGTCCGTTTCCTGATGAACTTCAACCGCGATGTCATCCGGCGCCGCCGCGACGAGATGGACGAGCTGGGGATCCGGATCCGCTGGGTGGGCCGGATGCCCAAGATGTGGAAGTCGGTCGTCCAGGAGCTCCAGGTCGCCCAGGAGCAGACGCGGGACAACGATGCCATGACGCTCTATTTCTGCGTCAACTACGGCGGTCGCGCGGAGATCGCGGACGCCGCGCAGGCGCTCGCCGCCGATGTCGCGTCCGGCAAGCTCGACCCGGCCAAGGTCAACGAGAAGACGTTCGCCAAGTATCTGTACTACCCGGACATGCCGGACGTGGATCTCTTCCTGCGTCCCAGCGGTGAGCAGCGCACGTCGAACTATCTGATCTGGCAGAGCAGTTACGCCGAGATGGTCTTCCAGGACGTGCTGTGGCCGGACTTCGACCGCCGTGATCTGTGGCGGGCCTGTCTGGAGTACGCGTCCAGGGACCGGCGCTTCGGCGGAGCGCTGCCCAACGAGGAGGAGGCCGAACAGGCGGAGCAGTCCGAGCAGACGGGGCAGCAGGGCTGAAACGCGCCGGTCGCCGTACGGGCTGCGAGTAAGCCCCGTACGGCGACCCAAGGCGCCTGAAACAGCCCCTGGTTCTTCAACAGGGCCTAGGCCCTGTCCTAGTTCTTCGCCACCGCCGCCGCGCACTCCGCGCACGTACCGAAGATCTCCACCGTGTGTGCCACGCCGACATAACCGTGCTGCGCGGCGATCATCTCGGCCCACTGCTCCACCGCGGGGCCCTCGACCTCGACGGCCTTTCCGCAGACCCGGCAGACGAGATGGTGGTGGTGGTCGCCGGTCGAGCAGCGCCGGTAGACCGACTCGCCGTCGTTCGTACGCAGCACATCGACCTCGCCCGCGTCGGCGAGGGACTGCAGGGTGCGATAGACCGTGGTCAGACCGACCGAGTCACCACGGTGTTTGAGCATGTCGTGGAGCTCCTGCGCGCTACGGAACTCGTCCACCTCGTCGAGCGCCGCCGCCACCGCGGCGCGCTGGCGGGTCGATCGGCCGCGCACGGGGGCCGCGCTTGATCCACCGCTGGGCGCAGTCGTCACAGGTGCCTCCTTGCCTCTGCCCGTATCCCACGGGCGTTGCCCGCTTCCCAGAGGCCATTCTGCCAGTTCGTGACCCGCTCGCGGTCAGACCGTGACATCGTCCGCGGTCCGGCGTGCGCCGGGCACGTCCACGTCCACATCCGGAGTGTCCACGTCCGGTACGGCCGCGGCCTCGGCGTCCCGCAGCGCGCGGGCCCTGCGTCTCGCGAGCGGGGTGGCGAGAGCGGTCAGCACCACGAAGACACCGATCGCGATCAGCACGATCGTCGCGCCGGGCGGCACGTCCTGGTAGTACGAGGTGACCGTGCCGGCCAGCGTCACCGCCGTACCGATCACGACGGACAGGACGAAGGTGACGAGGAAGGACCGGGTGATCTGCTGGGCCGCCGCGACCGGCACCACCATCAGCGCGCTGACCAGCAGCAGCCCCACCACCCGCATGGCGACGGTGACCGTCACCGCGGCCGTGATCGCGATCAGCAGATTCAGCGCGCGCACCGGCAGTCCGGTGACGCGGGCGAACTCCTCGTCCTGGCTGACCGCGAAGAGCTGTCGGCGCAGCCCCACGGTGACCAGCATCACGAAGGCGGCGAGCAGCGAGATCGCGGTCACGTCCGCCGGTGAGACCGTCGACAGGGAGCCGAAGAGATACGTATTGAGGCTGCCGTTGGAGCCGTTCGGCGCGAGGTTGATCAGCAGGACGCCGCCCGACATGCCGCCGTAGAAGAGCATCGCCAGCGCGATGTCGCCGCGTGTGCGGCCGTACGCGCGGATCAGCTCCATCGTGACGGCGCCCGCGACCGCCACGAGCGTCGCCATCCACACCGGGCTGGTGGAGAGCAGAAAACCGAGGCCGACCCCGGTCATGGCGACATGGCCGATGCCGTCGCCCATCAGGGCCTGGCGGCGCTGTACGAGATAGATGCCGACGGCGGGTGCCGTGATGCCGACCAGTACGGCGGCGATCAGCGCGCGCTGCATAAAGGCGGTCTGGAGTATTTCCATGGTCAGGTCAGCAGTCCTGTGCGGAGCGGCTCGCCGTCCTCGTGCGGATGGCAGCCCGGATTGGTCAGCGGATCGGGGGCATGGCCGGGCATGGGGCCTCCCCTGCTCGAAGAGCTTGGGGAACCCTGCCGGCCGGCCGCCCGGGGCGGCGGTCCGTCGTGGACCACACAGCCGTCGCGCAGGACCACCGCGCGGTCGATCAGCGGCTCCAGCGGGCCCAGTTCATGCAGGACGAGCAGCACGGTCGTACCGGCCGCGACCTGTTCGCGCAGGGTCGCCGCGAGGATGTCCTGGCTGGCCAGGTCGACGCCCGCCATCGGCTCGTCCATGATCAGCAGTTCGGGCCCGGCGGCGAGCGCCCTGGCTATCAGCACGCGCTGGTGCTGGCCGCCGGAGAGCGCCTCCACGGGGTCCTTGGCGCGGTCGGCGAGCCCGACCAGCTCGATGGCCCGCTCGACCGCCGCCCGGTCGACCTTGCCGGGCAGGCCGAACCTCGTACGGGACAGCCGGCCGGAGGCGACGACCTCGCGGACGGTCGCGGGCACCCCGCTCGCGGCGGTGGTGCGCTGCGGCACGTAACCGATGCGCGCCCAGTCGCGGAAGCGGCGCAGCGGGGTCGAGAAGAGCGTGATCTCGCCGTCGGTCAGCGGTACCTGCCCGATCACCGACCGTACGGCGGTGGACTTGCCGGAGCCATTGGCGCCGAGCAGGGCGACGACCTCACCGCTGTGTACGGCGAGATCGATGCCGCGCAGCACGGGGCGCGAACCGAGCGTCGCCCTGGCGCCCCGGACGGTCACGACCGGAGCCGAGCGCCGCTGAGGTGCCGGCCCCGCCGTCTCAGTGGTCGGGCCGCTTTCCACCATCGCCATGTCGGGCGCCTCCGATACCGCTGCCGGCTGTTTCACTTCGCGCCGAGTGCCTTCTGCAACGCGGCGAGGTTGGACTGCATGACTTCGATGTAGTCATCGCCCTTGGACTTGTCCGTAATTCCCTCCAGCGGGTCCAGGACGTCGGTCTTCAGTCCGGAGTCCGCCGCGAGGGTCTTGGCGGTTTTGTCGCTGGCGAGCGTCTCGAAGAATACGGTGCCGACCTTGTCGTGCTCCGCGATGGTCTCCAGTTCCTTCACCCGGGCGGGGCTGGGCTCCGACTCGGGGTCGATGCCCGCGATGGCCTCCTGGGTCAGACCGTAGCGCTCGGCGAGATAGCCGAAGGCGGCGTGGGTGGTGATGAAGGTCTTGGTGGTGGTGTCCGTGAGGCCCTGCTTGAACGCCGTGTCCAGGCCGCCGAGCTCCTTCACCAGGGCGTCGGTGTTCTTCCGGTACGCGGCGGAGTTGTCCGGGTCGGCCTTCTCCAGGGAGGCGCCGACCCCCTTGGCGACCTCGGCGTACTTCACCGGGTCCAGCCAGATGTGCGGATCCTTGCCGCCGAGGGCGTCCTCTTCCCCGGCGGGGTGCTCCTCCTCGGCCGGGTGGTCGCTCGCGTGGTCGTCCTCGTGTGCGTGGCCGACCTCGGTGCCGTGCTTCTCCAGCGTGGTGAGGGAGGTCGCGTCGAGGGTGTTCTTCACACCGGACTGCGTGATGGCCTCGTCCACAGCGGGCTGGATACCCTTGAGATAGAGGATGACGTCGGCCTCACCGAGCTGGGACACCTGCCGGGGGGCGAGCTCCAGATCGTGCGGCTCCACGCCGGGCTTGGTGAGCGTGGTGACGGAGACGTGGTCGCCGCCTATTCGCTCGGCGAGGAACTGCATGGGGTAGAACGACGCGGTCACCGCGAGCTTGTCACCGCTCTTCTTGTCGGCGGCGTCGGAGGAGGAACAGGCGGAGAGCGCGACCAGGCCGAGGGTGACTGCTCCGGCGAGAGTGGCGGTGGGTATCAGACGTCTTGCGTTCATGACTGTCATTTTCAACAAAAGTGGAAACGATTGTCAACAAGGGTCGCAGGTGTCTCTTACCCCGCACCGATTTGATCGAAGGGGTGCGGCCGCCGGTAATCTGAAGCATTCGCCGTTCGTCGTCGTCGTAATGAAGAGAGCACCGTGGCCGCCGACAAGATCGACAGCATCGTCAACCTGAGCAAGCGCCGTGGCTTCGTCTACCCGTCCAGTGAGATCTACGGTGGTCAGCGCGCCGCCTGGGACTACGGGCCGCTCGGAGTCGAGCTGAAGGAAAACCTCAAGCGTCAGTGGTGGCGTTACATGGTCACCTCGCGCGAGGACGTTGTCGGTATCGACTCCTCGGTGATCCTCGCCACGGAGGTCTGGGAGGCGTCCGGCCACGTCGCGACCTTCAGTGACCCGCTCACCGAGTGCACCTCCTGTCACAAGCGGTTCCGCGCCGACCACCTGGAGGAGGCGTACGAGGCGAAGCACGGCAAGGCGCCCGAGAACGGCCTCGCCGACATCAACTGCCCCAATTGCGGCAACAAGGGCACGTTCACCGACCCCAAGCAGTTCTCCGGTCTGCTCTCCACCCACCTCGGCCCGACGCAGGACTCCGGCTCCATCGCCTACCTGCGGCCCGAGACCGCGCAGGGCATTTTCACCAACTTCGCCCAGGTGCAGCAGACTTCGCGCAAGAAGCCGCCGTTCGGCATCGCGCAGATGGGCAAGTCCTTCCGGAACGAGATCACTCCGGGCAACTTCATCTTCCGTACGCGCGAGTTCGAGCAGATGGAGATGGAGTTCTTCGTCAAGCCGGGCGAGGACGAGCAGTGGCAGGAATACTGGATGGAGCAGCGCTGGAACTGGTACACCGACCTGGGTCTCCGTGAGGAGAACATGCGGTGGTACGAGCACCCGGCCGAGAAGCTCTCGCACTACTCCAAGCGCACGGCCGACATCGAGTACCGCTTCCAGTTCGGCGGCAGCGAGTGGGGCGAGCTGGAGGGTGTCGCCAACCGCACCGACTACGACCTCTCCGCGCACTCCAAGGCGTCCGGCCACGACCTGTCGTACTTCGACCAGGAGGCCGGCGAGCGCTGGACCCCGTATGTCATCGAGCCCGCCGCCGGTGTCGGCCGCTCGATGCTCGCCTTCCTCCTCGACGCGTACAACGAGGACGAGGCGCCCAACGCCAAGGGCGTGCTGGAGAAGCGCACCGTGATGCGTCTCGACCCACGCCTCGCGCCGGTCAAGGTGGCCGTGCTGCCGCTCTCCCGTAACCCGCAGCTCTCGCCGAAGGCCAAGGGCCTCGCGACGGATCTGCGGCGCAACTGGAGCATCGAGTTCGATGACGCGGGCGCCATCGGCCGCCGTTACCGCCGCCAGGACGAGATCGGCACGCCGTTCTGTGTGACCGTCGACTTCGACACCCTGGACGACAACGCGGTGACCGTGCGCGAGCGCGACACGATGCAGCAGGAGCGTGTCTCGCTCGACCAGATCCAGAGCTACCTCGGCGCCCGGCTCCTCGGCTGCTGACGGCTGCTGACGGCGGCCCACATTGAACGGCGGGTTACGTTCGTAGCTCGAAGCCCCCGGTTCCGCCACGGAACCGGGGGCTTCGTTGCAGACTGGGCGCTGACCTACCAGGGAGGCACGGATCATGCCGGCCACGACCACCAGCACGGTCAGGAGATGGGATCAGCATGGACGCGAGCATGTCGTACGCGTTCAGAAGGCGGGTGTGCAGCGGTCGTTGATTTGCGACACCTGCGGCTGGCACAAGGGGGCGCAGTTCCTGCCCTGGCTCAAGGCCGAGGAACATCTCACCGAGGCCCACCAGGCGACGGTGGACCCGGCGGCGGACTGAGAGCGGGCGCCTGGGCCGGGCCCACGGCCTGTATCAGGCCCGCAGACCGCGCAGCAGCAGATCGCAAACGGCGGTGAACTCGGCGTCGATCGTGGGCTTTTGCCAATCCGGCGCGTACGCCGGGTCATGGAAGCGGGCCGTGGCGGCGAAGACCGCCCCGGCCGTACTCGCCGGGTCCGCCGCCACGAACTCGCCCTCGCGCACACCTTCTTCGACGATCCGGGTGAGCTGGTGGGCCAGTTCTGTCAGATGTGCGTCGACCACATCGCTGCTGTCGTCGATGAGCACGGAGAACGTGGCGAACAGCTCCGGGTCGTCCCCGGCTTTATGGCGCTTGGTGTCGAACAGCGCCAGCAGCCAGTCGCGCAGCTTCTCCGGGCCCGGCTCGGCCTCCCCCTCCACGATCCGGGCCAGCACGGTCTCCGTACGGCTCAGCCAGCGCGAGGTGACCGCCTCCCGCAGCGCCGCCTTCGTGCGGAAGTGGCGGTAGACGCTGCCATGGCTGACGCCGAGCACCCGTGCCACATCGACCACCGTCGCCTTCGCCGGGCCGTAGCGGCGCAGCACCTCCTCGGTGGCTTCGAGGATGCGCTCGGCGGTCAGGGGCTCGGTGGCCATGGGGCGCCCGACCTTTCATGGCTCGTGCGGTGGATGCGACAGATGACACTACCTGTCAGGTCCGACAACCTGGCAGGGCGGCCCGGACGCGGTCTTTTCCTTGCCGTCCTCCGCGCCGGTCAGCGCTCACTGTCGAGGTGCGCCATCTGTCCGGCCGGATACCGGTCTCCGGCCGCGGCACCGGACGGTACGGCGCCCTCGATGGCGGCCAGATCACCGGCGTCCAGCGTGACGTCCAGCGCGCCGAGGGCCTCGGTCAGCCGGTCACGGCGGCGGGCGCCGACGAGCGGCACGATGTCACCCCGGGAGAGCACCCAGGCGATGGCGATCTGAGCGACCGAGACGCCCTTCTGCTCGGCGATCTTCCGCAGCGACTCGACCAGCCCGAGGTTGTGCCGGAGGTTCTCGCCCTGGAACCGGGGGCTCCTGGCGCGGAAGTCGGTGGGGGACAGCTCGCGGTCGCGGGTGAAGTGGCCGCTGATCAGTCCGCGTGAGAGCACCCCGTACGCCGTGACGCCGATGCCCAGCTCGCGGACGGTCGGCAGGATCTCGTCCTCGATGCCGCGCGAGATCAGTGAGTACTCGATCTGGAGGTCCGCGACGGGGGTGACGGCGGCCGCGCGGCGGATGGTCCCGGCGCCGGCCTCGGAGAGCCCGACATGGCGTACGTGCCCGGCCTGGATCAGCTCGGCGACGGCGCCGACCGTCTCCTCGATCGGGACGCCCGGGTCGACCCTGGAGATCCGGTAGATGTCGATGTGGTCGATGCCGAGGCGCTGGAGGGAGTAGGCGGCGAAGTTCTTCACAGCGGCAGGGCGGCCGTCGTAACCGGACCACCCGTTGTCCGGGTCGCGCAGGGCGCCGAACTTGACGCTGGTGAGGACCCGCTCGCGGGCGCCGGCGGGGGCGGTGCGCAGGGCCTCGCCGATCAGCAGCTCGTTGTGGCCCATGCCGTAGAAGTCGCCCGTGTCGAGCAGGGTGACGCCCGCGTCCAGCGCGGCGTGGATGGTGGCGATGGACTCGGCGCGGTCCACATCTGCCCCGTACATGCCGGACATGCCCATGCAGCCGAGGCCGAGGGCGGAGGTGCGGGGTCCCGAGGTGCCGAGGGAGCGCGTGGGGGTGGTGTTCATGAGGGGTTCCCTAAGTGCGGATCCAGAAGTGGGATCGAGAAGCGGGATCGAGGAGTGACAGAACAACCATGACATGAGCGATGACAGATTTCAACATCTGTCATCACTTCATGTGCTCGCCTGTCCGGTGTCCGCCAAAAACGCGTTACGTCCTGGCCGCGCCCGGTGGTAGCGTCTCGGGCATGTTCTTCCAGATCTACGAGTGAGAGCGCGGCGGCGACGGCCCGCCCCCCACCGACGAATCCGCAGATCACTTCTCATCGCTTCGGGAGAACCCCATGGCAAAAAGCCGCAACAACCTTCTCGGCGTCGGCGGACAGCGCAAGAAGCTGTCCCGCACCGACCCGCAGGCCAGCGCCCCCGCGCGCGACGCCAACCGCAAGGCCTCCGCCGACCACAAGCAGGAGCTGCTGCGCAAGATGCGTGAGCGCGCCGCGGGACAGGGCAACGGCACGCAGAACGACGCGGCCGACGGCACCGCCTCGCAGGACTGACGTACTCCAGCCATACGCCGTGGGGGGGGGGGGCCCCCGGGGGGGGGGGGGGGGGCGCCGGCGGCCCCCCCCCCCCCCCCCCGCCCCCCGCCCCCCCCCCCCCCCCCCCCCCCGCCCCCCCCCCCCCCCCCCCCGCCCCCCCCCCCCCCCACGGCCATGAGCGCGTCCCGCGCCCGCTTCTCCCACGCCCGCTTCTCCCGCTCAGCCGACCTTCCGCGGCAGCCGCACGCTCAGCACCGCCGTCAGGACGATCAGCCCCAGCTGCGCCAGCAACGTGATCAACAGGGCGTTCCGCATCCCGGCCGTGGTGCTCAGGGTCAGGAAGAGCGTGCCCAGTGTCGCCACTCCCAGCGCCAGCGCTGACTGCTGGGCTGTGACCATCACCCCGCTGCCCACCCCGGACCGCTCGGCCGGTATGTCGGAGAGCACGATGCGGATGATGACGGGCAGTTGGAGGCCCTGGCCGAGACCGGCCAGCGCGATACCCGGCAGCAGTTCCAGCGCGCCGACCGAGGGCCAGCCGCCCCATACGGCGAGCGCCAGCAACGCCACCCCGGCCATCTGGCTCACGGCGCCGGCCGTGACCACCAGACTGCCGTACCGCCGTATCAGCCGCGGTCCGGCCAGCGACGCCCCGAAGAACGCCACGGCCATGGGCACCAGCGTCAGTCCGGCGTCGATCGCGTCCATCCGCAGCCCCTGCTGAAGGGCGACGGCGATCACGAACATGAAGCCGCCGAAGCCGATTCCGAACGGCACGATCAGCGTCAGCCCCCGCCGGAGCGTGACCAGCGCGAGCAGACTCGGCGGCACCAGAGGGGTCCTGCCCTGCCGGTCGGCCCGTCGCTCCACCCGTACGAAGGCGTACGACACGATCGGGAAGGCCGCGAGCGAGACCCAGGTCCACACGGGCCACCCGGCGGCCCGGCCCTCCGTGAGGGGCGCCAGGAGCGTCACCAGCGCGGCGGCCAGCAGGACCGTGCCCGCTGTGTCGATGGGCGCCGGCCGCTGCGAGCGGGTCTCCGGCACCGAACGGGCCGCCAGGAGCAGGCCCACCAGCGCCACCGGCACATTCACCAGGAAGATCGCCCGCCAGTCGGTGCCCGCGATATCGGCCGCGACCAGCACCCCGCCCAGGATCTGGCCCGCCACCATCGCGAGCCCGGCCGTCGCGCCGTACAGGCTCAGCGCCTTCGCGCGGCGCTGTCCGCCGGTCGCGGAGTGGATGGTGGCCAGCACCTGCGGCAGCATCAGCGCCGCCGCGGCGCCCTGCGCCACCCGCGCGCCGACCAGCGTCCAGGCGTTCGGCGCGAGACCGCAGACGAGTGAGGTGATACCGAAGGCCGCCATGCCGATGAGGAAGAGCCGTCTCCGGCCGAGCATGTCCCCGAGCCGCCCGCCGAGAACGAGCAGCACAGCGTACGACAGCCCGTATCCGGCCACCACCAGTTCCAGCAGGGCGGGGCCGGCGGCCAGATCGTGATCGATGGTCGGCAGAGCTACATTGACGATGAAGAAGTCGATCAGAGGGAGCGCCGCACCGAGGAGCACGGTGAACAGGCCGAGAGTACCGAGCACGGACCCGTGGTCATGGATGACGGTCGGTCCACCGGACGGGGCCTTGGCGGTGGATCTTTTCCGGAGGGACGAGAATGCTCTGCTCACTCCGTCCACGATGACCCATCGCTCACCCTGGTACCAGAGTGTCTTTATCCTGGTAGGCGGAGTACCTGGCAATGGGCTTGACGCGCGACACCCTCTTTCACCGAGGGCGACCGCGCAAGCCACTTCGTACACTCTCGGTTACGTCAAGTGACATTGGAGTGATGATGAAAGCAAGCAAGGGCGATCGCCTCGTGATGCACGGCCGGGTGGTCGGCAAGCACGACCGGATCGTGGAAGTCGTGGAGGTGCTGGGGCCGAACGGCTCGCCTCCGTTCAAGGTGCGCGCCGAGAACGGTCACGAATCGATCGTGTCCCCGGGCCCGGACACCGCGGTGGAGCCGCACTCGAAGCGCGAGTGACGTACGGGTAACACCGCGAGATGCCCGGTGGCGGCGATCGTCCGGCCCCAACTGGGCACGCCGCCACCGGGCTTGAGCCGCGAGGCAGCCCGTCGGCCTGGTGGCCGGGCGGTCTTGTGCTGGTACCGGCACCACCTGGCAATGGGCTGAGGCGTGCGGCACCCTGGGTCTATGAGCGCCACCACCCCACAGGCGGGGCAGGAGAGCGACATCCGGCGGCATGAGCTCGCCGGGTTCCTGCGCAGCCGCCGAGAGCGGATCATGCCCGAGCAGGTCGGTCTCGACCGGGGGAGCCGTCGGCGTACCCCCGGGCTGCGGCGGGAGGAGGTCGCTCAGCTCTCCGCCGTCGGTGTCACCTGGTACACCTGGCTTGAGCAGGCGCGCGACATTCAGGTCTCCGCGCAGGTCCTCGACGCCCTCGCCCGCGCCCTTCTCCTCGACCCCAGCGAACGCTCGCATCTCTTCGCGCTGGCCGGGGCGCTGGATCCCGCGCCCGGGACGCCGTGCCCCACCGTCACGCCCGCGATCCGGCAGATGCTGGAGCGACTGGAGCCGTTCCCGGCGTGTGTGCAGAACAGCCGGTACGACATCCTCGCGTACAACCGCACGTACGGCGTGATGATGTGTGACCTGGACTCACTGCCGCCGCAGGACCGCAACTGCCTCTGGCTCGCCTTCACCGACGAGGACTTCCGCGCCGCCCTCGGCAATCGCGAGGAGACGACCCGGATCATGGCGGCCAAGTTCCGGGCCGCCATGGCGGAGCATCTCTCCGAGCCTCCCTGGAAGACACTGCTGGGACGGTTGCGGGCGGCCTCGGCCGAGTTCCGCGAGGTCTGGGAGCGGCACGAAGTGGTCACTCCGGTAGGGGACAGGACCAAGAGGTTCGTCAACGCCGAGGTGGGGCAGCTCAATCTGGAGCACACCAACCTCTGGCTCGGGCCGTCCGCGGGCCCCCGGCTGGTCAGCTATGTCCCGGTGGACGACGAGACCAGGCTCCGGCTGGAGAAGCTCCAGGCGTTCGCTCGGGCGTCCGTGCCGGTCCCCGCCGATTACTACTGAGCCGCCGGTTACCGCTGAGCGGGTCCGTTCGGGACGGCGTCGCTGTTGTCGGCGCTCGGGTCCAGGCGCTTCGCCGTACGGTGTGCCGTCCTCCGCGCCCAGGCGCCGCTGGACAGCGCGCCCACCAGCAGGACGCAGACCCCGCACGCCGTGATGATCCACCAGGCCGGGTGGCTCGCCCCCACGAACCCCGTCCTGTACGAGGCGGAGGCCACCGCGCCCACCGTTCCGCCCGCCAGCACCGCGCCGATCACGGCCACGCCGAGCGTCTGGCCGATCTGGCGGCTGGTGGAGGCCACGGCGGCGGCGACGCCCGCCTGGGACCGGGGCATACCGGAGACGGCGGTGTTGGTGATCGGCGCGTTCACCATGCCGAAGCCGAGGCCGAACAGCACATAGCCGGTGAACAGCAGCCCGGTGGTCGTCTCCGCGTCGAACGCGGCGAACAGCACACCGCTCGCCGTCATCGCCACCCCCGAGACCAGTAGCGAGAGGCGCGGGCCCCGGCTGCCGACGAGCCGGCCCGAGAGCGGGGCACACAGGAAGGTCATGGTGGCCATCGGCAGCATGTACAACCCGGCATGGAGCGCGGACAGGCCCCGTACGTTCTGCAGATAGAGCGTGTTGAGGAAGAGGAACCCGCCGAGCGCCGCGAAGGCGCAGATGGCGATGACCGTCGCCCCGCTGAACGGCGCGCTGCGGAAGAACCGCAGTTCGATCAGTGGTTCGGCGCGCCTCGGCTCGTACAGCAGCAGCCCGACGAGCGAGAGGGCCGCGACGGCCGCGAACGACAGGATCAGCGGTGAGGTCAGGCCCGCATGGGGCGCCTCGATGATCGCGTAGGTGAGGGCGCCGAGTACGCCGATGACCAGCAGCTGTCCCACGGGATCGGGGCGGCGGGGCTTCGGGGCGCGCGACTCCGGGATGTACCGCCAGGTCAGGACGAACGCGGCGATCCCGATGGGGACGTTGATCCAGAAGATCGACCGCCAGCCGACCGAGTCCACCAGCAGCCCGCCGATCAGCGGGCCCGCCGCCATCGAGATTCCGACGACGGCGCCCCAGGCACCGATGGCGCGGGCGCGCTCGCGCGGGTCGGTGAAGGTGTTGGTGATGATCGACATCGCCACCGGGTTGAGCATCGAGCCGCCGACCGCCTGCACCATACGGAAGGCGACCAGCGATTCGAGGGTCGGTGCCAGCGAGCAGAGCAGTGAGCCGAGTGTGAACAGGACGAGCCCGGCCTTGAAGACCCGGCGCCGGCCGATCCGGTCGGCGGTGGAGCCCGCGAGCATCAGCAGCGAGGCGAGGACGAGGGTGTAGGCGTCGATCGTCCACTGGAGCCCGGAGACCGAGGCGTGCAGTTCCTTCTCCAGGGAGGGCAGCGCCACATTGAGGATGGTGTTGTCGAGGCTGACAATCAACAGACTCATACAACAGATCGCCAGCACCAGCGTGCGCCGTCGGTGACTCAGCTCGGGCATTCATTGATGGTACGACCAACTAATGATGCGACCAACTCGTGACCCGGCTCGTGCGCGACAATGGGCGGATGACCGCTCCACTCTCCACGCTCGCCGAACCCCCGGCCGCCCCGCTGGCCATAGGCCCCCATACCGTCCGGACGCCGGTGGTGCTCGCTCCCATGGCGGGGATCACCAACGCCCCGTTCCGGACGCTCTGCCGGGAGTTCGCCGAAGGCGCGCGGGCGTTCGGGGGCCGCCCCCCGACGGACGCCGTCCCTGGTGGAAAGGGGCTGTTCGTCAGCGAGATGATCACCACCCGGGCGCTGGTCGAGCGCAACGAGAAGACCATGCAGCTCATTCGCTTCGAGGCGACCGAGACCCCGCGCTCGATCCAGCTGTACGGAGTGGACCCGGTCACTGTCGGCAAGGCGGTCCGGATGATCGTGGACGAGAATCTGGCCGACCACATCGATCTCAACTTCGGCTGCCCTGTGCCCAAGGTCACTCGCAAGGGCGGCGGCTCGGCCCTCCCGTACAAGCGGCCCCTGCTGCGGGCGATCCTGCGCGAGGCCGTGTCGAACGCCGGGGATCTGCCGGTCACGATGAAGATGCGCAAGGGCATCGACGACGACCACCTCACGTATCTCGACGCGGGGCGGATCGCGGTCGAGGCGGGCGTGACCGCGATCGCGCTGCACGGCAGGACCGCCGCCCAGCACTACGGCGGCACCGCGGACTGGGACGCCATCGCGCGGCTCAAGGAGCATGTCCCGGAGATCCCCGTGCTCGGCAACGGTGACATCTGGTCGGCGGACGACGCGCTGCGGATGGTGCGCGAGACCGGCTGCGACGGCGTGGTCGTGGGACGCGGCTGCCTGGGCAGGCCGTGGCTCTTCGGGGACCTGGTCGCGGCCTTCGAGGGTCGGGGTGAGACGGCGCGGCCGACGCTGCGCGAGGTCGCGGGCGTCATGCGGCGCCACGCGGAGCTGCTGGGGGAGTGGATCGGGGACGAGGCCCGCGGGGTGATCGACTTCCGTAAGCACGTGGCCTGGTACCTGAAGGGCTTCTCGGTCGGCTCGCAGCTGCGCAAGCGGCTGGCGATCACCTCGTCGCTCGCCGAACTGGACGAGCTGATGGCCGGACTCGATCTGGACCAGCCGTGGCCGGACGGCGCGGACGGGCCGCGCGGGCGTACGTCGGGGAACAACCGGGTCGTCCTGCCGGACGGCTGGCTGAAGGACCCGTACGACTGCGCGGGAGTCGGCGCGGACGCGGAACTGGACACGTCGGGCGGCTGAGGACCGGCCGTCCCTCGCGGGTCGGCGGTGGTGCGTTCGGACGGTCGCCGTGGTGCGCTCCGCCGGGTCAGTCGCCCGACGGGCTTCTGGCCACCTCCGGACCCGCCTGCCGCTCCAGCGGCGCCGCCGCCGCCGAGTTGCTGACGCTGAACACCACGCTGCCCGCGCGATAGCGGTCGTCGGTCCACTCGATGGGCCGGCCCGCCGCCGTGTTGGTCAGATGACGCTGCCTCAGCAGCGGGCTGGCCCGGCGGACGCGGAGCAGCCGGGCGTCCTCGCTGCCCGCCGCGACGGCGTCGATGAGGTGCTCGCCGTAGTGGGCGACGATGTCGGCGTCCTCCGCGATGCTGTTCATGATCGAGACGACATCGTCGGGCAGCGCGCGCACGACCGGCGCGACCCAGTCCGTATAGGCCGTGCGCTCGACCATCACCGGCTCCCCGTCCAGCCGCCGCACGCGCACGACGTACAGCACCTCGCTCCCCGGCTCGACGCCCAGCCGGGACGCCTCCTCGGCCGTCGCGGGCCGGGTGGTACGGCTGAGGATCCGGCTGGAGACCTCGCAGCCCATGGCCTGTGCCCACTGCGCGAAGCTGTTGAGCTGCTGGAAGCTGTGCCGGCGCTCCTGGCGCAGTACGACACGGCGCGCGCCCTGCCGGGAGCCGATCAGCCCCTCGGAGGCGAGCAGCCCGACCGCCTGCCGTACCGTGCCGCGCGAGACCGACCAGTGGGCCGCCAGATCGCTCTCCGAGGGCAGCCGGGCGCCGACGGGGTGCTCGCCGCTCAGAATCGACTGCCGCAGCGCCTCGGCGATCTCCAGATAGCGCGATCCGCCCGTGCCTGATCCCACGCCTGCCCCCCTCGGAAAAGCCAACTGTGCACAGGTACGTCCAACCGTCACGGACCTGACCTTCACTCTAACCGTACGTTTCCGTGGGTGTTTCCGTCCCCCTTCACAGGTATCGCCAGCCAGTTGTGCGGGTTTGGTCTTCCTCGGCTCATGGCGGCATAGTCATCGTCCATTCATGTTCGCGCTACCTGAGCCGGGCGAACTGATGCCATCTTGTCTGAACAAGTGACACCCCCCGACACCCTCATTCCTCGCTCCAGGAGACACCGCGTGACCAGACTCCGTGTCCGTGCCAACGGCCGGCTCGCCGCCGCCGTGGCGCTCAGCACCGCCGCGCTCACCGCGCTCACCGCCTGTGGCGCCGCGCCCGACGACTCCGCGGACTCCGCCGCGGGCGCCAAGGCCGCGACCGCCGCCTCCGTCGCCGACTTCGGCGGGATGGAGTCCCTCGTCACCGCCGCCGAGAAGGAGGGCACGCTCAATGTGATCGCCCTTCCGCCGGACTGGGCCAACTACGGCGAGGTCATCAAGGCGTTCGAGGCCAAGTACAAGGTCAAGGTCAGCAGCGAGACCCCGGACGCCTCCAGCTCCGACGAGATCGCCGCCGTCAAGTCCCGCAAGGGCCAGAAGCGCGCGCCCGACGTCCTCGACCTCGGGATCGCCTTCGCCCGCAGCGGCGCCGCCGAGAACCTCTTCGCGCCGTACAAGGTCGAGGCGTGGGACAAGATCCCGGACGCCCAGAAGGAGAAGGACGGCCGCTGGTTCAACGACTACGGCGGCTATGTCTCGATCGGCTGCGACGCGGCCCGGATCAAGAACTGCCCCCAGACCTTCGCCGATCTCCTCAAGCCCGAGCACAAGGGCAAGGTGGCGCTCAACGGCAACCCCACCAAGTCCGGTTCGGCCTTCGGCGGCGTGTACGCGGCGTCGCTCGCCAACAAGGGCTCCTTCGGTGACATCCAGCCCGGTATCGACTTCTTCGGCAAGCTGAAGAAGAACGGCAACTTCATCCCCGTCGAGTCCACCCCGGCCACGGTCGAGAAGGGCGAGACGCCCATCAGCATCGACTGGGACTACCTCAACGCCGGTTACGCCGAACAGTTCCGCGGCAAGGGCGTCGACTGGAAGGTCGTCATCCCGAGCGACGGCGTGTACGCGCAGTACTACTCGCAGGCCATCAACAAGGACGCGCCCCACCCGGCCGCCGCCCGGCTGTGGATGGAGTTCCTGTACGGCACCGAGGGCCAGAACCTGTGGCTGAAGGGGTACGCGCGCCCCGTGCTGCTGCCCTCGATGACCACCGAAGGCACCGCCGACAAGTCCTTCGTCGGAAAGCTCCCCAAGGTCGAGGGCACCCCGAGCTTCCCCGAGTCCGCCGAGCTGGACGCGGCCAACGCCACCCTCGCCGAGAACTGGGACAAGGCCGTCTCCTGATGCCCACCCCCTCCTCGTCCGCACCGGGCGCCGCCGACGGAACACGCCGTCGGCGGCGGGCGCCGCGCACCTGGCTCGGCGCCCTCCCGCTGCTCGTCTTCGCCGCGCTCTGCTTCGGACTGCCCGTCGGCGCGCTGCTGTACGGGGCCGTCACCCGCGACGACCCGGCCACCGGCGCCACCGCCCTGACCGGCGAACACCTTCAGCGTTCGCTCCAGGGCCCGTATCTGACCTCGCTCGTCGGCAGCGTCGAACTCTCCGCGCTGACCGCCGTGATCGCCACTCTCCTCGGCACGCTGGTCGCCCAGGCGGTCGTCACCTCGCGCGGCGGAGCGCTCCGCAACGCCGTGCTCACCGCCTCCGGCGTGCTCGCCAACTTCGGCGGTATCCCGCTGGCGTTCGCGTTCATCGCCACCCTCGGCATCTCCGGTGTGGTCACCCGGCTCGGCCATCTCGACAGCGCCGGCTGGAACCTGTACTCGTTCACCGGACTCGCCGTCATCTACCTCTACTTCCTGGTGCCGTTGATGGTGCTGGTCAGCGTCCCGGCGCTGGACGGTCTGCGCTCGCAGTGGCGCGAGGCCGCGCAGAACGCCGGGGCCACCACCTGGCAGTTCTGGCGCCATGTCGGACTGCCGGTCCTCGCGCCCTCGCTGCTCGGCGGGTTCGTGCTCCTCTTCGGCAGCGCCTTCGCCGCGCACGCCACCGCCGCCGCGCTGGTGGGCGGTTCGGTCCCGCTGGTCACGCTGAAGATCGCGGACGCGCTCTCCGGCAACGTCCTGGTCGGACAGGAGAACGTGGCGCTCGCGCTGAGCCTCGACATGATCGTGATCGCCGGTCTGGTCATGGCGGTCTATCTGCCCCTCCAGCGACGGAGCACCCGATGGCTGCACTGACACCGACCGCCGCCCCCGCCCCCGGACAGACCCCGCCGCAGGCACGGGACGGCAAGACCGTACGGGTACGGGCGGGCCGCCGCCCCCGCGTCTGGCGTGGCGCGGTGCTGGCGCTCGCCGGGGTCTACTTCCTCGTACCGCTGCTGTCCTCGTTCGTCTTCACGGTGCACACGCCGGGACAGGGCGTCTCCTTCGCCGCGTACACCGGGATCCTCTCCGCCGAGGGTTTCACCCAGAGCCTGCTGCTCTCCCTCGGGCTGGCCGCCGCCACCATCGTGCTCGCGCTGCTGCTGGCCGTGCCGGCGCTGATCGCCGTACGGCTGGGCGCGCCGCGGCTGCGGCCGCTCGTCGAGATCGTCTGCATGCTGCCGCTGGTGGTGCCGCCGATCGCGCTGGTCACTGGGGTCACGACCGTGCTGCGCTGGGGACCGGACCATCTCTCCCGTACCCCGCTCTACCAGACGTTCCTGGCGGTGCAGAACGAGTCGTTCCCGGTGGTGCTGGTGCTCGCCTACACCGTGCTCGCGCTGCCGTTCGTCTACCGTTCGCTGGACGCCGGGCTGCGCGCCGTGGACGTACCGACCCTGGTGGAGGCCGCGCGCAACTGCGGGGCGAGCATGCCGTACGTGATCCTGCGGGTCATTCTGCCCAACCTCCGCTCCTCGCTGGCCGGTGCCTCCTTCCTCACCCTGGCGCTGGTGCTCGGGGAGTACACGATCGCCTCGCTGCTCGGCTTCCAGCCGTTCGCGGTGTGGATCGTCTCCGTCTCCGGCGCGCAGGCGCGGATGTCGGTGGCCGTCTCGCTGCTCAGCCTGCTGATCACCTGGGCGCTGCTGCTGCTCCTGTCGCGTGCGGGGACCCGCGCCGCCTCGGCGACCCCCGCGCCGCCCGCCCCTTCCGGCTCTCCCACCTCTCCCGCCTCCGGCAAGGAGTAGACCTCCCATGTCACTCACCTCGACAGCAACCGAAGACCGTCCGGAGGAGGAGACCACAGGCGCGACCGGCGCCCTGGTCGAATTCCGCGGTCTGCGCCGGGCGTTCGGCCCGACCGTCGCCCTCGACGGGCTCGATCTGACGGCGAAGCCCGGCGAACTCCTCGCCCTGCTCGGCCCCTCGGGCTGCGGCAAGACCACGGCGCTGCGCGTCCTGGCCGGCTTCGAGCAGCCGGACTCGGGTGAGGTGCTGGTGGACGGCGAGGACATCACCCGCGTACCGGCCAACCGGCGCGACGCGGGCATGGTCTTCCAGTCGTACAGCCTCTTCCCGCATCTCAACGCCCGCGACAACGTCGCGTTCGGACTGCGCGTGCGCAAGGTGTCCGCCGCCGAGCGGCGCGCCCGCGCGGCCGAACTCCTCGGCCTGGTCGGCCTTCCCGAGCACGGCGACCGCTTCCCGCACCAGATGTCCGGCGGCCAGCAGCAGCGCGTCGCGCTGGCCCGCGCCCTGGCGCTGCGGCCACGCGTCCTGCTGCTGGACGAACCGCTCTCGGCACTCGATGCCAAGGTCCGGCTGACACTGCGCGAGGAGATCCGGCGGCTCCAGCTGTCGCTGGGCATCACCACCATCTTCGTCACCCACGACCAGGAGGAGGCGCTCTCCATGGCCGACCGGGTGGCGGTGCTCAACGCGGGCCGGCTGGAGCAGTGCGCGCCGCCCGCGGAGCTGTACGAGCGGCCCGCCACGGCGTTCGTCGCCGAGTTCGTCGGCACGATGAACCGGCTGGCCGGGAGGCTCACGGACGGCGGGCAGGTCGAGGTCGCGGGCGTCACACTGCCCGTGGACGGCGAACTGCCTACGGGCCGCGAGGTGGAGGTGCTGATCCGCCCCGAGAACATCACCGCCACCGCCGATCCGGCCGGTACGGCGACGGTCGTCTCCGCGTCCTTCTTCGGCTCGGTCACGCGCGTACTGCTCGATCTGCCCGGCGGTGGTTCGGTGAAGTCCGATGTGCCGTCCCGGGACGCGGGCGAACTGGTTCCGGGGGTACGGGCGACGGTCGAGCCCGCGCGGCGCCCGGTCCTCGTGGTGCCGGCCCCGGGCAGCGGCGCGTGAGCACGTCCGCGACGCCCGCGGCCGTGCTCTTCGACATGGACGGCACTCTCGTGGACACCGAGACGCTGTGGTGGGAGACGGCGGACGAGATCGCCGGGAGCCTCGGCCACCGGCTCACCGGCGCGGACGCTCCGGAGGTGGTCGGCCGGGCGGTCGCCGACACCGCCGCTCATCTGGTGCGGGTCACGGGCGGCGGCTGCGCCGACACGGTCGCCGCGGAGCTGACCGGGTCCTTCTTCCGGCGCGTGGAGGCGGGGGCGCCGCTGCGTCCGGGCGCCCGCCGGCTGCTGGCCGAACTGGAGCGGGCCGAGGTGCCCTTCGCGCTGGTGAGCGCGTCGCCGCGGGCCGTCGTGGACTCGGTTGTCGCGGGTTCGCTGGCCGATGTGCCGTTCGCCTTCACGCTCTCCGCCGACGACACCGTACGGACCAAGCCCCACCCCGATCCCTACCGGGCGGCGGCTGAGCGGTTCGGTGTCGGGCCCGCGGTGTGTGTCGCCGTGGAGGACTCGCCCGACGGCAGTGCCTCCGCCCAGGCGGCGGGGTGCGCGGTACTTGTGGTGCCCTCGCTGCTGCCGGTGGATCCGGCGGTGGGGCGGTACTTCGCGCGGAGTCTGGAGGACGTCGACCTGGCGGTGCTGCGCGGCTGCGGACTCGGGAACGAGGGGTCGTCCGGAGGCGTCGGTTAGGCCATTCGAGGGCGTGATTCTCGCCACGTTTGATGAGGGCAAGGCTCAGATGAGCAGATCTTGAGTGAGTGCAGAACAGAAAGGGTGGCACGCAGTGCCACCCTTTCTGTGTTCATCACTTGAACTCAGACGGCGATGTCATCACTCATATGAGCGCGTCCGGTCATGCGGGGGTCATGGCCGCTTCGAAGCGTGAAGGAGGCGGGCCCGGCCAACAGCACCAAGGTCACTTTCGATCTGCTGGCGGACGGGTGGTTAAGGCCGCATGACAGGCAAGTGGCCGTACCCATGCACCTTCGATCTGGGTATGTTCCTCGCCGTCAGGGCAGCCACCGCGTCCTTGAGGAGTCGGACCCGTGTCGGAAAACAGCGATCCCCAGGTAGCCACCACCACGCTCCAGGGCGAGAAGTTCGTCTATGACTTCACCGAGGGCAACAAGGATCTGAAGCACCTCCTCGGCGGCAAGGGTGCCAATCTCGCCGAGATGACCAACCTCGGGCTGCCTGTCCCGCCGGGCTTCACCATCACCACCGAGGCATGCAACATCTATCTCGACAGTGGTGCCGAACCGGCCGCTCTGCGCGACGAGGTGAGTGCGCATCTCGACGCCCTCGAACAGAAGATGGCGAAGAGGCTCGGCCAGGCCGACGACCCGCTGCTCGTCTCCGTACGCTCCGGCGCCAAGTTCTCCATGCCCGGCATGATGGACACCGTCCTGAACGTCGGACTCTCCGACGCCTCCGTCGCCGGACTCGCCGCCCAGGCGGGCGACGAACGCTTCGCCTGGGACTCGTACCGCCGGCTGGTCCAGATGTTCGGCAAGACCGTGCTCGGTGTCGACGGCGACCTCTTCGAGGAGGCGCTGGAGGAGGCCAAGCGGGCCAAGAACGCCGCCACCGATGTGGATCTGGCGACCGCCGACCTCAAGCAGCTGGTCACCCGGTTCAAGAAGATCGTCTCCCAGGAGGCGGGCCGCGACTTCCCGCAGGACCCGCGCGAGCAGATGGATCTGGCGATCCGCGCGGTCTTCGAGTCCTGGAACACCGACCGGGCCAAGCTCTACCGCCGTCAGGAGCGCATCCCCGGCGACCTCGGCACCGCCGTCACGATCTGCTCCATGGTCTTCGGCAACCTCGGCCCGGACTCGGGCACGGGCGTCGCCTTCACCCGCGACCCGGCCAGCGGCCACCAGGGCGTGTACGGCGACTACCTCCAGAACGCGCAGGGCGAGGATGTCGTCGCGGGCATCCGCAACACCGTGGCTCTCGCCGAACTGGAGCAGATCGACAAGAAGTCGTACGACCAGCTCATGGGCATCATGGAGACCCTGGAGACGCACTACCGGGATCTGTGCGACATCGAATTCACCATCGAGCGCGGCCAGTTGTGGATGCTCCAGACGCGCGTCGGCAAGCGCACCGCCGGCGCGGCCTTCCGGATCGCGACCCAACTCGTCGACCAGGGACTGATCGACGAGGCGGAGGCGCTCCAGCGTGTCAACGGCGCTCAGCTCGCCCAGCTGATGTTCCCGCGCTTCGACGAGAACACGAAGCGGCAGCTGCTCGGGCGCGGGATCGCCGCGTCGCCGGGCGCGGCGGTCGGCAAGGCGGTCTTCGACTCGTACACCGCCATCAAGTGGTCCCGGTCCGGCGAGAAGGTCATCCTCATCCGCCGCGAGACCAACCCCGACGACCTGGACGGGATGATCGCCGCCGAGGGCATCCTCACCTCGCGCGGCGGCAAGACCTCGCACGCCGCCGTCGTCGCCCGGGGCATGGGCAAGACCTGTGTCTGCGGCGCCGAGGAGCTGGAGGTCGACACCAAATCCCGCCGGCTGACGGCCGACGGGACCGTCATCGAGGAGGGCGACATCGTCTCCATCGACGGCTCGACCGGCAAGGTCTACCTCGGTGAGGTCCCGGTCGTACCGTCGCCCGTCGTCGAGTACTTCGAGGGACGGATGCACGCGGGCGCCGACGACGCCGACGAACTGGTGGAGGCCGTCCACCGGATCATGGCGTACGCCGACCGCCGCCGCAGGCTGCGGGTGCGCGCCAACGCCGACAACGCCGAGGACGCGCTGCGCGCCCGCCGCTTCGGGGCGCAGGGCATCGGACTGTGCCGTACGGAGCACATGTTCCTGGGCGAGCGCCGCGCGATGGTCGAGAAGCTGATCCTCGCCGACACGGACGACGAGCGGGAAGAGGCGCTGGGGGCGCTGCTGCCGCTCCAGAAGAAGGACTTCATCGAGCTGTTCGAGGCGATGGACGGCCTGCCGGTGACGGTCCGGCTGCTCGACCCGCCGCTGCACGAGTTCCTGCCCGACATCACCGAACTGTCGGTGCGGGTCGCCCTCGCCGAGGCCCGCAAGGACCACAACGAGAACGATCTGCGCCTCCTCCAGGCCGTGCACAAGCTTCATGAGCAGAACCCGATGCTCGGTCTGCGCGGGGTACGGCTGGGCCTGGTCATCCCCGGGCTGTTCGCCATGCAGGTACGCGCCATCGCGGAGGCGGCGGCCGAGCGCAAGAACGCCAAGGCCGATCCGCGCCCGGAGATCATGATCCCGCTCGTCGGTACGGTCCAGGAGCTGGAGATCGTCAGGGACGAGGCCGAGCGGGTCATCGCCGAGGTCGAGCGGGCCACCGGGGTCGAACTCACCCTGGCGCTCGGCACGATGATCGAGCTGCCGCGTGCCGCGCTGACCGCCGGGCAGATCGCGGAGGCGGCGGAGTTCTTCTCGTTCGGTACGAACGACCTCACCCAGACCGTCTGGGGCTTCTCCCGCGACGATGTGGAGGCGAGCTTCTTCACGGCGTACCTGGAGAAGGGCATCTTCGGGGTCTCCCCGTTCGAGACGATCGACCGGGACGGTGTCGGCGCGCTCGTGCGGAGCGCGGCGGAGGCGGGCCGGGCCACCCGGCCGGGGCTCAAGCTCGGCGTCTGCGGTGAGCACGGCGGCGACCCGGAGTCGGTGCACTTCTTCCACGATGTGGGTCTGGACTACGTCTCCTGCTCGCCGTTCCGGATCCCGGTGGCACGGCTGGAGGCGGGCCGCGCGGCGGCGTCGTCGGCCGGCAGCGATTCCCGATGATCCCCGATGACGTCCGAGAGGACGTCCGCCACGGCGTCCGCGAGGGCGTCCGACGTCTCCCGAGGAGTTCTGGTGACTCCCGAGAGAAAGTGGGGGATTTCCACTGAACACCGGAGCCGCATTGCCGGTTGATCCCTGACCCTCGCCGGACCGGCGGGGCGGCTCCGGGGCACAGAGAGGGGGCGGGCACCTTGTGCGGAGGTGCCCGCCCCTTCGTCATGTGCGGGTGGTGAGTGCCGTGTTGAATTGTCCGCCGGGTAACGGCGGGTAACAGCTGGAGCGCGACCGGTGGATCCCCACCCACCGGTCGCGCTCCTTTTATGCGGGCCGGACATGGAGCCGCAACCTCGACCGACCGCCGCCGAGCGGGCAAAGCCCCCCACGGCCTTCGCCACGCCTATTCGGTGGTCCAGGTTTCATGCCCGACGAGGTACAGCTTTTCGCTTCGCGCTCGCTACCGCGAAGCGTTTCAACTGTGGCCGAAACACCGTGGTAACAGCCCGTGACGACCTGCATACTCAGTGCTGAGGGTTGCTGGGGAGATAGTGGACGCAACAGGTGGAGATTTGATGCTGCGTATTCATTTCACCGGGAAGGACCTCGGCGGGGTCCGGATGGCCGCCGGGCCCGACCCGCTGTGGGAAACGATTCTCAGCTTTCATCGAATAAGAGACCGGCGCGGTCCGCTCGCCTACGGGGAATGGCGCAGGGAAACGCGGACCCGGTTGAATGGTGAAACAGGTCTGCTCTCCGCGCTCGTTCCACAACGCGGTTATTTCCCGGATTTCCTGACGCCTGCTCAGGGGCGGCTCGGCTTTGACGCGGGCCTGGAAGCGGGCCTTGAGGCACTGCACGCCACCCCGCGGGAAAGAATCCACGCCGAACTGACCCTGCTCGCCGCGGGCAATGAGCGCGGCAGAGACCCGGGTGGACGGCTGGCCCCGCTCGCCGACGGCGGCCCGCGCCGCCTCGGCCGGCTCGTCGAGACGCTGCGTACGTACCACCGGGCCGCCGTCGAGCCGTACTGGCCCCATATCCGGGCGAGGGCCGAGGCGGACCGGGCGCTGCGCGGCCGCGCGCTGCTCGACGGCGGCGCGGACGAACTGCTCTCCACGCTGCCGCCGATGCTGCGCTGGCGCTCCCCGGTGCTGGAGGCCGACTACCCGGTGGACCGCGAACTGCGCCTGAACGGGCGGGGGCTGCTGCTCCAGCCGTCGTTCTTCTGCCGCTCCACGCCGGTCGTCCACCGCGACCCCACGCTGCCGCCCGTCCTGGTCTATCCCGTCACACATTCCGACGCGCCCGCCGTCACGGAGCGTGGCGGACCCACGCTCGGCCGGCTCGTCGGGCATACGCGTTCGGCCGTTCTGCGTGCCATCGAGCACGGCTCGACGACGAGCGAGCTGGCCCGCAGAACCGGCGTGTCGCTCGCCTCTGCCAGCCAGCACGCCTGCGTCCTGCGCGAGGCGGGGCTCGTCGTCACCCTTCGGCACGGCAACGCCGTCCTGCACACCCTCACCCCGCTGGGCGCCGCCCTGCTGCGGGGCGGCGGTCACGCGGCGGGGCTCTACGCCCGGAACGGCCCGGTGACCTCGTAGGTGATACCGCCGGACGAACTCCCGCTGGTACCGCGCTGGCTGGAGAAGTAGAGCCGCTTGCCGTCGGGGGAGAAGGCCGGTCCGGTGATCTCCGAGCCGGACTGGCCGCCGATCCGCAGGAACGGCGCGACGACATCGTCAGGGGTGATCACACAGATCTCCATGTTCCCGCCGTCCTCCGCGACGAAGAGGTCGCCGGAGGAGGAGCCGGTGACATTGTCGACGCCCGTCAGCGGCGCCGAGCCGGAGACGAGCGAGTCGTCGTAGGCCAGCTCGATGGTCCCCGCGGCCACGTTGTACTGCCAGACCCGGTTGTCGCCCTTGGTCGTGAACCAGCAGGTGTTGTCGGTGTAGTAGCAGCCCTCGCCGCCGTTGAAGCGCTTGGCGCCCGACACCTGGTTGCGGGTGGCCGTCGAGGCGCCGCTCGGGTCGGGGACCGTCGCCCAGCTCACCGGGCCGCTCGTGCTCGTACCGGCGACGAGCACTTCGAGACGGCCCGCCGACAGATCGCCCCACGTGGTGGGCGTGAAGCGGTAGAAGCAGCCGTCGGTGGTGTCCTCGGTGAGATAGATGGTCCTGCGTACGGGGTCCGCGGCGGCGGCCTCGTGCTTGAAGCGGCCGATCGCGTCGCGGCGTACCGGCGCCTTCACGCCCCACGGGTCGGTCTCGTAGACATAGCCGAGGTCCACCTCCTCGCACGAGAGCCAGGTGTTCCACGGAGTCGTGCCGCCCGCGCAGTTCTGCCGGGTGCCGGAGAGGATCCGGTACGCGGCGGTGATCGCGCCGGTCGAGGAGAAGCGGACGGCGCTCGCGCCGCCCGACGGGTTGATCTCCGAGTTGGAGACATAGATCCAGCCGGTGCCGTCGGCGTAACAGGCGCCGCCGTCCGGGGCGCTGTGCCAGCTGTACGACGTGCCGGGGACCTGCTGCCCCGACCGGGCGATGACCCGGCTGGTGAATCCGGCGGGCAGACGGATGTTGTTGGCGTCCGCCGTGCCGAGTGCTCCGTAGGGGCCCGCGCCGGGCTGGGCGGGCGCGGCGTAGGCGGCGCCGCGCCACAGGGTGCCGCCGAAAGCCGCGGCCGAGGTGCCGATGACCGCTCCGCGCAGGAAACTGCGACGTTCCACTGGTCGCTCCATGGTGGTGTCGTGACCGCCCCGGGGCGCCGGCCGACGTCACGGGGTCGCGCGTCGCAGGAGCCTAGGGGATATGAATGGCCGCCGTCTGAACGAGCGGTGAGAAGTCGGGATTCCGGTCGTTCGCCGGCTGAGTGTGGAGGCCGGGCAGACCGAGCGAGGAGGCAGGGAAGAGCGAGCGTGGAGGCCGGGAGGCCCGAGCGTGGAGGCCGGTCAGACCGAGGGTGGAGGCTGGGAGGCCCGTTTATCTCACACTCTCCCTTGATCCATGGACGGGGCACACATCCCGTCCATAGGGTCGCGATCATGCCCGACATATCGCTGGCCATGCTCGTTGTGCTCTGCCTCGCCGCCGGGGCGGCCGGCTGGATCGACGCGGTGGTGGGCGGGGGCGGGCTGCTGCTCCTGCCCGCGATGCTCCTCGGACTGCCGCACGTACCCGCCGCGCACATCCTCGGCACCAACAAGGCGGTCGCCATCGTCGGTACCTCGGGCGCGGCGGTGACCTATCTGCGCAAGGCACCGGTCGAGGTGAGGACGGCCGTACGGATCGGGCTCGTGGCCCTCGCCGGCTCGATGACCGGTGCCTTCTTCGCGGCGGGGATCAGCAGCGAGGTGTTCCGGCCCGTGATCATGGTGGTGCTGCTCGGTGTGGCCGCCTTCGTCCTGCTGCGGCCGTCCTTCGGCGGGACGCGGGCGGGCGGCCCGGTCACCCGGGCGCGTACGGTCACCGCGATCGTGCTGGTCGGCGGCGGGATCGGCTTCTACGACGGGCTGTTCGGACCCGGTACAGGAACGTTTCTTGTGCTCGCGCTCACCGCCGTACTCCATCTCGATCTGGTCACGGCCTCCGCCACCGCGAAGATCGTGAACGTCTGCACGAACGCCGGCGCGCTCGTGATGTTCGCCTACCAGGGCACCGTGCTGTGGCAACTGGCCGCGCTGATGGCGGTGTTCAATCTGGCGGGCGGGATGATCGGGGCGCGGATGGCGCTCCGCAAGGGGAGCGAGTTCGTGCGCGGGGTGCTGCTGGTGGTGGTGTTCTCGCTGGTCGCGAAGCTCGCGTTCGACCAGTGGAAGGCATGAGCGCGCCGGCGGGAGCGAGGCGGGAGTGGGGCGGGGCGGGAGTGGGGCGGGAGCGTGTTGGCGGGACCGGGGCCCTGCCCGGTGCTGTTCCCCGGTGCTATCTCGTGCCGACGAGATGCGCGTACGCCACGACATTGCCCTGGTAGCCGCCCTTCTTGGAGAAGCCGCCCCCGCAGGTGATCACCCGTAGCTCCGCACGGTCCGTGGCCCCGTACACCTTGCGGTCGGGGAAATCGGCGTTGTCGTAGGCCTCAAGCGCGTCGACCGTGAAGACGGCGGTACGGCCGTCCGCCCGGGTCACCTCGATGTGATGGCCCTTCTTGAGGGTGCCCAGCTCGTAGAAGACGGCGGGTCCTTGCGCGTTGTCGACATGACCGGCGACGACCGCGGTCCCCTTGGCGCCCGGGGTGGCGCCGTCCTTGTACCAGCCCACGATGTTCCGGATGGCGGACGGCGGTACGACGAGGCTGCCGTCGCGTCCCAGCCCCAGCCCGAGGACCTGCGCGTTCACCGAGATCTCGGGGATGCTCAGACGCACCGGGGCCGAGGGCCGCAGCGGAGCGGCGGCGGCCTCGGTGTGGCTGCCGGGGCCCGCGGCGAAGGCCTCCGCGGCGCTCGGCGTGGGCGGGGTCACGGGCTCCGAGCCGTTCTGGACGAGCCAGATCCCGACACAGACGGGAATGGCTATCAGCCAGCCCGAGCCTCCGCCTCTGGTCCGGCCCCCGGCTCCGCACGCGCACGCGGCTCTGCCGCCTCCTCCGCATATGGCGCCGCACCCGCACCCGGCTCCGTACATGCCTCTGACTCTGCGCCTGGCCCTGGCGGTCATCAGTTCTGTTCTCCCGTGTTGGTTTCCCGTGTTTTCGTTTCCCGTGCTTCCGGTCGTGCGGACGGCCCGCTGGTCGTCTTTCCGGTCGTGCGGACGGCTTCTGGATCTGTGAGGGGAGAGGTTCCCCGCCCCCGTCAGCGATGAGCGTGACGGGGACGGGGACGCGGGGCGGGACCGGGGCGGTGGAGGCCGGCCCGTCAGCTTGCCTGCGCGCCGCTCGCCCGGCGACGCAGGAGCCAGGTCCCGCCGACGGCGGCTGCGGCCAGAGTGGCCACGCCCGCCGCGATCTGGGGGGTGTCGGGGGCGACGCTGCCGCCGACCCCGGTTTTCACATGGCCGCTCGGCCCGCCGTGCTCCACGAAGAGCTCGCCGCGGGCCTCTCTGCCGTTGTCACACCGCACGCGAATGGTGTGGGTTCCGGTCCTGGCGTGGCGCGCCACCCGGAACTCTCCGGCCACGGCGTCCTTGGGGGCGGCGCGATCGAGTCGGAAGTCCCCGGCGCCGACGGACTGGGCGAAGCCCCGGCCGTTGCCTCCGCGTCCGCAGGCGGCGGTCCTGGCGACGACGGTGGTACCGGGGCGTACGAACTTGGGGGACAGCTCCAGCCGGGCCGGCTTCCCACGGTCACGCCCGTCGTCCCTGCCGCTGTCGGGTCCGCTGTCGGGCCCGCCGTCCCAACTTCCCTCCCGGCCGTCGTCACGGACGCCGTCCCAGCCACCGTCGCGGTCCCCGGCGGCAGCCGCCGTGGTGCCCGCGACGGTCAGTGCTATCGAGGCGGCTGCCAGGGCGGTTCCGGTCATCAGGCGGGCGGTGGTGGGCATGGTGGCATCCTCCGAGGCTGGCGACAGCGCGGTACTCGTCTTCCTCCGAGATAAGGCGCCCCGGGGCGCGCACGCCTGCTGAGGGGCGATCAGATTGGCCCCGCGGGGGCCGGGTGCCGGGCCCGCGCGCCGGTGTCGTCGCAGGTCACGGCGGAGCGGCGGAGGCCGTCGGCGTCGCCGCCCGTGCCGCGCCGAACGGGTGACCCGGCGCGGCGCGGGCGACGACGCCGGGAAGCCCGCTCCGGTCCCGGTACGAGGCTGTTCCGTCGCTCAGACGCGGTCCCACTCCACCCCGTCGTACAACTCGGTCACCCTCTTCAGCAGCGCCGCGTCCCCCGGGAAGACCGTGTCGTCGATCCGGCCCACCGGGGCGATCCCGTGCGAGTTGGTGACCAGGGCCGCCCGGTACCGGGACAGGTCCGTCAGGGTGACCTCACGGCGTACCGAAGGCAGACCGGCGGCCGGGAGACGGGGCTCCACCAGCGCCATGGTGATACCGGTCAGGACCGGCGCGTCCGGCCAGACCACCGCGTCGCCGTCCCAGAAGGCGATATTGGCGATCGCGGCCTCGGCCACCACCCCGTTCTCGCCGGTCAGCAGCGCGTCGTCGAAGCCCGCCTTCCTGGCCACCCGCCCGTAGTGGACCTGGGCGAAGCCGCCCAGATGCTTGACGTGCGCGACCGGGCGCAGATACGGGACGGACATCAGGCTCCGCGCCCGGCCGTCCGGGGCCGCGGGCGGCCGTACCGTCACCATCAGGCTCGCCTCAGCCGCCCCGTCGGGCCAGTGCACGTAGACCCGCGCCGAGGCGTCCCGTATGTCACCGAGCGCGTGCCGGAGCAGGGCACGTACGCGCTCGCCGTCCAGGCCCGCGCCGAACAGCTCCCGGGTCGAGGCGTCCAGCCGGGCGAGATGGAGGTCGAGACCGCGTACCCGGCCGTCCCTGATCTGCATGGCGGTGAAGTGCCCGTAGGTGTCGAGCGCGCGGAGCCGCAGGTCGGCCTCGGTGGCGGGCCGGCCGTCGACCTCTATCAGCAGCTGTGGTGCGGTAGCGGAAGTCGTCATGCGCCACACGGTATGCCGGTCGCCCGCGGGCCCGGGAGCGCGGAGAGCGCACAGAGCACGGAGAGCGTGGAGAGCGCACAGAGCACAGAGCACAGAGCACGGAGGTACGGAGGTACGGAGGTACGGAGGGACGGCGCCCCGGACTCAGTCCTCGACTCGATCGGTCAGTCTCGATCAGTTCAGTCCTCCATCAGCCGATGCGGCCCCGGACCGTGCGCCGCCAGTTCGTCGCCGGGGTTGGAGAGCACGCAGCGGTCCAGCGACAGACAGCCGCAGCCGATGCAGTCCGCGAGGTTGTCGCGCAGCCGTCGCAGCGTACGAATGCGCCGGTGGAGGTCGTCGCGCCAGCACTCGGAGATCCGCGCCCAGTCCTCCCGCGTGGGCGTACGGTCCTCCGGAAGCAGCGCCAGGACGTCACGGATCGTGGCGAGCGGGATGCCGAGGCGCTGCGAGGTACGGATGAAGGCGACCCGGCGGAGCGTGTCCCGGCTGTAGCGGCGCTGGTTCCCGGTCGTGCGGCGGCTGCCGATCAGCCCCTCGCGTTCGTAGAAGCGCAGCGCGGAGGGGGCGACGCCGCTGCGTTCGGCCAGTTCACCGACGGTGGCTTCCTTGGCGTTCCAGGCGAGATGCGTCATGCCGGCCAGGGTAACTTGACCTGAACCATGGTTGAAGTACGACGCTCTTCCCATGGACCTCACCACGCGGGAATCCGCGATCACAGCCCTGCCCGGACACGCCGAGAACGATGGCAGGCTGCGGCTCGCCGTCATCCTGGGCAGTAACCGCGAAGGCCGCTTCGGCCCCGTCGTCTCCGACTGGTTCCTCTCCCGGGCCACCGAGCACCAGGACTTCACCACCACATTCGTCGATCTCGCCGACACCGACCTGTCGGCCCCCCTCTCCTCCCGCCCAGGACCCGCCGTACAAGCGGAACTCGACAAGGTCACACCTGTGCTGGCAGCCGCCGACGCCTTCGTCGTCCTCACCCCCGAGTACAACCACTCCTTCCCCGCCGCCATCAAGGCGCTGATCGACTGGCACTTCGTCGAATGGCAGGCCAAGCCCGTCGGCTTCGTCTCCTACGGCGGGATGTCCGGCGGACTGCGCGCCGTCGAGCAACTGCGCCAGGTCTTCGCCGAGATGCACGCCGTCACCATCCGGGACACGGTCTCCTTCCACAACGCCTACGCGCACTTCGACGCCGAGGGCCGGCACCGGGACCCCGCGGAGTGCGACGCCGCCGCGCGGACGATGCTCGACCGGCTCGCCTGGTGGGGGCTGGCGCTGCGCGAGGCCAAGGCCGCCCGCCCGTACGCCGGTTGACGACGGCCGCGCCGCCCACCCACTTCGAACACGGGGGACACAAGAGATGTCTGTCCTGATCCGCCTGCTGGGCGACCGGCTGCGCCCCTACACGGGGACGCTCGCCCTGGTCGTCCTGCTCCAGCTGATCCAGACGCTGTCCACGCTCTATCTGCCCACCCTCAACGCCGACATCATCAACAACGGTGTGCTGACCGGTGACACCGGCCATGTGCTGTCCACGGGCGGTGTGATGCTCGCCGTCACCCTGCTCCAGATCCTCGCCGCCGGGGCGGCCGTGTACTTCGGGGCCCGGGTCGCGATGGGCGCCGGCCGCGATCTGCGGTCCGCCGTCTTCTCCCGGGTGCAGGACTTCTCCGTCCGGGAGATGGGCCGGTTCGGCGCCGCCTCGCTGATCACCCGCACGACCAATGACGTCCAGCAGGTCCAGACGCTGACGGGGATCGGGCTGACCATGCTGGTCGCGGCCCCGCTGACCTGTGTCGGCGGGATCGCGATGGCCGTCAGGCAGGATGTGCCGCTCTCGCTGCTGCTGCTGATCTTCGTACCGCTGCTCGGCGGCTGTCTCGGCCTGATCGTCCGGCGGATGCCACCCCTCTTCCAGGGCATGCAGCGGCGTATCGACCAGGTCAACCGGATGATGCGGGAGCAGATCACGGGGGTGCGGGTCATCCGGGCCTTCGTGCGCGACACGCACGAGCAGCGGCGGTACGCCCGTGCCAACCGGGAGCTGATGACCGTCGCCCTGCGGACCGGGCGGCTCACGTCCGTGATGCTGCCGACGGTCGTACTGGTGTGGGAGCTCGCGACCGTCACGATTGTCTGGGTCGGCGGTCATCGCCTCGACTCGGGTGCGTTGCAGGCCGGTTCGCTGATCGCCTTCCTCAGCTATCTGATGCAGATTCTGATGGCCGTGATGATGACGGTCTTTCTGCTGATGCAGCTGCCGCGCGCGGCGGTGAGCGCCGAGCGCATCCAGGAGGTCCTGGAGACCGAGCCGTCCGGGGCCCAGATGTCGGGAGCCGCGTTGTCCGGGGCCCAGATGCCGGGGGCCGCGTTGTCCGGGGCTCGGCTGTCCGGTCCGTCAGGGGCTCGGCTGTCCGTGCCTCAGCTGTCCGGGGCCGGTCCGTCCGGGGCTCAGCCCGCCGAGGCCGGCCGGCTGGAGATCAGGGGCGCCGGATTCCGCTATCCCGGAGCCGAGGAGCCCGTGCTGCGCGCGGTCGATCTGACCGCGCTTCCCGGCCGTACGACCGCCGTCGTCGGCTCCACGGGCAGCGGCAAGACCACCCTGCTCAATCTGGTGCCGAGACTGCTCGACACGACCGAGGGCGAGGTACGGATCGGGGGCACCGACATCCGGGCCATGGACCCGGCCCTGCTCGCCCGTACGGTCGGATTCGTACCGCAGAAGCCGTACCTCTTCTCCGGAACGGTCGCCTCCAACCTGCGTTACGGCAAACCGGACGCGACCGACGACGAGCTGTGGCGGGCGCTGGAGACCGCCCAGGCGGCCGGATTCGTGGCCGCGCTGGAAGAGGGCCTGGACGCGCCGGTCGCCCAGGGCGGCGCGAATCTCTCCGGCGGACAGCGCCAACGTCTCGCCATCGCACGGGTGTTGGTCGCCCGCCCCGAGATCTATCTCTTCGACGACTCGTTCTCGGCGCTGGACTACACCACCGACGCGGCGCTCCGGGCGGCGCTGGCCGAAGAGACCGCGGGAGCGACCGTGGTGATCGTCGCCCAGCGCGTCTCCACCATCCGCGGCGCCGACCGGATCGTGGTCCTCGACGAGGGCCGGGTCGTCGGCACCGGTACCCACGAACAGCTCATGCGGGACAACGACACCTACCGGGAGATCGTCCTCTCCCAGGTCAGCAAGGAGGAAGCCGCATGAGCGCTCCCGAACGCCGGCGGCCCGCGCCACAGCGTGGCCCCGGTACGGTCGCGGGACCGTCCCTCGAACGCTCCCTGGACTTCCGCCGGTCCGCCGTCCGTCTGCTGCGGATGATGGCGCCCGAAAGGGCGCTGCTGCTGGGCGTGCTCGCCACCGGAACGGCCGCCGTCGCGCTCGCCGTCGTCCTTCCGAAGATCCTCGGCCACGCCACCGATCTGGTGGTCTCCGGTGCCGGTGGTCCGCATGGTGTCGACTACCCGGCGGTGGCACGGGTCCTCGCCGTCGTCCTCTCCCTGACCGCCGCCTCCGCCGCCCTCAGCTGGGTGCAGATGCGGCTGACGATGGAGGTCGTCCAGCGGGCCGGCTACCGGCTGCGCGAAGAGGCGCAGACGAAGCTGTCCCGGGTGCCGCTCTCGTACTTCGACAAACAGCCGCGCGGCGAAGTCCTCTCCCGCACCACCAATGACATCGACAACATCACCCAGACCATGCAGCAGGCGTTCGGCCAGATGGTGCGCGGTGTGCTGACGCTCGTCGGCGTGCTGGCGATGATGTTCTGGATCTCACCGTCGCTGGCGCTGATCGTCCTGGCGACCGTGCCGGTGTCGGTCCTGGCGGCGGTACGGATCGGTAAGCGTGCCCAGCCGCAGTTCGTCAGGCAGTGGGCCGTCACCGGCCGGCTCAACGGTCATGTCGAGGAGATGTACACCGGCCACGCCGAGGTGCTGGTCTTCGGCCGGAAGCGGGAGGCCGTCCGTACCTTCGAGGAGCACAACGAGGAGCTCTACGAGGCGAGTTTCCGGGCACAGTTCATCTCGGGGGTCATCCAGCCCGCGCTGAGCTTCGTCGGCAATCTGACCTATGTGCTGATCGCGGTGGTGGGCGGGCTGCGGGTCGCCTCGGGGACGCTGTCCATCGGCGATGTCCAGGCATTCGTCCAGTACTCGTACGAGTTCAACGGACCGGTCACCCAGCTCGCCTCCATGGCCAACCTCCTCCAGTCGGGCGTCGCCTCCGCCGAGCGGGTCTTCGAACTGCTGGACGCGGAGGAGGAGTCGTCCCCGGCGGCGGGCACAGGTACCGGCACAGGCACAGACACACGTACGGGCGCAGGCATGGGTACACATACGGGCACAGGCACACAGAGAGGCTCGGCGGACCCGGCCTCGGACCCGGCCTCGGACCCGGCCTCGGACCCGGACCCGGGCACAGGTCCTGGGACGGTCTCGTTCGAGAAGGTGTCGTTCCGGTACGAGCCGGCGAAGCCGCTCATCGAGGACGTGTCGCTCGTCGTGGAGCCGGGCCAGACGGTCGCCATCGTCGGACCGACCGGCGCGGGCAAGACCACGTTGGTCAATCTGCTGATGCGGTTCTACGAGGTGACGGGCGGCCGGATCACGCTCGACGGCGTCGACATCGCGCGGATCCCGAGGGAGGAACTGCGGTCGGGGATCGGCATGGTCCTCCAGGACACCTGGCTCTTCGGCGGGACGATCGCGGACAACATCGCGTACGGCGTGCCCGGTGACGTCTCGCGTGAACGCGTCGTCGCGGCGGCGCGCGCCACGCACGCGGACCGGTTCATCCGTACGCTCCCCGACGGCTACGACACGGTCGTGGACGAGGAGGGCGCGGGACTCAGCGCGGGCGAGAAGCAACTCCTCACCATCGCACGGGCGTTCCTCGCCGAACCGGCCATCCTGGTCCTGGACGAGGCGACCAGCTCGGTGGACACCCGCACCGAAGTCCTCATCCAGCGGGCCATGTCCTCCCTGCGGTCGGGCCGTACGAGCTTTGTGATCGCACACCGGCTCTCCACGATCCGGGACGCGGACGTGATCCTGGTGATGGAGAACGGCGCGATCGTCGAACAGGGCTCGCACGACGAGCTGCTGGCGGCGGAGGGCGCGTACGCGCGGCTGTACGCCTCGCAGTTCGCGGCTCTCGCGGTGTAAAGTCCCCCGGCCCTCCACCGATCGTCCGGAACCCGAAGGAGTCCGCTCGTGCCGCTCGCCGAGTGTCTGACCGTACTGACCACGACCGACAGTGCCGACAAGGCGGAGCTACTCGCCCGGGGCGTGATCGAGGCCGGTCTCGCCGCCTGCGCGCAGATCTCCGCGCCGGTCACCTCCGTGTACCGCTGGCGGAGCGCGATCGAGACCAGCGAGGAGTGGCAGATCCTCTTCAAGACCACCGCCGCCCGTTATGACGCGCTGGAGGCCCATCTGAAGGAGGCCCACGACTACGAGACACCGGAGATCATCGCCACGCCGGTGGTGCGGGGGAGCGCCGAGTATCTGGCGTGGATCGCCGAGGAGACCGTCGCACCATGAGGGTCGGGGCCGAGTCCGGGGCCGGGAGCGAGTCCGGGGGCGGGCTTCCGTTCTTCGTCTACGGCACGCTGCGGCCCGGCGGGCCCCATCACGACCTCTGCCTGCGCGGACGCCTGGCCGAAGAGGAACCGGCCAGGCTGGCGGGAGCGCTGCTGTACGACGGCCCCGGCTATCCGTACGCGATCGAGGCCGCCGGTACGGCCGCCCCTGGCGCGGTCGCCTCCGGTACGGTCGTCGGCGAGCTCGTCGCGGCGAAGCCGGGGGAGTATGACGAACTGCTCACCGCACTCGACGAGTTGGAGGGGTACGAGGCCCCCGACGATCCGCGCAACCTGTACGTACGGGTGGCCCGCGACGTCCTGCGGGCGGACGGCACTCCAGTCAGGGCCTGGGTGTATTTCGCGGCGCCACGCGTCGCCCGCGCGCTACGGGCGCACGGGCGGCTGATCGCCGACGGCGACTGGCTCGCCCATATTCGCCCGCGCTGACCGGGCCCGGATGGGGGTCGCCACATCAGGCGTCAGCGGGCGCCGCCGCCCGCCGCCAGTGCCTCTGCCACCCCCGTCTCGGCCGGTCCGAGGAACATGGGATCCGGCCGGAGCACCGCCTCCGCCGCCGCCTTCCCCGAGGCGAACACCTCCCGTATCCCGCCGTAGTACCAGGTCGCGTCATGCGGCTCCGCGACACCGACGCCGTACGACTCGACCCCCGCCGCCCCGCAGAGCGCCACCGCACGCCGGACATGGAACCCCTGTGTCACCAGCACCGCCCGGTCGACCCCGAATATCTTCTTGGCCCGTACGCAGGAGTCCCAGGTGTCGAACCCCGCGTAGTCGCTGACGATCCGGTCGTCCGGCACTCCGCGCGCGACCAGATACGTCCGCATCGCGTTCGGCTCGTCGTACTCCTCCCGGCTGTTGTCCCCGGTCACCAGCACGACCTTCACCTTCCCCGTGCGATACAGCTCCGCCGCCGTGTCGAGGCGGTGCGCGAGATACGGCGTCGGCCGGCCGGACCACAGCCCGGCCCCGAAGACCACGGCCACGTCCCGCGCCGGCACGTCGGCGACCGTACGGATCCGGCTGTCCGCGACCGCGTGCATCCACGTCGCGGGCGCCAGCGCGAGTACGCACCCGAGCATGACGGCCTGCACGAGGTGTCTCCGGCGACGCCGCGTGAGCTGGAAAGCACGCAGCCGTAGTGCGCGCAGCCGTGACGTACGCGGCCCTGGCGTACGCAGGCGTGACAGCTTCGGCAGTGGCATGGTCTCCCCTGGGTGGTCCCGGATTCCCCGTTCATCCCGCTCTCTGCTCTGTACGACGATCGACGGCGCCGATCAGTTCGCGGATATGTCCGCTGGTGTCCAGGCCGCCACCAGCAGGGATTCGGTCGCCGCCGACGCGTAGACCGCCGCGGCCGGCCAGGCCAGGGCGAAGCCGCCGGGGTCGGCGGGCAGCAGCCGGCCCAGCACGTCATGGCGGCGGTCCGCCGCCGCGTCCGTCAGCGCCTCGACCCGCTGCGCGCCGGTGGTGAGGCCCACCGCCCGCAGCCGGCTTGGCAGTCCGATACCCGCCCGTTGTCTCGATCCAGCCCATGGCAGGACCCCTCCCCGACCTTCTGGCTCCGAACTGTCATTACAGTAAGTGACGGGTCTGACAACGCCCCCGCGCCGCCGGTGAGATGGGGGAGAACCACCGTCACCACCGCGCAACCCTCCGGCAATCAGGACCCGCCACGATCGGTTCATGACGGAGCCGGCACACCACCGCATGTCACCCCCACAACCCCCCACACCCCCACCACCCCCCGCACCGGCCACGCGCGAGTTATGGGACGAGGAGCCGTTCCCCTTCGACACCGCGGGGCAGTTGTTCACCCGGATCGCCGAGCGACTCGGTCACCAGCTCAGCCATGTCGCACGGGACGGAACCCGCAGAGATACCCGCGGCGACACCCCCGCCTCCCCTGGTCCCGCTCCCGCGAGCCCCGGTGAGAGCGGCGTTCACCCGTCGAGTACGGCCTTCATGACGCTCTTCGCGATCGGAGCGCCGAGCTTGCCGCCGGAGATGTCCGCACGGGAGATGTCCATATCCGTGGGGTCGATGAAGACAGCGACCGCGACGGAGGCGTCGCCCTTCTGACCGTAGGAGACGAACCAGCCGTACGGCACTTCCTCGCTGACATCGACCCCGCGCTGCGCGGTGCCGGTCTTCCCGCCGACCGTGACGCCGTCGATCAGCGCTCTCTTCGCGCTGCCCTCCTCGGCGGTGAACTCCATCATCTCCCGCACCTGTTCGGCGGTGTCCTTGGAGACGGCCCGGCTCTTCATCACGGGCTCGTGCTTCTCCAGGGTGGAGAGATCGGGGCCGCGCAGCTCCTCCACGATGTAGGGCTGCATCAGTTTGCCGCCGTTGGCGAGGGCCGCGGTCACCATGGCCATCTGCATCGGGGTGCTGGTGAGACTGCCCTGGCCCATGCCGGTCAGCGCGGTCCCCGGCCGGTCCAGCTTGTCGGGGTAGAGGCTCTTGGTGGCCAGCATGTCCCCGAAGTCGTCGGAGTAGACGTCGGCGTTGAACCCGAACTTCTCCGCTGTCTCCCGCATCTTGGCCGCGCCCACCTTGGCCGCCGCGTCGAGGAAGACGTTGTTGCAGGAGTACTGCATGGCGGTCTTCAGCGAGGCCCTGTCGCACACCTCGTCGCCCGCCTCACTGCCGATCTTGTTGTTGGAGAGCGGCAGGGGATACGGGGACTCGGCGTCGGAAGGGGCGTCGATGTCCGTGACCACGCCGTGCTCCAGGGCCGCGGCGGCCGTCAGGATCTTGAACGTGGAGCCGGGCGGATAGGTCTCCCGCAGCGCGCGGTTGGCCAGCGGCTTGCTCTTGTCGGCGTCGAGCGCCTTGAACTTGTCGCCTTCCTCGAAGGACAGTCCCGCGAAGACGGAAGGATCGTAGGAGGGCGTGGAGACGAGCGAGAGGACCTTGCCGGTCCGTGGATCGAGGGCGACGACCGCGCCCCGGGCGCCGAGGCCGGTCAGCCCCTTGTAGGCGGCCTTCTGCGCCTTCGCGTCGATGGTGGTGATCACATCACCGCCGCGTGGCTTCTCGCCGGTGAGGACGTCCAGGGCGCGCCCGAAGGCGAACCGGTCGTCCTGTCCGCTGAGTACCTTGTCGTACGTCTTCTCCAGCAGGGACATGCCCTGGGCCTGCGAGGCGTAGCCGGTGACGGGGGCGTACATCGGCCCCTCGCTGAAGATCCGCCGGTAGGTGAACTCCGCGTCCCTGACTTCCCGCGAGCCGGTGACCGGCCGGTCTCCCACGATGATGTCCCCGCGCGGCTGCGAGAACTGGGCGATCTTCACCCGGCGGTTGTTCTCGTGGTTGGCGAGGCTGTCGCTCTGGACGAACTGAAGCCAGTTGGCCCGCACCAGCAGGGCGAGTACGAGCACCCCGCAGAAGATGGCGATACGCCTCAGCGGCTTGTTCATCGAGTTCTCTCCTCTCCCACGCACCCGCGCGGTCACTTCCACACACTCGCACGTGGTCACATATTCGATCTTCCTGGTAAGGATGCGGCGTATCGTCCAGCGGTTCCGGCGAGTCGGCGACGCCCGTGCGGGAAGCCGCGCCGGCTTCCCGCACCTGTCACCCGCGCCGGTTACCTTCGGTGCATGGCAGGCACCACCGACACCACCGCACCGCACTTCCCGGAACCGGCCCATGGGTACGACGACGCGGCCACCGAGCGCTGGGCACCCGAACCCGACAAGCGTCCGGGCCGCACCGAGTTCCAGCGCGACCGGGCGCGCGTACTGCACTCCTCCGCGCTGCGCAGGCTCGCGGGCAAGACCCAGGTGGTGACGCCCGGATCCCGCAGCCAGGAGTGGGACGCCAGCCCCCGTACCCGGCTGACCCACTCCCTGGAGTGCGCCCAGGTCGGCCGCGAGCTCGGCGCGGCGCTGGGCTGCGACCCGGATCTCGTCGAGGCCGCGTGTCTCTCCCATGACATGGGTCACCCGCCCTTCGGCCACAACGGCGAGCAGGCGCTCAACGACTTCGCCGCCGACTGCGGCGGCTTCGAGGGCAACGCGCAGTCGCTGAGGCTGCTGACCCGTATCGAGCCGAAACGTTTCGTCCGGTCCGACGCGGTGGCCCCGGCCACACACGCGGCCCCATCCGCCGGCTTCGACGACGGCGGCCTGATCAGCGTCGGCCTCAACCTCACCCGGGCCGCACTGGACGCCGCCACCAAATACCCCTGGCCGCGCGGCGCACACCCCACCGAGCCCGGCTCGGCGAAATTCGGTGTGTACGAGGACGATCTGCCGGTCTTCACCTGGGTCCGCAAGAGCGCGCCGGCGGACCGCACCTGCTTCGAGGCACAGGTCATGGACTGGTCCGACGACGTGGCCTACTGCGTCCACGACTTCGAGGACGGGCTGCACGCGGGCCATGTCGACCCCGCCGCGCTCGCCTCCGCGTCCGAACGGAGCGAGATCTGGGCGGTGGCCATCGGCCGCTACGTACCGGCCGGCACGGACCCGGGGGAGTTGTCGGCCGCCCTCGACCGGCTGATGGCACAGGAGTGGTGGCCGCACGCCTACGACGGCTCCGCCGTCGCGCAGTCCCGGCTGAAGGACGCCACCAGCCAGCTCATCGGCCGGTTCTGCGAAGCCGCCGAGGGCGCCACCCGCCGGGCGTACGGCACGGGCCCGCTCACCCGGTACGCCGCCGAGCTGGTCGTCCCGCGCGAGGCCCGGCACGAGTGCGCGGTCCTCAAGGCCGTCGCCGACCGCTATGTCATGCAGCGCGCCGAACAGGAGGTCCTCCGCGCCGACCAGCGGATCGTGCTGGCCGAACTGGCGGGCGCGCTCACGGCCCGCGCCCCCGAGGGCCTCGATCCGCAGTTCCGCGCGCTGTTCGACGCCGCTCCTGACGACCGGGCGCGCAAACGCGTCATCGTCGACCAGATCGCGTCACTCACCGACGCGGCGGCCCGTTCCCTGCACGCGGGGCTCACCGGCCACCGCTCATCACCGCTCTGACACCGCTGCGCGACCACCGCGCACCCGTGCGGCCCGCGCGCACCCGTGGATGGTCCAATGAGTGGTGCTCCGATGAAGGTGGTGCAATGAATGAGTGACATGCGCCCCTCATGCCTCACAGCTCCTGATCATCGGTTGCACGAGAGTAGCCGGATCACAGCAGTGAGACATGCCCGTGGAGCGCTCCCTCTTTCGCCATCACGCTCCGTGCGGGACGCTCGCAGATGGCGGCAGCGCGAAGAGGAGGCATCAAGTGGTCGACGCACATCGGACATTTGTCATCGTCGGCGGTGGACTCGCCGGGGCCAAGGCGGCGGAAACCCTGCGCGCGGAAGGGTTTACCGGCCGGGTGATCCTCATCGGTGACGAACTCGACCATCCCTATGAACGCCCGCCGCTGTCCAAGGGTTATCTGACCGGTTCCGAGGAGCGGGACAGCGTCTTCGTGCACGAGCCCGCCTGGTACGCCCAGGCCCAGGTGGAGCTGCATCTCGGCCAGACCGTCACCTCCATCGACCGGGACACCCGGTGCGTACATCTCGGCGACGGCGCCTCCGTACGGTACGACAAGCTGCTGCTGGCCACCGGCGCGGAACCGCGCCGCCTCGACATCCCCGGCACGGACCTGGCGGGCGTCCACCATCTGCGCCGCCTCGCGCACTCCGACCGGCTGCGCCAGGTGCTCGTCTCCCTCGGCCGCGACAACGGTCATCTGGTGATCGCGGGCGCGGGCTGGATCGGCCTGGAGGTCGCCGCGGCGGCCCGCGGCTACGGCGCCGAGGTCACCGTCATCGAGACCGAGGAGACCCCGCTCCTGCGGGTCATCGGCCCCGAGCTGGGTCAGCTGTTCACCGATCTGCACCGGGAGCACGGCGTACGGTTCCACTTCGGTGTCCGGCTCACCGAGATCACCGGACAGGACGGCATGGTCCTCTCGGCCCGTACGGACGACGGCGAGGACTACCCCGCCCACGATGTGCTCGCCGCGATCGGCGCCGCCCCGCGCACGGCCCTCGCCGAAGCCGCCGGTCTCGCTCTCGCCGACCGCGCGGACGGCGGCGGGATCGCCGTGGACGCCGCGCTGCGCACCTCCGACCCCGATATCTTCGCGGCCGGGGACGTGGCCACCTTCCCGGTCTCCGGCTGGGGCGCCCCGCTCGCCACCGACCGGGTCCGCGTCGAGCACTGGGCCAACGCCCTCAACGGAGGCCCGGCCGCCGCCCGCGCCATGCTCGGCAAGGACGTCGTCTACGACCGGATCCCGTACTTCTTCTCCGACCAGTACGACCTCGGCCTGGAGTACTCCGGCTGGGCCCCGCCCGGCTCGTACGACCAGGTGGTCGTGCGGGGCGACACCGGAAAGAGGGAGTTCTGCGCGTTCTGGCTGAAGGACCGCAGGGTGCTCGCCGGGATGAACGTCAACGTGTGGGACGTCACCGAGGACATCCAGCGCCTCATCCGTTCCGGTGCCCGGCAGGATCTCGACGCCCTCGCGGACCCGGGGGTCCCGCTCGGCTCGCTGAGCACCTGACCCGGTCCGACGGACGCGGCGGCACCGGCCGTGTACCGGACGGGTCCGTGGGTGTCGGTACGTCCCCGTAGAATTCACGCGTGGCCGGCAGGATCAACGATGACGACGTGAAGGCGGTTCGGGACGCGGTCCCGATCGACGCCGTCGTGTCCGACTACCTTCAGCTGCGCAGCGCGGGCGGTGGCAACCTCAAGGGCCTCTGCCCGTTCCACGACGAGAAGTCCCCCTCCTTCCAGGTCAGTCCGAGCAAGGGTCTCTTCCACTGCTTCGGCTGCCAGGAGGGCGGGGACACCATCGCCTTCGTGATGAAGATCGACCATCTCTCCTTCTCCGAGACGGTCGAGCGGCTCGCCGCCAAGGCGGGCATCACCCTCCGCTACGAAGAGGGGGGATACAACCCGGCGAGCCAGCGTGGCGAGCGCACCCGCCTGGTGGAGGCGCACAAGATCGCGGCGCAGTTCTATGTCGATCAGCTGTCCGGCCCCGAGGCGGAGATCGGCCGGAAATTCCTCGCGGAGCGCGGTTTCGACCAGGCGGCGGCCGAGCATTTCGGTGTCGGTTACAGCCCCGTCGGCTGGGACCACCTCACCGGTTTTCTCCGCGGCAAGGGATTCACCGACAAGGAGCTGCTGCTCTCGGGCCTCTCCCAGGACGGCCGACGCGGTCCCATCGACCGCTTCCGCGGCCGGCTGATGTGGCCCATCCGCGACATCTCCGGCGAGGTCGTCGGCTTCGGCGCGCGCAAGCTGCGCGAGGACGACAACGGCCCGAAGTACCTCAACACCCCCGAGACGTCGATCTACAAGAAGTCCCAGGTGCTGTACGGCGTCGACCTGGCCAAGAAGGACATCGCCAAGGTCAGCCGCGCCGTGGTCGTCGAGGGATACACCGATGTGATGGCCTGTCATCTGGCCGGGGTGACGACCGCCATCGCCACGTGTGGCACGGCCTTCGGCGGCGACCACATCAAGATCCTCCGACGGTTGCTGATGGACAACGGCAGCGCCCGGGTGATCTTCACCTTCGACGGGGACGCGGCGGGTCAGAAGGCCGCGCTGCGTGCCTTCGAGGACGATCAGAAGTTCGCCGCCGAGACCTATATCGCCATCGCCCCCGACGGGATGGACCCGTGCGAACTGCGGCTCGCCAAGGGCGACGAGGCCGTCCAGGACCTGGTTCAGCCGCGTACGCCGCTCTTCGAGTTCGCGATCCGCCAGATCGTCTCCCGGTACGACCTGGAGACACCGGCGGGCCGGGCGGCGGCCCTGGACGAGGCGGCGCCGATCGTTGCCCGGATCAAGAACGGCTCCTCGCAGCACGAGGTCGCGGTCCAGCTCGCCGGCATCCTCGGCATCCTCGACACCCAGTTCGTGGTCAAGCGCGTGGCGCAGATGGCGCGCTGGGCGCGCGACCGCGGCGGCCGGGGCCCGGCGCATGCCCCCGAGCGCCGCGCGCAGCAGTCGCAGTCGTACGGGACGCAGCCCTCGCAGGGACCCACGGGCCCCGCGCTCAACCTCCGTAGCCCCGCCCACCGCACCGAGCGCGAGCTGCTGAAGCTCGCCCTCCAGCGGCCCGAGCTGGTTTCCCCGGCCTTCGACGCCTACGGCGAGGACGAGTTCACGGCCCCGCCGTACGCCGCCGTACGCCGCGCCATAGATGACGCGGGCGGCGCCGAGCAGGGCCTGGAGTCCGCCCCCGAGTATCTGGCCAGGGTCCGCGACGCCGCTCCGAACGACGCGGTGCGCGCCATGGTCACCGAGCTCGCGGTGGAGGTCTTCCACGGCAAGACGATCGACGAGGTCTACGCGGGCCAGCAGCTCGTCCAGGTCAGGCTGCGCGCCGTCGACCACCGCGTCCGCGAGGTGACCGGCACGCTCACCCGGCTGGGCACGCAGTCCGATCCGGACCATTACGCGGCCGTCCAGAAGGAACTGTGGGTGCTTCAGCAGTACGGCCAGTCGCTGCGCAACGACGGCGCCGCCGCCCTGTAGGCCCTGTCTGACAAATCCCGCCTGGCTCGCGACGCCTGGCACGCGCGCTCGCTGCGTTGTCGGGCTCGTCCACGTACGGCCGGGCCATCCACAACGCCGACCCTCCGCCTTGCGATCGCACGCACCAGACGCCGCGAGCCCCGCCCTCCGGGCGGACGGCGCCATGTGTCGGACACGGCCCAGACCGCCTCCCGGCCTCCACGCGGTAACGGCGCGGTTACGTACAGGGCGCAAAAAGTCACCGCACGCCCCTCGTGGCAGCGATATGTCGTACCCCACACTGGGGTGCGGTGCCTGAGTTCACCGGAGCGCGGCCGGCCTACCGACGGTGGGCGCCTCACCCCCGCGGATCCGCTCATCGTGTACGGGACGGAAGGCGGCCCGGCCGTCCTCGTCCCGCTGCCGTACGCCCCCGCCCCGAACCGGCAGCGATCACCTGGAGGTCGCCCCCCGTGCAGACCCAGACCCAGACCCTCACCGAGGCGTTAGACACGCCCCCGGCCGCGCCTCCGTCAGCGCCACCGGCCGCGCCCGCGCACGCCCCATCCGCCGCGTCTCCCGTCGCGCCCCCGGCCGGCCTCGCGCCCGCCGTCCCCTCGCAGAGCCGCGCCGCGCACCACCCCGAGACGGCCGTACCGGTGGCGGAGACAGAGCCTCCCGGGACCGCCGAGGAGCCGCTCACCGAGCACCCCGTGGAGGTGCCCCTCGTGCCCGAGCCCACGGGCCGGCCGGGCAGTCGTGCCGACACCGGCGGACCTTCCTCCGATCTCTTCCGCCAGTACCTGCGGGAGATCGGGCGGATACCGCTGCTCACCGCCCTCGACGAGGTGGACCTCGCCCGCCGGGTCGAAGCCGGCCTCTTCGCCGAGGAGAAGCTGAGCACCACCCCCGATCTGGACTCCCAGCTGGCCCTGGACCTCGACCGGCTGGTTGTGCTGGGCCGGATGGCCAAGCGTCGTCTCATCGAGGCCAATCTGCGGCTGGTCGTCTCCGTGGCCAAGCGCTACGTCGGCCGCGGACTGACCATGCTCGATCTCGTCCAGGAGGGAAATCTCGGCCTGATCAGGGCAGTCGAGAAATTCGACTACGCCCGCGGCTACAAGTTCTCGACGTACGCGACCTGGTGGATCCGCCAGGCGATGTCCCGGGCGCTCGCCGACCAGGCCCGCACCATCCGCGTCCCGGTCCATGTGGTCGAGCTGATCAACCGCGTCGTACGCGTCCAGCGCAGACTGCTCCAGGAGCGCGGCTACGAGCCGACCCCCGAAGAGGTGGGCGCCCAGCTGGAGCTGGCCCCCGACCGGGTCAGGGAGGTGCTGCGGCTCTCCCTGGAGCCGGTCTCCCTGCACGCCCCGGTGGGGGAGGAGGAAGATGTCGCGCTCGGCGATCTGATCGAGGACGGCGACGCCGCGTCCCCCGTCGAATCGGCGGCCTTCCTGCTGCTGCGCCAGCATCTGGACGCCGTGCTCTCCACCCTCGGCGAGCGTGAGCGCAAGGTCGTCCAGCTGCGGTACGGACTGGCCGACGGCCGGCCCCGCACCCTGGAGGAGATCGGCAGGATCTTCGGCGTGACCCGTGAACGCATACGCCAGATCGAGTCGAAGACGCTCGGCAAACTCCGCGACCACGCCTACGCGGACCAGCTCCGCGGCTACCTGGACTGAGGCCGCGAGCCCGGAGACCCGAGCCGCGAGCCCAGTGACCCGAGCCCGAGACGTGAAACGGGCGCCGCGCCCGTACCCACCCGAAGGCGGAAACGGACGCGGCGCCCGGAACCACGGACCCACCAGCCGCGCCGGTCAGTCCACTTCGGCGACCGCCTGCGCGAACTGGGCGGCGTACAGCCGTGCGTACGCGCCGTCCGCCGCCAGCAGCTCGTCGTGCGAGCCCTGTTCGACGATCGCGCCGTTCTCCATCACCAGGATCACGTCCGCGTCCCGGATCGTGGAGAGCCGGTGCGCGATCACAAAGCTCGTACGGCCGTGGGCCAGCCGCGCCATCGCCTTCTGGATCAGCACCTCGGTCCGGGTGTCCACCGAACTGGTCGCCTCGTCCAGCACCAGGATCACCGGATCGGACAGGAACGCCCGCGCGATGGTGATCAGTTGCTTCTCACCGGCGCTGACCCCCGACCCCTCGTCGTCGATCACGGTGTCGTACCCGTCGGGGAGCGTACGGACGAACCGGTCGGCGTGGGCCGCCCGCGCCGCCTCCTCGATCTCCTCCCGGGTGATCTCCCGCGACGCGCCGTACGCGATGTTGTCCGCGATCGTGCCGCCGAAGAGCCAGGTGTCCTGGAGGACCATGCCGATCCCCGACCGCAGTTCGGCACGGGCCATCCGCGCCACGTCCGTACCGTCCAGCGTGATCCGGCCGCCCGTGACCTCGTAGAACCGCATCAGCAGATTGACCAGCGTGGTCTTGCCCGCGCCCGTCGGCCCGACGATCGCGACCGTCTGCCCCGGCTCCACCGAGAGCGACAGATCGTCGATCAGCGGCTTGTCGGGCTCGTACCGGAACGACACGTGCTCCAGCGCGACCCGGCCCTGCGGCTCGCGCAGCCGCTCCACCGCGGGCGCGTCGGCCTCCTGCTCCTCCGCGTCCAGCAGTTCGAAGATCCGCTCGGCGGAGGCGACACCCGACTGCACCAGGTTGGCCATCGACGCGACCTGCGTCAGCGGCATCGAGAACTGCCGCGAGTACTGGATGAACGCCTGCACATCACCGATCGACAGCGTCCCCGAGGCGACTCGCAGCCCGCCGACGACCGCGACCAGCACATAGTTCAGGTTGGAGACGAAGAGCATCAGCGGCTGCATGATCCCGCTGTTGAACTGCGCCTTGAAACCCGCCTCGTAGAGCTGGTCGTTCTGCTCGCGGAACGCCTCGGCCGACTCGTCCTGCCGACCGAAGACCTTCACCAGGGCGTGCCCGGTGTACATCTCCTCGATATGCGCGTTCAGCGTGCCGGTGACCTTCCACTGCTGGACGAACTGCGGCTGCGACCGCTTGCCGACCTTCGCCGCCACCAGCACCGACAGCGGGACCGTCACCAGCGCGACCAGCGCCAGCAGAGGCGAGATCCAGAACATCATCACCAGCACGCCGATGATCGTCAGCAGCGAGTTGATCAGCTGCCCCATCGTCTGCTGCATGGTCTGCGAGATGTTGTCGATGTCGTTCGTCGCCCGGCTCAGCACCTCACCGCGCGGCTGCCGGTCGAAGTAGGACAGCGGCAGCCGCGACAGCTTCGCCTGGATCTCCTCCCGCATCCGGTACACCGTGTGGTTGATGACCCGGATGGAGAGCCGCGTCGACACCAGCATCAGGAGCCCGGCGGCGACATAGATCACCAGCACGATCAGCAGGATCTCGCCGACGGCGCCGAAGTCGATGCCCTGGCCCGGAGTGAAGTCCACCCCGGTGAGCAGATCGGCCTGGCCGTTGTCGCCCTGGGCCCGCAGCCTCTCGACGGTCTCCGCCTTGGTGACCCCGCCCGGGGTCTGCCGGCCGATGATCCCCGCGAAGATGAGGTCCGTCGCCCGCCCGAGGATCTTCGGTCCCACGACCGACAGCGCGACGCTCACCACCCCGGCGGCGAACATCCACCAGAGGGTGGTGCGTTCCACGGACAGCAGCTTCAGCAGCCGCTTGCCCGATCCCTTGAAGTCCATGGACCGCTGCGTGGGGCCCGCCGTCATCATGCGTCCGCCCGGACCGCTCATCAGGCAGCCTCCGCCTCGGTCAGCTGGGAGAGCACGATCTCCCGGTATGTCTCGTTCTCCGTCATCAGTTCGTGATGGCGGCCCGACCCCACGATCCGCCCCTCGTCGAGCACCACTATGCGGTCGGCGTCACGGATGGTGGAGACCCGCTGGGCGACGATGACGACGGTCGCCTCCGCGGTCTCCCGAGCCAGCGCGCCGCGCAGCGCGGCGTCCGTGGCGTAGTCCAGCGCGGAGAACGAGTCGTCGAACAGATAGATCTCCGGCCGTTGCACCAGCGTCCGTGCGATCGCGAGCCGCTGCCGTTGCCCGCCGGAGACATTCGTGCCGCCCTGCGCGATCGGCGCGTTCAGCCCGCCCTCCAGGGCCCTGACGAACTCCTTGGCCTGAGCGACCTCCAGCGCGTGCCACAGTTCCTCGTCGGTCGCGTCCGGATTGCCGTACCGCAGATTCGTGGCCACCGTCCCGGAGAACAGATACGGCTTCTGCGGTACGAGACTCACCGTCTTGGCCAGCAGCACCGGATCCAGCTCGCGCACGTCCTGCCCGTTGACGAGCACCTCCCCGCCGGTCGCGTCGAACAGTCGCGGTACGAGCCCGAGCAGCGTCGACTTCCCGCTGCCCGTCGACCCGATGACCGCGGTCGTCTCACCGGGCCGTGCCACCAGCGACACCTCGCGCAGGACGGGCTCCTCGGCGCCGGGGAAGCGGAACTCCGCGTCCCGCACCTCCAGATGCCCGTGCCGGCGCAGCTCCCGCACCGGGTTCCGCGGCGGGACGACGCTCGAACTGGTGTCGAGCACCTCCTCTATGCGCTCGGCGCACACCTCGGCGCGCGGCACCATCATGAACATGAAGGTGGCCATCATCACGGCCATCACGATCTGCATCAGATACGCGAGGAACGCGGTCAGCGCGCCGATCTCCATCCCGCCGCTGTCGATCCGGTGCGCGCCGAACCAGACGACGGCGACCGACGACAGATTCACGACCGTCATCACGGTCGGGAACATCAGCGCCATCAGCCGGCCGGTCGACAGCGCGACATCGGTCAGCTCGGTGTTGGCGCCCCGGAAGCGCTCCTTCTCGTAGTCGTCCCGTACGAACGCCCTGATCACGCGGTTGCCGGTGATCTGCTCGCGCAGCACTCGGTTCACCGTGTCCAGCCGGGTCTGCATGGTCCGGAACAGCGGCCGCATCTTCCTGACGATGAGGCTCACGGAGATCCCGAGCAGCGGCACGACGGCCAGCAGCACCGACGACAGCGGGATGTCCTGGCCGAGCGCCAGGACGATGCCACCGACACACATGATGGGCGCGGACACCATCAGCGTGAACGACATCAGGACCAGCATCTGGACCTGCTGGACGTCATTGGTGGTGCGGGTGATCAGCGAGGGGGCGCCGAAGTGACCCACCTCACGGGCGGAGAAGCTCTGCACCCGCCCGAAGATGGCGGCCCGCACATCCCGGCCGAGGGCGGAGGCGGTCCGCGCGCCGTAGTACACGGCGCCGATGTTGCAGAGCACCTGGACGACACTGACGGCGATCATGATGCCGCCGAACTCCAGGATGTAGCCCGAGTCCCCCTTCACGACACCGTTGTCGATGATGTCGGCGTTGAGGGTGGGCAGGTAGAGGGTGGCGCACGTCTGCAACAGCTGGAGCGCCACCAGCAGGGCTATCGGTCTTTTGTACGGGGCGAGATGGGCTCGCAGAAGTCGTAGCAGCACGCGCAGTCTCTCGGGTCGGCTCGGCATGAAGGTCGCGAGAACGGGGATCAGCCCCCATCTTGCGGTACCGCCCCCGTTGAGCCCCAAGGGTTTATGTCCAAAGACGGGTCAAGAACGGGAGCGCGCCCGGCCGCTCCGGAGGCGCCCCCGCGCGCTCCGCCGCGCCGTCCCGGCCCAGGGCCCCGGCCCACCGGTCCGCCCCGCTCAGCCCCCGTGCCCGAACGCCCCGGGGTGGATCTGCTCCCGCGTCGCCGTGTACTGCTGCCGTACCGCCGTACCCACGGCCGCGTCCTCACCCGGCTCGAACACCTGGGCCGCCGCGCCCTGCCAGGCCGGCGGGTTGTGCGGGGAGAGCGACCCCTGCGAGACCCCGAGCGCCCAGGCCGCCTGCCGTGCCGCGCCGATCGCGGTGTAGTCGGCGGGCTGCGGTACGACGACCTGCGCCCCGAAGATCGCCGGAGCCAGGGCCTGTACGGCGGGCAGCTCGGCGGCGGCGCCCAGCAGGAACACCCGCCGTACCTCCACCCCTCGTCCGCGCAGGACGTCCATCGCGTCGGCGAGCGAGCAGAGCATTCCCTCGAACGCGGACCGGGCCAGATGCTCCGGCTTCATCGACTCGCGCCGCAGCCCGGTCAGCGTGCCCGCCGTGTGCGGCAGCTGAGGGGTCCGCTCGCCCTCCAGATACGGCAGGAACACCAGCCCCGAGGAGCCCGGCGTGGACTTGAGCGCGAGCTCGGACAGCTCGGCCAGCTCCGCCGTACCCAGCAGCTCCGCCGTACCGCGCAGCGCCCTGACGGCGTTCAGCGTGTGCACGACGGGCAGATGCATCCCGGTGGCGTCGGCGAAGGAAGTGATCATTCCGGACGGGTCGGCCGCCGCCTCGTGATGGACGGCCATCACCGAACCCGACGCCCCCAGCGACACCACGGCGTCCCCGGCCGCGACGCCGAGCCCGAACGCGGCGGCCATCGTCTCGCCGGTCCCCGCCGAGATCAGCAGCCCCTCGGGGGTGGTCCCGGCGGCGTCCGCGGGGCCGAGCACCTCGGGCAGCGCGGCCTGGTGCCCGAGCGCCAGCTCCACCAGATCCGGCCGGTACGCCCCCGTACGCGCCGACCAGTAGCCGGTGCCGGAGGCCCCGCCCCGGTCGGTCGTCCTGCGCGCCGGGCGCCCCAGCAGCTGCCAGACCAGCCAGTCGTGCGGCTGGAGCACCAGCGCGGTGCGCTGCGCCGCCTCGGGCTCGGTCCGCGCCAGCCAGCGCAGCTTGGCCACGACCTGACTCGACTGCGGTACGGACCCGACGGCCTCGGCCCAGGCGTGCCGCCCGCCCAGCGCGTCGACCAGATCGGCGGCGGCGACCTGCGCGCGCTTGTCGTTGCCGACCAGCGCGGGCCGTACGGGGTTGCCCTGCCGGTCCAGCGCCACCATGCCGTGCTGCTGCGCCGCCACCCCGATGGCCTGCACGCCCTCGAGCAGCCCGCCGGACGCGGCCTCGCCGAGGGAGAGCAGCCACGCCTGCGGATCGACCTCGGTGGCCTTGGGCTCGACCGGATGCGCCGCGAACCCCTGCCGCAGCACAGCACCTGTGTCCGCGTCGCAGACGACGACGCGTGTGAACCCGGACGAACTGTCCAACCCGGCGACTATTCCCATGACACCCGATTCTGCCGCACGCGTGGTGCGAGGAGCGCTGCCGGGAGGCCCCGGGTGTGCTGATCCGGGTCAGGTATTGCTCGTACCCCAGTCGTCCTGGCCGTTCTGGCTCCGCTCGCGCAGGGAGCGCACGCGCTGGGCGACGGAGTCGGGCAGCTTGTCGCCGACCATGCCGTTCACCGAGTGGTACGCCTTGCCCGCGACCTCGCGGCCGGTCTGCGCGGCGGACTCGGCCACGTTGCGCACCGCCGGATTCTGCGACACCTGGCGGGCCGATTTCTTGAGCTGCTCGTAGCGCTCACGGCCGGCGCGGGTCCCCAGGACGTATCCGCAAGCCAGTCCCGCGATGAATGTGAGGCGGTACCGCATGGCTGCCACCCTTCCCTCTCGGCGCCGGGGTCCCCAGCGTCGGCGTCGGACCGTCGGTCTGTGCTCTCCGCCTACCCCGTCGGGGCCCGGGATCACCCGGCGTGCCCCGGGTGGATACCGATTGGCAAAGCACCCCCCTGCTTGCGCTAATGTATGTGTCGCAGCGAACGCGCGCCGCCCGGGAGGACCGGGGTAGGTACGTTCGGTGCGGACGCAGCAATCCCCTGTAGCTCAATTGGCAGAGCAGCCGGCTGTTAACCGGCAGGTTACTGGTTCGAGTCCAGTCGGGGGAGCGCGATCCCCTGTAGCTCAATTGGCAGAGCATTCGGCTGTTAACCGGAGGGTTGCTGGTTCGAGTCCAGCCGGGGGAGCGGTAGCACGAGGAGGGCCCTTCGGGGTCCTTTTTCGTGTGCCCGTCGTCACTCACCGATGCTCGCCGGCCGGGCGTCCTGCCCCTTTTGGGTACCTCTTACGGATCTACTCCGCGGTTCCTGGAACCGGGCGGCGCACGGCGAAGTCCTCATGGTCAGAGGATGCCGACCATCCGAGGCAGGAGATCGTATGAGCGGCTATGCTGCGGCAGACGGCGCGCACAAATGTGCGCGACGCGCCGTTAGGGGCGGTAGCTCAGCCGGTTAGAGCAGCGGACTCATAATCCGTCGGCCGTGGGTTCGAGTCCCACCCGCCCCACCTGTTTGATGAATCGTTCCCACCTGGCATCCGTGCGCCCCACGTGGTCTAGACCACATGGGGCGCTCAGTCGTTTACCGGGTCCCGGGCGAGCGGTGCGTGAGCGGGCGTGTCGGACGGCCGTGCATGGCGGGGGCGGGGAACCAGGGCTTCGGCATTCCTCGCTACCTCCTTGTCGGCCTGGGGCGGAAGACTGGTGTACGTGTCGGACGCTAGGTGAATAGTTCCGTGTCGTCGCGTTTCCTTGATCGCTTGGAGGCCACCTCCACCCGCACGGATCAAGGTTGCGGCCACATGGCGCAGATCCTGGCGGCTGATCGGCGGCATGGGCCGCCTCGCGAACGAGCCGCCGGGGAGCGCCTGACACCTTCTCAGGGCGCGGTCCCCACCGTGACCGCTGACGGCGTCTCACCGGTCTCGCGCCCGTGGTCGACATGCCCGGCCGGCCACAGGACCGCGTTCGGACGCTTGTCCGACTCCGGCCGGCATGTGATGCCGGATCGAACGTCAGCAACCGCTGGGGGATTGCGGCGTTCCCACGCGAGTGGTCTCGCGCCGTCGGCCCGGCGCGGGAGCCGACGTCCGGTCGCGTCTGTTCGGTTGGCGGCCGACCCGGCCGCCATGCGGAACTCCGGCCGCGGCGTGGTGAGTTGACCAATGGATTTCCGCCACGCCGACGCGGCACCCGGAGCCCGTCACCGGTGGTCCGCGTGAGGTATTCGTTCGTCTCGTCTCATCGCGGAGCCGGGGGAGGCCATCTGGAAGCTCTCGGGCCGGAACGATCCACGCGACATGGGCCGGACCGAGCCCCTCCGGCGCCTTGTGGACGCGGTGAACAATGGCGGAAAATGAATCCCCCGGAATTAAACACGACTCCTCTCAGTTCCATTCGAATTGTGGAATAGATCAGATTCTCGTACCCCCTTTCCGTGGCTATTGGTACGGTAACCCGAGTTCCGGGAGCGTGATCTTCGCCCCCGCGGAAAGGGAGGGGTTCCAGATGTCCGCCACTCAGAGAATCGCGTCGGGCCGCACCGCGCCGGGGCAGGGCTGGAAGGTCTACAGCCCCACCGGCATCTACATCGAAGTCAACACCAGTTCAGCGGAGTTCACGGGTACTCCCACGTATGTGTCCTCCCTGGGGGGCGACGGAACGCAGTGGGCGTTCTCGGGGGCGTCGGCCATCTATGCCCCCACTCGTAACGGCTTCGTCATCTATCTGCGATGGCTCGACAACAGCCCTCTGACCCCGGCTTACGCGGCCCAGTACAATTTCCACATCAACTGGATCGGTATCGACGAGACGTAGATCACCCGGGGAAATCACGTCAATAAACACTTCGGGTTTCCGGCGTCCCAGGGGAATCATCTGGAATTCCCGGTACGCCGGTGTACGGCGGGGCGGTTTCCTGATCGACGGGCTTTTTCGAGCGAATTCCTGGCCTCGCGGCTTCGTGGGCCGAGGACGAGGGCAGCGTCACCGACCATCTGGAACCGGCCAACCGGGGCAACGTGAGGCACCGCGCGGTCGCGACCCGGGTGGACGCGCGGGCGGGCAGGTAGCGCGGCGCACCTCACCGCGTGTTCCCGGGACGGGAACGCCACGCCCCAGGAGGCGCCACGCATGGTCTTTCCCCCCTGGCCGACACAGCGTCAGGATCCCGGGCGTGTCGTGGCCCCCTCGGCGGGCGCGTTGACAGACCCCCGACCCGGTGACTGTAATGGTCCGCGTGTCGCGTGGCACCGGCCGAAGAGCAGTGGGCGGGCCGGTAGCCATGGAGGCACCTTCATCGAGGGACGATGCCATGAGTTCTTACTCAGCACCCCGCGCCTGACGCATCCGACGCAGCGCCTCCGCACGTCGTCCCTTGTCCTCCGCGGTGCCGGGCACCGCCGTAAGACATCGATGTTCTTCTCCGGACGAGGGTCCGCGTGCGGACACCGCGCGCCGTGCGCCGTATCGCGCGCACATCACGGTCATCCACCATCACCGCGTTCACCGCGGACCGCACACTTCTCCGGAGAGACGACACCGTATGCCCGCATCCTTCAACCAGACGATCACCGACGAGTTCCGGGCCAACGGAGGCAAGGTCGGCGGCCCCTTCGAGGGCGGCGACCTCCTCCTGCTCACCACCACCGGCGCCAAGTCCGGGGCGGGGCACACCGTTCCGCTCGGCTATGTCCGCGACGGCGAGCTGCTGCTGATCGTCGGATCCGCGGGGGGCGCGCCGCGTCATCCCGCCTGGTACCACAATCTGCTCGCCCATCCCCAGGTACAGGTGGAGATCGGTACCGAGACGCTCGAACTGATCGCCGTCCCGGCCGAGGGGGCGCGGCGCGACCGGCTGTTCGAGCGGGTCGTGAGCGTGGCGCCCGGATACGCCGACTACCAGTCCGGAACCACCAGGATCCTGCCCGTCGTGGTGCTTGAGCCCTCGGGGGCCGAGGCGGCGGAGGGGCCGGGTGAGATCAGCAGTCTCGCCGACAAGCTGGTGCAGGTCCATGGCTGGCTGCGCGCGCAGCTGCGCCACATTCGGGCCGAGACCGACGCCCACTTCGCCGCGCGGGCGGCCCACGGAGGCTCCGGTGAACCGCCGGCGCCGGGCATCGGTCTCCAGCTCAGGCAGCACTGTCTGGCCTTCTGCCAGTTCCTGACGTTCCACCACACCAGCGAGGACGCGCACATCTTCCCCTCGCTGGCGGACTATCACCCGCATCTGCGCGAGACACTCGACCGGCTCGGCGAGGAGCACCGTACGCTCGCGCGCGTCAAGGACGCGTTGCTCGGTCTGCTCGCCGACATCGCCACCGCCGACCCCGAACACTTCCGAGCCGAGCTGGGCCGGTTGTCGGAGGAGTTGGTGGCGCATCTCGACTACGAGGAGAAGGAGCTCCTTCCCGCCCTGAGCGAGATCCGGTGGCCGCCGGGGCCGCCGGTGCCCGAACCGGCCGGGGGCGCGGCGAGCTGACGGGCAGTCGGGGAACGTTCCCCTCCCGCGCACACTCCCTTAGGTTGGAGGCTCGGCTCATGGTGTGAGTTCCCGACCGTTCCAAGGAGGCGCTTCCGTGTCCGATCGTGGCCCCGGTCTTGAGTCCGCCGACGCGATCCGGGCGCGGATCGACACCGGCACACCGCACTCCGCGCGGTTCTGGAACTATTTTGTGGGCGGCAAAGACAATTACGAGGTCGACCGGGAGGTCGGGGACCGGATCAAGCGGATCTTCCCCGGCCTCGTCGATGTCGCCCTGACGAGCCGCCAGTTCCTGGGGCGGGCGGTCCGGGAGCTGGCGGTGGAGCGGGGGCTCCGTCAGTTCCTGGACATCGGTACCGGTCTGCCGACCGCCGACAACACGCATGAGGTCGCCCAGCGCGTGGCGCCGGACGCGCGGATCGTCTACGTCGACAACGATCCCCTGGTGCTGGCCCATGCCCGTGCCCTGCTCACCAGCACACCCGAGGGCAGGACCGACTATCTCGACGCCGATCTGTTCAACCCCGAGTCGATCCTCGAAGCCGCCGCCGGAACGCTGGATCTCTCCCGGCCGGTCGCGCTGATGATTCTCAACACGCTCGGCCATGTCGCCGACTACGACCTGGCCCGTTCACTGGTGTCCCGTCTCATGGCGGGCCTGGCGTCCGGCAGTTACCTGGTGATCAGTGACAGCACCGACACGAGCGAGGGCATGATCGCGGCGTCGGAGGCGTACAACGCCAGCGGGGCCGTCCCGTACTACGTGCGCGCTGTCGACGAGGTGGCGGGCTTCTTCGAGGGGCTGGAACTGGTGGAGCCCGGGATCGCCCAGGTCACGCGGTGGCGCCCGGAACCGGACGGTTCGAACGGCACCGAGCCCGCGGTCGACGCGTACGGCGGCGTGGGCCGCAAGCCGTAGGCAGCCGGAGGCTGTCGGATCCGGTTCCCGGGGATCGGGAACGGGCCGCCCAGAGGGCCCGCGGTGTTTCCCCGACGGGCCGTGGCGGACTCCGGTGCACCCCCGTGTCATCCGTCCGCCGCACGCCGAGACGTCTCTGAGCGGCCTTGCTGCACAGTTCACCAGACGGGCTGGGCAGCAACAGGGCGCGAACGGGGCGGATCACGGTAGGGGGTGGTTTCCCTCTCCGCCCCGGCTCGCGTCCTCGCTCCGGCTTGCGCCGCCATCGACGGCGCTCGCGTCGTCGACCTTTCCGTCGACGACCCTTCCGTCCACGCTTCCGCCCGCGTACTCCGTCAGCATGCGGACCACGAGACCGGCCGGGGCCGGCCCTCGTACGACCAGATGAATGTCCCAGCCCGCGCCGCGCGCCAGCTCCGCGTCGACCGCCGCCCACACCGCGCGGACGCTCTCCTCGTACGGCAGCCCGCCCCGGCCGGAGCCGAGCAGAGGGAAGCACACGGACCGCAGCGGGGGATCGAACCGCTCGTGCTCCTCCGCGAGCAGCGCCAGGGCGCGGGCCACGGCCCGGGTGACATCGGCGGGCAGTACGTCGTAGTCGTTGGTCCCGGCCCGGGGTACGGCCACGGCCGCGTGGTAGACGCGGCGTACGCCCTGGCCGGCGAGGGCGCCCGAGCCGGTGACGGCCACCGTGCCGGGCAGCACCGGACGGCCCGAGGTGCCCCGGGAGGCGGCCCACTCGCGCAGTTCCTCGTGGATCGGGTCGCCGAGCATCTCGCCCGTCAGCCCGCGCAGCGCGCCGGCCCGGCGCAGGGAGGCCGCCACGGAGGACTTGTACGCCTCGGGCAGCGCCAGATACGTGTTGACCGGGGACACCACCACATCCACGTCACGCAGCAGATCCACCGGATGGACATGGAGCGTGACCGGCACGGTCCCGCCGTGCGCCGGGACGGTGAGGAGCCGGTGGGTACGGGCGCTCACCGCCGGATCGCCCGGATCGTCGCCGGCCGCCGGGTCGCCGGCCGCCGGATCCCGCCCGGACGCCGGATGCCGCTCGGCGAGAGCCGCCCGCGCCAGTCTGCCCACCTGCTCGGCGACCTGGTCGAGCACCACCGCCTCCTGCTCCTTGCGGAAGCGCTCGATACTGACCCCGTACAGCTCGGCCGCGCGCCGTCTGCGGTCGGCGCCCGGCCAGTCACGGGTGCCCGGTGTCAGACCCAGGGTGTATTCGGCGGCCTCCTGAAGGGTGCCCCCGCCGAGTCGTGACACCGCCAGCCTCAGCAGCCACTCCACCGACTGCGACTGCGACTGGGCGGGGACCGCGGCCCGACGGTCTTCGGCGGGGGCGAGCGCGAAGGCGATCCGGGCCAGCGACGGCACCTCCAGCCTGCGCAGCCGTACGATCCCGCCGCGCCGAACTGTCTTTATCTCCTCAAGGATTGAGGCATGGTCCGGGACAGGCATGAGCGGCATGGCCGCAACGATCGCACCGGGCGGCCCGCGCCCACAAGCGGCGCACCGGCGAGGAGCTCGCGGGCGCTCCGGGGACGGCGCGAACGGGACACTCGTATGATGCCCCCCTCGCGGGCACCGCACAGGCGCATGGGCGGCCCCGGACCGATACCGACCAGCATCCGACCCGGATCCGACCAGCCAGGGAGCACCGTGCCCGCCACCACGCCCCGTGTCCTCTATGTCACCGACCTCGCCTACGAGGCCAGGGGGCGCAGATACTGCGACGAGGACATACGGCTGTCGTCCCGGCTGCGGCGGGACTTCGCCGTGGCGCTGAGCCATCCTCTCGACGCCGCGCGGCTGATGGGGTCCTTCGACGCGGTCATGGTGCGCAACAGCGGGCCCGTACTGCACTACCAGGAGGAGTACGACGCCTTCCGCGACCGGGCGCGAGCGGCCGGGGTCCGGGTCTACAACCCGCTGACCGGACGGGCCGACATGGCGGGCAAGCGGTATCTGGTGGAGCTGAGCGCGGCCGGGTATCCGGTCGTTCCGACCGTGGACCGCGCCGAGGACCTCGGGCTGCTGCCGCGCGCGGAGACGTATGTCGTCAAGCCGATGGTGGGCGCGGACTCGATCGGTATGGAGTTCGTCGGCGGGGACCGGCTCGTGGACATCTCCTTCGGCGAGGTGCTGGTGCAGCCGCGGATACCTTTCCGCTACGAGGTCTCGTTCTACTTCATCGACCGCGACTTCCAGTACGCGCTGTACGCGCCCGACCCCGAGCGGCGCTGGGCGCTCACGCCGTATGACGCCGGGCCCGCGGATCTGGCGTTCGCGCGTCGGTTCATCGAGTGGAACGCGCTGGAGCACGGGATCCAGCGCGTGGACGCCTGCCGCGCCCCGGACGGGGAACTGCTGCTCGTCGAGCTGGAGGACCTCAATCCGTATCTCTCCCTGGAGGCGGTGGACGGCGCGACCCGTGAAGCCTTCGCCACGCGGCTGACCGCCTCGCTGCGGGAGCTGCTGGGCCGCCCCACTGGCGCCTAGGCGTTCTGTCCGGAGGGCGGGGGCGAGAGCGAGTCGGCGGGGTGCCTCCCGGGTCTCAGCGGGGTGCCTCCCAGGTCATCGTCGTCCCCCGGCCGCCGTCCTCGCGCAGACCGTCGTCCGTGACGACCAGCCGTACCCCGGTCCGCCCGTCGGCCAGCCGCGCCATGGCGTCGACCTCCACCCCGATCGCCGTCACCCCGTCGCGCCGGTGCGCGGCGGCGAGCGCGCCGCGCAGTTCGGCCAGCAGGCTCCGGCCCGCCGGCTCGCCCACGAGCGTGTCCACGGGTCCGGTGAAGCGCACCGACGGCCGGACACCCAGCATGGCCCCCGCGCCGCCCGTCTCGCGCAGCACCATCCCGCGCACGCTCGTCGGGCCGTCGGCCGGGGGCTGCTGGAGCGCGAAGATCGTGGTCCTGACCTCCTGGATCGTGGAGTCCAGCTCGTCCACGGCCCGGCCGAGCAGCTCGTCCAGATCCGTGGAGGCCGCGCGCCGCCGGGTCGACTCCAGCATCATTTCGGTGGCGAAGAGCCGCTGGACGACCAGATCGTGCAGATCGCGGGCGATCCGGTCGCGGTCCTCGAAGACGGCCAGCTGCTCCCGGTCGTGCTGCGAGTCCGCGAGCACCAGCGCGAGCGCGGCCTGCGAGGCGAACTGGGTGGCCAGCAGCCGGTCCACCGCGCGGTACGGGCGGCCACCGCGCCGGCGCGGCAGCGCGAGGGTGCCGATCAGCTTGCCGCCGCTCTGGAGCGGCAGCATCATGCTCGGCCCGAAGCGTGACCGTATATGCGTGGTCATCCGGGGATCGGTCGACGAGTCCTCGATGAACACCGGCTCCCCGCCGAGGAGTTGAACGAGCACGGGGGAGCCGGGCTCGATGACGGTGCCGACGATGCCGGCCGGGTCGCCGACCGTGGACGCGGCGACGATCTCCATCCCGCCGTCCTCGGTCGGCTGGAGCACCACGCCCGCGTACGCGTCGGCGAGCACCCGGGCCGACTCGGCCACCGTGATCAGCGCGTCGGAGGCGTTCTCGCCGGTCAGCAGCGCGGTGGTGACGGCCGCGGCCCCCTCGATCCAGCGTTCGCGCTGCCGGGCCGTCCCGTACATCCTGGCGTTGCCGATCGCGAGCGCCGCCTGTGAGGCCAGGATGCGCAGCAGGCTCTGGTCCTGCTCGGTGAAGGAGCCGGTCCGCTTCTCGGTCAGATAGAGATTGCCGAGGACCGTGCTGTCCAGCTGGAGCGGTACCCCGAGGAAGGAGTGCATCGCGGGGTGGCCGGGCGGCACCCCGGCGGATCGGGGGTCGGCCGTCAGATCGTCCAGCCGCAGCGGCTTCGGGTCCTTGATGAGGAGCCCGAGAAGGCCGGTGTCTCCATCGGGGAGCCGTCCGATGCGCTGCCGGTCGGCGTCGCTCATCCCCGCCGTGAACAGCTCCGTGAGTCCGCCGCGCTCGGGGTCGAGGACACCGAGCGCGCCGTACCGCGCGCCGATGAGATCGGAGGCGGTGTCGACGATGTGCTGGAGCGTGGCGCGCAGTTCGAGGTCGGTGCCGATCCCGAGCACCGCCTCGAGCAGCGTGGGCGGCCGGGGCGTCGTCGTGTCGCCGTCGCCACGGCTCTCACCCTCGCCACGGCTCTGCCGGTCACCGTGGCCCTCGCCGTCGCCGCCCTCTTCGCTCATCGCCCCGTCGTACCGGTCCCGCCGCTCAGTGGGCGTCGGCCAGCGGGTTCAGGATCATCGGCTGGATCTTGCCCTCCAGCATCGCCCCGAGTCCGAGCACGGCGCAGATGTCGGGGCGCTCCGCGATGGCGACCGGCATGCCCGTCGCGTCACGCAGCATCTGGTCGAGCCCCGGCAGCAGCGCGGAGCCGCCGACCATCATGATCCCCCGGTCCCCGAGGTCGGCCACCAGATCGGGCGGGCAGTCGCGCAGCACCTTGCCGATGCCGTCGAGGACGGCGGTCAGCGGGGTGTAGATGGCTTCCCGCACGGCGGCGGTGTCCACCATCACCGAACGGGCCACTCCGGTCGCCACGTCCCGGCCGTGGATCTCGGTCCTGGTGGGGCCGTCCTCGGTGAGCCCGTTGTTGCTGAGAGCCAGCTGCAGCGGGCGTACGGACTGGCTGGGCAGCATCAGTTCATGCTGGTGGCGCAGGTGCTGGATCACCGCGTGGTCGATGGCGTTGCCGCCGACCGGGATCCGTACGGCCGTGACGATCGAGCCGAGCGACAACACCGCGACCTGCGTGGTCGCCGCGCCGCACACCATGATCATGGTGGCGATGGGCTGTTCTACGGGGAGTCCGCAGCCGACGGCCGCGGCGATCAGCGTGTCCACCAGCTCCACCCGGCGCGCGCCGAGCCCGACCAGGGTCTCGACCGCGGCGCGCTGGGCGAGCGGATCGCTGTCGTGCGGGGTGGAGGCGGCTGCGCGCAGCCAGGGCTTGCGGCGCAACTGGCGACGGAGCTTGTCGCCCAGCAGTTGCCGCAGCATGCGCTGCGCCATCTCGATGTCGATGACGGTGCCGCCGGAGATGGGACGGGCGACGCGGATGTAGTCGGGGGTACGGCCGGTCATCTGTTCGGCGAGGGCGCCGACGGCGATGAGCGCGCCGGTACGGGTGTTGAGGGCGGCCGCGCTCGGCTCATCGACGACGAGCCCGGCCCCCTTCACAAAGACCCGGGTCCGGGCGGCCCCCAGGTCGACGGCGATATGGCAACGTCGCAACTGCTCAAGACTGACGGTCACGGCAGGTTCTCCCGAGAGCGCTGAGGTGGTTCACCGGCGGCCGCCGGCCCTGTTCGCATAGTGCGGCGCCGGGGCACGCCCCGCGCGCTGGAGTACGCCAGACGGGCGTTCGGATTTGACGGCGCGCCAGGAATCCTGACGGGGATCCGGCGGCTCGTACGATCGACGCGCGCCCCCACCCGTACGGCCAGGGCGAACGCAGGTCCCGCGAGGTCGCCCCGCCTGTCGCTCGTACGGCCGGACAGCGAGCAGGCCGGTTGAGTCCTGTCCGGCCCACGAAGACCGGCGGACAGCCCTTAGCCGGACCAGCGTTGCAGCAGTCCCCAGGTGAACTCCGCGACGCGGGCGCGGCCGTCGGGCGGTGTGAAGGCCAGCCGCATCCTGGTCGGGGCGGTGCCCTCCATCGGCCGGGCGGGCGGGAAGGCCCGCGCGACCTCGTCCACCGTGCAGCACCACGGGCGCAGATCGCCGGCCGTACGCAACTCGGGGCCCGGCGACCCCGGAGCGCGGACGAGCCATTCGTTCCAGACCGCGCCGCCGGGCGCCACCATCACCTCGAAGCGCAGATCGGGCCAGAGCGGGACGGGCCACAGCAGGGCGTCGCACTCCAGATCGCCGATCACGCGCCGGGAGGTCTGCTCCGGCTCGCCGAGTACGGAGCGGTAGCGGGACAGCGAGCCGCGCGCCCGGCGCGAGCGCACCATCGCCTGCCAGCGGCGGTTGGCCTCCCGCATGTCGGCCAGGGACACGCCCAGTTCGTGTCGGGCCTCGTCGACCAGCTCCGGCTGGTGATCGGCCATCCGGCGCAGCAGGACGAGCTGGAAGTCGAGCGGCCCGAACGGCCCGGTGGACGTCATACCGCCATCCTCCCCCGTGTTCGCGGGGGCGGTCCGCAACCGGGCAGACAGGCGCAGACGTGGGCAGACACGCCACGGGCTCGCCACTTCACACAAGATCCTCACAATCTCGCCATGTCAGCCGGTGCCGCCGCCGCATAATCTGCGGGGCGCCATGGACTACTGCCCACAGTGTCGTCGGCACCTCAACGGCGCACTGATCTGCGCAGGATGCGGGACCCCCGCCGAGGAGCTGCGGCAGCGAAACCCTGTCCACCCCGGGTCGCACCACAGCCGCCTCCCGGGCGGGGACGGCAGGGAAAACGAAGGTCACGGAGAGTACGGCGACGCGCCCGTGAGTGACTACGGGCTCGTCGGCCACGACCTCCCGGACGACACCGCGCCGCGCCGCGACTCCCCGCGCCGCAAGGGCTCTTCCCGTGGAGCCGGGCGGGGCAAGGGTGGCCGGGACAAGGCTCCGCGCCGCACCGGACCGCGCCGGGCGCGCAGCAGGCGGGGCCGCAGGCTTGTGATCGCCACGCTCGGCGTGATCCTCGCGGCCGGCGCTCTGAGCTTGGCCGAGCTGGCCAGGGAGTCGCCGAGCAACGACAACGCCACCTCCGTGAAGGAGGAGACGCCCGTCGAGTTCGAGGGTGGCCCGCAGGACACGGAGCGCCCCGCCGAGCCCGACGATCCCGGCGTATCCGCGAGCCCGGAACCGGGCTCGACAACCGGTACGGGCGGCGAGGTGAGCCCGGACGGCAGCGGTGGTCCGAGCGCGTCGGGGGAGACCGAGGAATCGCCGTCGGCCTCCGCCACGCCCGAGACCGGGGAGACGGCCACGGGCGGGCCCGAGTCGCCGGGGGCCGACGATCCGGGATCCGGTACGACCAGGCCGGCCGAGCCGACGGACGAGCCCACATCGGGCGGCCCGACCTCGGCGGACCCGCCGCCGTCACCTCCGCCCGCGCCCTCTCCCACGCCGTCCGAGACGTGCACCTGGTGGATCTTCATCTGCGTCTGACGGCATCGGCGTCCGACGGCAGCGTGACTGACGGCTCTCCGAGCACGCTCTCGTCGTCCGGCAGCCCTCAGAGCACGCTCTCGCCCAGCATCCGCTTGAGCAGATCGCGCAGCACCTCGCGCTCCCCTTCCGACAGCGCCGCGAGCGGCTCGCGCGCGAAGTCCAGCGAGTCGCGCAGCCGGGTCGCGGTCGCGCTGCCCTCTTCCGTGGGAGCGGCGAGCTTCACCCGGCGGTCCGCCGGGTCGGGCCGGCGCTCCACCAGACCCCGCGCTTCGAGCCGGTCCACGATGCCGGTGACATTGGACGGCTCACACTTCAGCTTCCGCGCGATCCGGCGCATGGGCAGAGGCTCCAGGGACAGCAGCCCCAGGACGCGCGCCTGCGCGCCGGTGAGGGAGTGCCGTGCCGCGGCCTGCTCGTACTCCTCGTAGTAGCGGGCCACGACGGTGCCGATGAGTTCGACGACCTCAAGGGTGAGTGGGTCTTTTTGCGAAGTGGCCATGGACACCAGGGTACCCCGTTACTTGACAACGTGAAATATTCATGAGACTTGTTGTTTCAGATGGTGAAGCTTTTTCTCGGGTTCCCTGACCTGGTACCCGTGGCTCACCGCCGCAGACCTGTCTGAGGAGGCCCCGCACCATGACCGCACTTCCCGAGTCCGGCCGCGCCTGGTTTCTCGTCGCCCGCCCCCACGGCTGGCCCGAGCCGGGCGATGTCGCCCTGCGCGACGTCCCCGTGACCGAGCCGGGTGAGGGCCGGATCCTGGTCCGCAACCTCCACTTCTCGGTCGACCCGTACATGCGGGGACGGATGAACGACGTGAAGTCGTACGTACCCTCGTACCAACTGGACAAGCCGATGGACGGCGCCGCGGTCGGCGAGGTCATCGCCTCCCGTGCCGAGGGTTTCGCCGTCGGCGACCATGTCGTGCACGGTCTCGGCTGGCGTGAGTACGCCGAATTCCCGGCCGAGTACGGCACCAAGGTCGACGCCTCGCGCGCCCCGCTCTCCGCGTACCTCGGTGTGCTGGGCGCGACCGGCCTCACCGCCTACGTGGGCCTCTTCGAGACCGCCTCCTTCAAGGAGGGCGACGCCGTCTTCGTCTCCGGCGCGGCCGGAGCCGTCGGCAGCCAGGCCGGTCAACTGGCCAGGATCAAGGGCGCCTCGCGGGTGATCGGCTCGGCGGGGTCCGACGAGAAGGTCAAGCTCCTCACCGAGGAGTACGGCTTCGACGCGGCCTTCAACTACAAGAAGGGCCCCGTCAGGGACCAGCTCAAGGCGGCGGCGCCCGACGGCATCGACGTCTACTTCGACAACGTCGGCGGCGACCACCTCGAAGCGGCGATCTCCTCGCTCAACCCCTATGGCCGCGTCACGCTGTGCGGTGCGATCGCGCAGTACAACGCCACCGACCCGACGCCGGGTCCCCGCAACTTGGCGCTGGCCATCGGGAAGCGGCTGCGTCTCCAGGGCATGATCGTCACCGACCACCTCGGTCTGCGGCCGCGGTTCGTCGAGGACGTCGCCGGCTGGCTCGCCTCCGGTGAGCTGAAGTACGACGAGACCTCGGTCGAGGGCATCGAGAACGGCTTCGACGCCTTCCTCGGCGTACTCCGCGGTGAGAACACCGGAAAGATGATTGTCACGCTCAACAGGCGGACACACTAGGCTCGTCCCAGGCCGCCGCGGTCCGTGGGCGCGAGTCGCGGCGTACAACAGGAGGAACGCACCGTATGACCATCCAGAAGATCGATGTCCTCTACACCGCCGTCGCCACCGCGGAGAACGGCCGTGACGGCCGCGTCTCCAGTGACGACGGTCAGCTCGACGTCATCGTCAACCCGCCCACGTCGATGGGCGGCAACGGCGCCGGCACCAACCCGGAGCAGCTGTTCGCAGCCGGGTACAGCGCCTGCTTCCAGGGTGCGCTCGGTGTGGTCGCCCGTAAGGAGAAGGCCGACATCTCCGGCTCGACGGTGACGGCCAAGGTCGGCTTCGGCAAGCTTGAGACCGGCGGTTTCGGTCTTGAGGTCGAGCTGGTGGCCTCCATCCCGAACGTGGACGAGGCCACCGCCAAGGATCTGCTGGAGAAGGCGCACCAGGTGTGCCCGTACTCCAACGCCACGCGCGGGAACATCAAGGTCGAGCTCTCCGTCGCCTGACCGGCTGTCCGACGGATTGTTCGACGGACTGTCTGTCCGCTGAGGGCCGCACCCCTGACCCGGGGTGCGGCCCTCAGTCGTGTCCGGGCGGCTCGACTCAGCCGGCCGCCCCCAACAGGGCCCGGCCGACCTGTGAGAAGAGCCCCTTCGGGTGGTCACGGAACAGCGGCTCCGTACCGAACAGCACCACGGGCCCGCCCTTCGCGGACGTACCGCTGACGACCGAGGCCCGGCCCGCCGCGGCCGAGGGGCCGCCTGTGCCGTCCTCCTTCGCGCGCCAGTGGCCGGACACCAGCGGACTGCCGGTGCCGTACGACTGCTCGACCCGCACCCCGGGACCGAGGTCGGTGAACCACAGCGGCGAGTAGACGAAGGTGTGCGCCGGGGCGCCGCCGGTGATCGGGCCACCCGCGTTGGTCACCCGCACCACACCGTTCGCGTCACCGTTGCCCGCGACCGGCTTGGCCGCGAGCAGACCCGCGGCGGTGTTGAAGGCCGCCCCCGTCGAACCGAGCGTGACCACGCCCGCGCCGGCGGAGAGGAAGCCGTCCAGGGCCGTGCGTGCGGCCGGGTTGAGAGCGCCGTACTGGAGGCCGGAGGAGACGTACAGGACATCCGCCTTCGACCAGTCGAAGCCCGCGTTCAGCGTCGCGGTCGACACCGGCAGCACCTCGAAGCCCATCTCCCGCAGGGCGAACTGCTCGCCGGGCGTCACCGCCGCCGCGACGCGCGTACGGGCCACCGTCCCGGAGCCCTTCTCCTTGGTGCCGGTGAAGGCGACGCCGTAACGGTCGGCGAGGAAGGCCGCCTGACGACGGGCCGAGGCCGGCACGAGCGCCGAACCGTCCACCGCCCGCCGTACCTTCACCCCTTGCCCGAGCAGGGAGTTGAGGGCGGCCAGCTCCTTGGGGTCGTCCAGGCGCAGCCGCAGATCGCCGTGGCCCGTCACCGCCCCGGTCGGGGACGCGGCCTGGACCGGACGCGTCGGGATGTGCAGCCCGCCACTGACCTTCTGGACCTTGTCGACGCCCGCGCCCCACAGCAGCCCGAGGCTCCACCCCGAGATGTCGTACATGGCGGAGACGTCCCCGCTGATGTCACGGCCCTCGTCTAGGATCACATTGGCGACACCGCGCTTGGCCTGGTGCATGTCGACGATGTACGAGCCCGCCGGATACGAACGTCCCGCCAGCCGGAAACCGGTGCGGGCACGCTCCACCCGTACGTCATTGGCGATCAGATGGTCCACCAGCCGGGCCGCCGCGGTCGCCGAACTTCCCCTACCTTCGGTGGGCGATACCTCATGTCCGCCACCGGCCGGGATGACATACGCGCGGGGGAAGGAGGTGGTGTACACATCCTCCGGACCGATGCCCGGCACGCCCGGCACGGTCTCCTCGGACACCGGCCGCTGCGCCTCGCCCGCCACGCCCCGCCGGAACGTCTCGATCTGGTCGGCGATCAACGACGTGCGGTGGTCGATCGTGTAGTCGAGGGTCGCGCGCATCACCGCGCCCGCGATGTCGGTGTTGATCGCGGAGCGCCTGCGCAACTCCTCCACCGGCAGGTTGTCGTAGTCGCTGTTGTTGACGCGCATCGGGAACTCGACGGTGTGCGAGGCCACCGCGCCCTGGAACGCCATGTACTGCGGGGTGAAGATCGGCGGCCAGTCGTCCCAGCCCTCCTGCTGGTCGCGGAAGGGGATGACGGGCGGCTGGACCCCGTCCTCGGCGGGGGTGTAGCCGAGGTCGTTCACCGCCTTCTCCATGCCGAGGGCGTTGGCGTAGCTGTTCTTCAGGAAGAGGTCGTACTCGTAGTTCTCGCCGTGCGGCGGTGTCGTCGGCTCGATCAGCGTGCCGTTGACATAGCCGTGCAGGTCGAGCATGACGGCAGGCTGCTTGTCGACCGCGATCTGCCGGATGGCCCGCGACTCGGGCTGTGAGGCGGTGATGAAGTCCCGGTTGAGATCGAAGCCGTTGCCGTTGGCGCGGGTCCCGGCGATCCGGCCGTCGGGGTTGGCGGTCACATTGAGATAGATCCGGTTCTTGGCGAGCAGACCGGCCGTTCTGCCGTCCTTCGCCTTCGCCAGCTCCTCGATGAGCTTCAGGGCGGCGTCGGTGCCCTCCCACTCATTGCCGTGGATGTTGTTGTTGATGAACACCGGCGTCTTGTAGGAGGACTTGATCCGGGGGTCCTTGGCCGCCGCCGCCGGGGAGTCCTCGATCAGCTCGCGCATCCGCTCCTGTTCGCGGGACTCACGGGAGCTCTCGGGCGCGGTGACGGTGACGAGATACAGCTCATGGCCGGCCGCGGACCGGCCCGCGACTTCCACGCTGACGCGATCGCTCTGCTTCTGGAGGGCGTTGAGCCGGGGAGCGAGCGAGTGGTACGGGGCCAGGCCCAGCTTGATCGCCTTGTCGGCGGGGTTCTCGGGCGGCGCGTCGAGGACCGTACGCCGGGGGTAGCCGCCGTCCTTGCGCAGCGCGGGAGGCGCGGGCGTTCCGACGGTGCCGGTGGCCTTCTGGAGCGCGGCGGCGGTGGTGTCGGGGCCGCCGCTCTCCCTGACGGGGTGCGGCCGCTGCGCGTCCCGGCCGGGGGCGGCGGTCGCGGGGAGCGGAGCGAGCAGCAGGGCGCCGGCGACGGCGCTGACAGCGGTGGTGAGCAGGACGGGTCTGGGTATCCCCATGCGGTCTGTTCCTCCGGGTCTTCGGAAGTGACGGCAGAGTCAGAGGCGATCACCACGGGGGTGATCACATCAGGGCGATCAAAAGTGATCGGTGGCGATCGACGCTGATCGGTACGCAGGGTCTACCGGTTACTCACGCGAACATCAAGAGGGGGCCATACACAGCCGGTAGGCTGCACCCATGCATGATCTCGGCGCCGGCTTCGGCTACTTGATGAAAGGCCAGCGCTGGGTCGCGGGCCACGGCCGATGGTTCGGATTCGGACTGCTGCCCGGTTTGGTCACTCTGGTCCTGTACGCGGGCGCGCTCGTCGGCCTGGCCTACGGCGCCGACAATCTGACGGCCTGGGCCACCCCCTTCGCGGACGACTGGTCCTCGCCCTGGCTCGGTCTCTTCCGGGGCTCCCTGACCGTGCTGCTCTTCGCGCTCGGGCTGTTCCTCGCCGTGATCACCTTCACCGCAGTGACGCTGCTGGTCGGCCAGCCCTTCTACGAATCGCTCTCGGAGGAGGTCGATCGCGCGGAGGGCGGCGAGGTCCCGCGGTCGGAGCTGCCGCTCTGGCGCGAGCTGTGGATCTCCGCCCGGGACAGTCTGCGGATCCTGGTACGGGTGGCGCTGTACGGTGTGCTGCTCTTCGCGCTCGGATTCCTTCCGGTTGTCGGGCAGACGGTCATTCCCGCGCTCGGCTTCTGCGTCTCCGGCTTCTTCCTGACGGAGGAGCTGACGGCGGTGGCGCTCCAGCGGCGCGGCGTCGATCTGAAGGAGCGTCTCCGGCTGCTCAGGGGCCGCCGGATGCTCGCCCTCGGTTTCGGAGTCCCGCTCACGCTCGCCTTTCTCGTCCCGTTCGTGGCGGTCTTCCTGATGCCGGGCGCGGTGGCGGGGGCGACCCTGATGGTGCGCGAGCTGACGGCACCGCCGGAGGACGCGTCGGCGGACGACGACGCCGCGGCCGGCGGACAGGGCGCGCGGAGGCCGGGCGTACCGCTCGCCATGGACAAGTAGCGCCGGACAAGTAGCGCCGGGCGAAGTAGCCGGACAGCCGGAGCGCCGTCCGGTCCGGCAGGAGCCCGGACCGGACGGCGCCGTGCGTTCCGTCCCTCGGACGACAGAGGGTCAGCTGACGCGGGAGGCTCAGGAGGCTTCGGCGGCCACCGTGATGATCGTCCGCAGCTGCGCGATGATGTCCAGCCGGTTCCGCACGAACTCCGGGTCCGTCACCGTCCCCGTCGCCGGATCGGTGTTCCCCGCCCCGAACTGGAGCACCGGTGTGTGTACATGGCCACCCGGAATATCCAGCCCCAGCCGGTCGCGGAGCAGCGTCGCGCGGTACGCGATCTCATTGGACAGATAGTCGCCGCCGCCCCCGGCGCGGGCCGCGGAACCGGGCGTCGGTCCGTCCGGCCGTACCACCGGCGCGGTTCCGCCCGCCGGGACCTCGGTCACCGACGTGTTGTCGTACACCGGGAAACGGCCGGTGTCCGCCGCCACGATCGAGCGGTACGGGAGGCTGGTCGTCGTCCACTGCGGCTGCGAGGCCGGACCGGTCACCGGCACGAGCCCGGTCTCGGAGACGTTCTCGTTGTCCCCGAACCCGCCGCGCCAGGCGCCGTTGAAGCGCTCGACATCGATCCGGCCGACGCGGCCCTGGCTGACCGTGGTGAAGAGATCGGCCCGCGACAGCGGCTCGCGCAGGGCCTGTTCGACGGTGCCGTCGGCGAAGTCCCCCCAGCGGACCGGGAAGACGGCCGCCTCGATACGGGCGGGCCCGTCGTCGGTCCTGATCACCGTGCCGTCCAGCGCCAGCGCCGTCGCCCCGGACGGATTGCTGATCCGGATGTCGCTGTCCAGGGTGAACGGGTCGAAGCCCGTCAGCACGATGCGCTTGACGCCCTTGACGCCCTTGACGCCCTTGACGCCCTTGACGCCCTTGGCGGCGCCGCGTGCCGGGAAGTCCATGGAGTCCTGACCGCGAGAGGAGCGCTCCAGCTTCCCGAGCAGCGCCGTCCGCGCGCTCTCGGAGAGGCCGAACTCCGGCTGCCACTGCCGCAGTTCACGGGTGAGGGCGAGCCGTGCCCAGTACAGCGGCCGGTCGTCGTCCCGGCTCAGATCGCCGCGGGCGGGACCGCGGCCCTGCGCCCGGTCCACCGCCCGCTGCCACAGCCGCGCGCCGCTCCGTACGACGGCCCGCTCGGCCTCGGCGTACGAGTCCGTGCCGCGCAGTGACCGTACGAAGTCCGGCGCCACCGCGTCGAAGCCGCTGCGCCGCAGGATCTCCTGGGGTACGGCGCGGTCCAACCGCTGTTCCTCGATGGTGAACGCGGTGGCGGCGGTGGCGGGCCGGGCGGGGGCCGGCCGCGCGGCGAGGGGCTGCGCGGCGGCGAGCGGGGGCGCCGCGCCGAGGGTGAGCGCGGTGGTGGTGAGGAGTACGAGCCCGAGCAGTTCGGGGCGTACACGTATGTGGCCCAGGGGCCTCATGAGTCTCACGGGGGAGTCCTTCCATCGGATGGCGGAAGTATCACCTCCGGGCAGGGCGGATGACCATGGGCACCTCAAACTCGGCGTGCGGCGCCCGCACGCGTACAACCACTCCGCGCGGCCGGGATCGCTGTGCGACGATCCGGCGGAGAGACTTCGACGAGGAGGTACGGCCGTGGCAGACGCATCCGACATCCGGGCCCGTCACGCACGCGAGGCAGCCGTCGAGGCGGCGTTCGGCAAGCTGGACCTGGACGCCAAGGCGAGGCTGCTGGCAGGCCAGGACATGTGGTCCCTGCCCGCACTCCCGGAGATCGGGCTGGCGTCCCTGGTGATGTCCGACGGCCCGATCGGGGTCCGGGGGGTGCGCTGGACGGCGGACGACCCGTCCATCGCGCTGCCTTCGCCGACCGCTCTCGCCGCCTCCTGGGATCCGGAACTGGCCCGCCGGGCCGGCGGACTGCTCGCGCAGGAGGCCCGCCGCAAGGGCGTGCACGTACTGCTGGCGCCGACCGTGAACCTGCACCGTTCACCGCTCGGGGGCCGCCACTTCGAGGCGTACAGCGAGGACCCGTACCTCACCGGCGAGATCGGCACCGGCTATGTGCGGGGCGTTCAGGACGGCGGGGTCGGCACCACCGTCAAACACTTCGTCGCGAACGACGCCGAGACCGACCGCTTCACCGTCGACAACATCGTCGCCCCGCGCCCGCTGCGCGAGTTGTATCTCGCCCCCTTCGAGGCCATCGTCGCCAACGCCCACCCCTGGGGCATCATGGCCGCGTACAACCAGGTCAACGGCTCGACGATGACCGAACACCGCTATCTCCAGAACGAGGTCCTGCGCGGTGAGTGGGGCTTCGACGGCTATGTCGTCTCCGACTGGCTGGCGGCACGTTCCACCGTCGGCGCCCTGCTCGGCGGCCTCGATGTCGCGATGCCCGGACCGCGCACGGTCTACGGAGAGGCGCTCGTCGCCGCCGTCCGCGCCGGTGAGGTGGCGGAGTCCGCGGTCGACGACGCGGTACGCAGGGTGCTGCTGCTCGCCGCCCGGGTCGGCATCCTCGACGGTGCCCCCGCGGCCGTCACCGACCTGCCCGCGCCGATCGACGGCGATGCCCTGGCCCGCGAGATCGCGTGCCGCTCCTTCGTCCTCCTGCGCAACGAGCCACGGGCACCCGGCCAGGGAGCCGGAGACGACGGCGCCGGGCACCCGGCCCTCCCGTTCGATCCGGCCAGGACCGGTACCGTCGCGCTCAGCGGCGCTCCCGCGCGCGACGCCCGGGTGCTCGGCGGCGGCTCCGCGGTGGTCTTCCCGGACCATGTGGTCTCCCCGCTCGACGGCCTCACCGCCGCCCTTCCCGACGGCTCCCTGACCTACTCCCTCGGCGCCGACCCCCACGAGGAACTCGCCGACGCGGGCACCGGCTTCGAGTTGACCGCCGTCTGCCGCGCGGCGGACGGACGGATCCTCGGGACCTCCACCGTCCCGGGCGGCCGGGTGCAATGGGCGGGCAGCGACCTGCCCGACGGCGTCACCCACGAGGAACTGCACAGCGTCGAACTGACCGGCACCTTCAGCCCGCGCGAGAGCGGCGAGCACACCTTCGGCACGCGCGGTCTCGGCGGCTTCGTCCTCACCGTCGGCGGCCGGGTCCTCTTCGAGGGCACGGAGGAACCGGGCGCCGCCTCCGACCCGTTCGAGGCGTTCTTCGGCGGGCGGGTGGAGCGCGCCCGCGCGGAACTGACCGAGGGCGAGCGCGTCACGGTCTCGCTGCTGCACACCGCCCCCAAGATCCCGGACGCCCCGATCAGGGCCGTCGCGTTCTCGCTGCTCCACCTCGGCCCGCGGCACGACCCCGACGAACTGATCGCCGAGGCCGTCGAGGCGGCCCGTACCGCGGGCACGGCCGTCGTGGTGGTCGCCACCACCGAACGCGTCGAGTCCGAGGGCTTCGACCGCGAGAACCTCGAACTCCCCGGCCGCCAGGACGATCTCGTCCTCGCGGTCGCCGCCGTCAACCCGAACACCGTCGTGGTCGTCAACACCGGCTCCCCGGTGGAACTGCCGTGGCGCGAGGACGTGGCGGCGATACTGCTCAGCTGGTTCCCCGGCCAGGAGGGCGGCGCCGCGCTCGCCGATGTGCTGCTCGGCGCCGCGGAGCCGGGCGGCCGGCTGCCCACCACCTGGCCGGTCGCGCTGGCGGACGTACCGGTCTCGGCGACCACTCCGTCCGACGGCGAACTGCGCTACAGCGAAGGTCTGTTCATCGGCTACCGCGCCTGGGAGCGGTCGGGCGTGGCCCCCGCGTACCCGTTCGGACACGGCCTCGGATACACCGGCTGGGAGTACGAGACGATCGCGGTCACCACGGACGACGCGCGGGTACGGCTGCGCAACACCGGTATCCGCGAGGGGCGCGAGGTCGTGCAGATCTATCTGGCCCCGGTGGACGACACCGTGGAGCGCCCGGCCCGCTGGCTGGCCGGCTTCTCCTCGGTCGAGGCCGGACCGGGCGAGACGGTCGAGGTGCGGATCCCGCTGCGCCGCAGGGCCTTCGAAATCTGGGACGAGGAGTCCGGCCGCTGGTCGTTCGTCCCCGGTAGGTACGAGATCCAGGCGGGCCGGTCCGTCGCCGACCGCCGGCTGAGTTCCCTGGTGGACGCGCGGGCCTAAGGCGTGTCTTCAAAGGAGCGCCGTCCGCCCGAAGGGCGGGCCCGGCGGCGGCCGGCACGCGCGCTCGCGGCGTTGGCCAAAAGCCCGGGTAGCTCCGCTACCAGGACTTCCGGCCGCCTCGCGATCACACGCACCGGCCGCCGCTCCTCGACGGGCAAACCTTGCCGGTCGCGGCACCAGCGAGCGAGACATACGGGACGCGACGGCCCCGGGGGCGGACCCGACACCGCTCCCGGGCCGTAGCCGTACTTCTTCTACCGGACGCCGAAACCGAACGTCGTGGTCGAGACGAACACCTCACCCGGCCGCAGCACCGTGCTCGGGAACGCGGGCCGGTTGGGGGAGTCCGGGAAGTGCTGCGTCTCCAGGGCGATTCCGTCCCCGGGACCGTACGGCTCTCCGTCGAAGTGGTCGCCGGTGTAGAGCTGCATCCCCGGCTCCGTGGTGGTCACGGTCAGCACCCGGCCCGACATCGGGTCGTACAGCTCGGCCGCCGGATCCGTCCCGTCCAGGACGAAGTTGTGGTCGTAGCCGGAGCCCACCGGGCGCGGCTCGCGGAAGTCGAAGCGGGTGCCGTCGACCGGAGCCGGCTTCCCGGTCGGTACGGCGGTGCCGTCCACCGGCGTGATGTGCCCCGCCGCGATGCGCAGTTCGTGGCCGGTCGCGGGGCCGCTGCCCGCGCCGCCCAGATTCCAGTACGTGTGATTCGTCGGATTGACATGGGTCGGAGCGTCCGTCACCGCGCGGTAGCCGATCCGCAGCGCACCGTCCGCTTCCAGCGTGTACGTCGCCGAGATGTCCAGCCGGCCGGGGAAGCCCTCCTCGCCGTCGGGGCTGATCCGCGACAGCCGTACCCCGTGGTCCCCGGCCGGTTCCGCGTCCCACACGCGCCGGTCGAAGCCCCGCTCACCGCCGTGCAGACTGTTCGGCCCGTCGTTGGCCGCGAGCCGATAGGTGCGGCCGTCGAGGGTGAAGGCCGCGCCCCCGATGCGGTTCGCGTACCGGCCCACCAGCGCCCCGAAGTACGGCCCGCCGACGCCCAGATAGCCCCGGAGATCCGGGAAGCCGAGCGCCACATTGGCGACGTCGCCGTTCCGGTCGGGAGTCTCGACCGACTGCACGATGCCGCCGTACGTCAGCAGACGTAGCCGGGTACCGGCCCGTTCGAGGGTCCAGCGGTGGACGGGCGTACCCTCAGCGGTCGCACCGACGGGCTCCGTGCTCATGACAGTCACGATCGAGAACCCTACGCCGGGGAGGGCCGGAGAAGCCCTTCCGGGCCACCCGGGCTCCTCACAGGCCCCTTGCCGGGCCGCCGGGCTACGCGGGCGGCTTCACGGCCGTGACATTGCGGTACGCGATCTCCGCGAGCCGGCTCTGCCCGTTCTTGCTGGGGTGGAACCAGTCCCAGTGGCTCAACTGGTCCCCGGTGAACCGGAAGTCGAAGACCGCACCGCCGTCGTAGCGGCAGCGCGGATCCTTCGCGCACACGTCCTTCAGCACGTCGTTGTACGCCACGACCCGCTCGTACACCATGGTCCGCCGGTCCTGCGCCTGCTTGCTCATGTCCTGCGAGTCCCCGAGCATCGTGGCGCAGATCCCCAGCTTCCAGATCTGCCGGCCCAGCGGATTGCCCCGGCCGGTCGACCAGAGCCGCTTCAGATCCGGCACGCTCGACACATACACCTGCGCCTTGGGCGCGCCGGCGCGCAACTGGCGCATCGACGCCTCGAACGACTTACGGAAGTCGGCGACCGGCGTCATCTGCTTCGCCGTGTCCTGGCAGGCGTCATTGGCGCCCACCATGATCGTGACCAGCTCGGGCTTGTTCTGCGCGGCCTGTGCCAGCTGGCCCGGGAGATCGGACATCTTGGCGCCGGTCGCGGCGTGGTTCCAGCTGCGCTCCTTCGCCGCCGGAGCGCCGAGCAGCCGCAGGGCCAGGCTGCGTACCTTGCTGTCCGTACCCGTCGACCAGGACACCTCCGGGCAGTCGGCGAGCACCACACACGCGTCGAAGCCACGGGTGATGGAGTCACCGACCGCCGCCACCGAAGCCGGGGCGCGGTTCCACAGGGGCGGGCGCGAGGAGGGGGCGGAGCGCTTGACCTCCGTGTCGGTGGAGGACCCGCCGAGAGCGCCGCAGCCGGTCAGCAGGCCGGTCACGGTCAGTGCCGTGGCGGTCGCGGCGGCCGTCCCGGCGCGTGACCGCCGCCCTCGGCACCCCTTCGGGGCCGGGCCGCGATCCCCGCTCCGACCGCCGTTCGCGCTCCGGCTCCGAAGACTCTTCCGCATCAGGGTCCCTCCCCTTGGCGTCCTCTTTGGCATCCTTTTGAGGAGTCTGGCGTTGTCAGGCATCCGGTGGCGTCCTGCCGAGTGAAAGCTTCGCGCATATCGGCCCCGGGACTGACCGTACGTCACCGCGGGCACCCCGCCGCACGGTAGTTTTTTCCACGTCGAACCAGAGGCGTCCGTTCCCTTGGCTCCGGTAAATTACATCACGTCACATGCTGTCCCTTTTGCGGAGTTTCACTCCCGATGCTGTTTACTGAGGCCGCTGGGAAAGGCGAACCTCGTCCCACACTGGAGGTCCCGGTGACGACACGTGGAGTTCTGTACATTCACTCCGCACCACGCGCGATGTGCCCGCATATCGAATGGGCGGTGGCAGGAGTGCTCGGCCTGCGGGTCCAGCTCGACTGGATCCGGCAGCCGGCATCGCCCGGCACCTGGAGAGCCGAGGTCTCCTGGAAGGGCCGGGCGGGCACCGCCTCCAAACTCGCCTCCGCCCTGCGCGGCTGGCAGATGCTCCGCTTCGAGGTCACGGCGGAACCCTGCGCCACCGCCGAGGGCGAGCGCTACAGCGCCACGCCCGATCTGGGCATCTTCCACGCCGTCACCGGTATGCACGGCGACATCCTGGTCCCCGAGGACCGGCTGCGCGCCGCGCTCGCGCGCTCCCAGCAGGGCGAGACCCAACTGGAGGCGGAGGTCGCCAAGCTGCTCGGCAAGCCGTGGGACGACGAGCTGGAGCCGTTCCGGTACGCGGGTGAGGGCGCCCCGGTCCGCTGGTTGCACCAGGTCGTGTGAGCAGGCGGGGCTCCCCCGCCCTACCGTGGTCCCATGGCTGATCATCTCGCAGTAGCTGTCCTCGGCACCGGCATCATGGGCGCCGCGATGGCCCGTAATCTCTGCCGCGCCGGACATGACGTCCGCGTCTGGAACCGCACCCCCGCCAAGGCCGAAGCGCTGGCCGCCGACGGCGCACGGGCCTTCACGACCCCCGCGGAGGCCGTCGCCGACGCGGATGTCGTCCTCACGATGGTGTACGACGGCCCGGCCGCCCTGGAGGCCATCACGGCCGCCGGCCCGGGTCTGCGGCCCGGCGCCATCTGGCTCCAGACGACGACCGTGGGCGTCGAGGCCATCGCCTCGCTCGCCGATCTGGCCCGCCATCACGGACTGGTCTTCGTCGACGCACCCGTGCTCGGCACCAAGGCGCCCGCGGAGAGCGGCGACCTCGTGATCCTGGCCGCGGGCCCCGAGGAGGCGCGCGGCCCGCTCACGTCCGTACTCGACGCCATCGGCCGCCGTACCGTCTGGCTGGACGAGGACGGTTCCGGCGGCGCCGCCAGCAGGCTGAAGCTCGTCTGCAACAGCTGGGTGATCACTCTCACCAACGGCACGGCCGAGGCGCTCGCCCTGGCCAAGGGCCTCGACGTGGACCCGAGGTACTTCCTGGAGGCCATCGCCGGAGGCACGCTGGACTGCGGCTATCTCCACGCCAAGTCCGCCGCCATCATGGAGGGCGACTACACCCCGAGCTTCTCGGTCGCCACGGCGGGCAAGGACGCCCGGCTGATCGTGGAGGCGGGGGCGTCGGCGGGCGTACGGCTGGATGTGGCGGCGGCGTCCGCCGAGCGGTTCCGCCGGGCGGAGGCCCAGGGGCGCGGTGACGACGACATGGCGGCGACGTACTTCGCGAGCTTCGACGGCTGAGGCGCTGCCGGTCGTTCCTCCTGCCCAAACCCCGTTCCCCCGATGGGGTGTTCGTCCGGCCGGTCCGGGCGTGTCGTTGTGTCCGGCTGCGAGCCTTCGTATACGGCGACTTCGTCATACGGCGACTTCGTGTGCGGGTGCCTGCGTGCGCGGGCGCCTTCGGGAACACGGGACAGGGCACGGGACAGGGGGGAAGCGGTGTGACCACACCCGGGACGGTCTGGGGTGCCTTCCAGCCGCTGGGAGGCACCCTCGTCAACGATCCGGCCGTGGTCGCCCGCCCGGACGGCCGGCTGATCGTCCTCGCCGAGGGCCGGAACCACGCTCTCCTGTCCATCCGGCAGAACAGAGATCTGAGCTGGTCCCCGTGGACGGAGTTACCCGGGGCCCGGATCAGCGGGGTGCCCGCCGCGATCCTGGGCCGTGACCGACAGATACGGGTCTTCTGGCGCACGCCCGGCGACGAGCTGTTCGCCGGCCGGATCCCGGGGATCCCGGGCGAGTCCGGCACTCCCGCGGTCGAGGTGGCCGACGGCGCCGTGGGCGATCCCGCCGCGGTCCTCAACGCCGACGGGCGGATCTCGGTGTTCTACCGGGGTGGAGACCACACGGTCCGGTCGGTCAGCCACACCTCGGTGGCGTACGCCGTCTGGGCCCCCGCCGCCACGATCGGCGGAGTTGCCGAGGGTGTTCCGTGCCCGGTCCTGGCGGCCGACGGGCGGGTGGCGGTGTTCGTCCGGTGCGGTGACGACGAGCTGTGGATCTCGGAGCAGCGGGTCCCCGACACCACCAGCGACTGGATCCCCTTCGGGCGGTTCGCCGAGCTTCCGGCCGTCTCCGACCCGAAGGCCGCGCTCGACGCGGACGGCCGCATCCGGGTCTTCTGGCAGGGCCGGGACGGAACGGGCTGCTTCCTGGGCCGGCAGGGGGACTACACCGCGTGGAATCCGGAGGGCACGCTCAAGGGAGGTCTGGCGGGCGCGCCGTATCCGTTCCGCTCCCCGCTCGACGGCCGTCTTCGGATCTTCGCGGCCGGCCCCGACCACGCGCTGTGGGTCGCCGGGCAGAAGACCGTCAACAGCGACCAGTTCACGGACTTCGCCTGCCTGAACGGCGCTCTCGCGGGCGCTCCGGTCGCCGCGTGCCAGCTCGACGGCCGGATCTCCGTCTTCGTCCGCGGCACCGACGGCGTGCTCCGGTACGTGACGCAGGACTGGGTTCCCTAGGGCCTGTCTTCAAAGTCCCGCCTGCCCGGCGGCGTCCGGCACGCACGCTCGCCGCGTTGTCGGGGTCTCCCCAGTACGTCCAGTACGGGGGTGACCCTCCGCCTTGCGATCGCGCTCGGCATCCGCAGGACAGTTCCCTGTGCCGAGACGGAGCGAGCGAAGCGAGTGCAGTGCACCGGACGCCGCCGGGCCCGCCCTTCGGGCGGACGGCGCTCCTTTGAAGACAGGCCCTAGGTCTGGAGTCCGGGCCGATGGATCCGGGCCCGGTCCGACGCCGAGCGGAAACCGAAGACGCCCGGCCGGGAACCCCGGGCCGGGCGTCTGGGCGAAGGTTCGCCGGGAACCGCCGCGCGATCAGACCGTACGCAGCGCCAGCACCACGTTGTGGCCGCCGAAACCGAACGAGTTGTTGATCGCCGCGATGGTGCCGCTGGGCAGATCGCGGGGGCCGTCGACGACGATGTCCGCGACGACCTCCTCGTCCAGGTCATCGACGTTGATGGTCGGCGGGGCCTTGCGGTGGTGGAGCGCGAGGACCGTCGCGACGGTCTCGATACCGCCCGCGCCGCCCAGCAGGTGGCCCGTCATCGACTTCGTCGCGGAGACCGCGACATGGTCGAGATCGTCGCCGAGTACCCGGCGCAGCGCCTTGATCTCGGCGACATCGCCCTGCGGCGTCGACGTGGCGTGCGCGTTGAGGTGCATGACCTCGGCCGGCTTGAGGTCCGTCTGGTCGAGCAGGTTCTCCATGGCCTTGGCGATACCGCGGCCGGTGGGCTCGGGCTGGGCGATGTGGTGGGCGTCCGAGGACAGGCCCTGGCCCAGCACCTCGCAGTAGACCCGCGCGCCGCGCTTGGCCGCGTGCTCCGCCGACTCCAGGACGATCACGCCCGCGCCCTCACCGAGGACGAAGCCGTCGCGGCCCTTGTCGTACGGGCGCGAGGCCTTGGTGGGCTCGTCGTTGTTCTTGGACATCGCCATCATGTTGGCGAACGCCGCGATGGGCAGGGGGTGGACGGCCGCTTCCGTACCACCGGCGACGACCACGTCGGCGCGGCCGGTACGGATCATCTCCACCGCGTAGCCGACGGCCTCGGCGCCCGACGCGCAGGCGGAGACCGGGGTGTGCACACCCGCGCGGGCGCCCACTTCCAGGCTGACGTTGGCGGAGGGGCTGTTGGGCATCAGCATCGGCACGGTGTGCGGGGAGACGCGGCGTTCGCCCCGCTCCTTGAGCACGTCGTACTGGTCGAGCAGGGTCGTCACGCCGCCGATGCCGGAGGCGATCACGGTACCGAGCCGGTCGGGGTCGACCGAGGGGTCCTCCCCGGCTCTGGCGGTGTAACCCGCGTCCGCCCAGGCCTCCCTGGCCGCGATCAGCGCGAACTGCGCCGAGCGGTCCAGTTTGCGGGCAAGGGGACGGGGCAGGACATCACCCGGATCGACCGCGGCGACCGCGGCGATACGGACCGGCAGTTGGGCGAAGCGTTCCTCTTCGAGGGCACGTACTCCGGAGCGGCCCGCGAGCAGACCCTCCCAGGTCGTTGCGCTGTCGCCACCCAGTGGTGTGGTTGCGCCGATACCGGTGACGACCACAGTGCGATTGGTCGAGTTCACTGGAATTCTTTCTCCACGTGTAGAGGGTGCTGAATTTTTACGGCGCCACCACCGGGTGGCGGATGCCGCGCGATGGGTCAGCGCGAGAGATCAGGCGGTCAGGCGGCCTGGTGCTTCGCGATGTAGTCGGCGGCGTCGCCAACCGTCTTGAGGTTCTTGACGTCGTCGTCCGGGATCTTCACGTCGAAGCGCTCTTCGGCGGCGACGACGACCTCGACCATGGACAGCGAGTCGACATCCAGATCGTCGGTGAAGGACTTGTCCAGCTGGACGTCCTCGACCGGGATACCGGCGATCTCATTAACGATCTCGGCGAGACCGTCGACGATCTCTTCCTGGGTGGCGGCCATGTTGGCGCTCCTTCGATGTTGAGCAGAGGGATATATCGGAACACGCTCCGGAAAGATCCGGTGTGCCTAGGGGAGGGTAACGACCGTCGCGGCGTAGGCAAGACCCGCCCCGAAACCGATGACGAGCGCGGTGTCGCCGCTCTTCGCCTGTCCGGTCGCCAGGAGCCGCTCCATCGCGAGCGGGATCGAGGCGGCCGAGGTGTTGCCGGTGGTTTCCACGTCACGGGCGACCATGACGTGCTCCGGCAGCTTCAGAGTCTTCACCATCGAGTCGATGATCCGCATATTGGCCTGGTGCGGAATGAAGACGTCCAGGTCGGCGGAGCTGATTCCGGCGGCGTCCAGCGCCTGCTGGGCGACCTTCGCCATCTCGAAGACGGCCCAGCGGAAGACCGCCTGGCCCTCCTGCGTGATGGCCGGAAACTTCTCCGCCGTTCCGTCGCGGTAGACGTCCCACGGCACGGTCTGTTTGATGGTGTCGGACTTGTCGCCCTCGGAGCCCCAGACGGTGGGGCCGATCATCGGCTCCTTGGCGGGTCCGACGATCACGGCGCCCGCGCCGTCACCGAACAGGAAGGCCGTCGCGCGGTCCTCCAGATCGGTCAGGTCCGAGAGCCGCTCCACGCCGATGACGAGTACGTACTCCGCCGAGCCCTCGACGACCATGCCCTTGGCCAGGGTCAGTCCGTAGCCGAAGCCGGCGCAGCCCGCGGAGATGTCGAACGCGGCGGGCCTGCCCGCCCCGATCTTGTCCGCGATCTCGGTCGCGACGGCCGGGGTCTGCTTGAAGTGTGAGACGGTGGAGACGATCACACCGTCGATCTGCTCCGGTGTGATCCCGGCATCCGCGATCGCCTTGCCGGACGCCTCGATGGACATCGCGGCGACCGTCTCCTCCCGAGAGGCCCAGTGGCGGGTCGCGATGCCGGAGCGGGAGCGGATCCACTCGTCGGACGAGTCGATCGTTTCGAGGATCACCTCGTTGGGCACGACCCGCGTCGGGCGATAGCCGCCGACGCCCATGATGCGCGCGTACGGGGAGCCCTTGCTGGGCTTGATCTTCGGCATGCTCTCTGACTCCTATTCAGCCGTGGAGGAGTGCTCGGCGATCAGCTCGCGGGCCGCGTCGAGATCGTCCGGTTTCTTCAGCGCCAGGGTCTTCGTACCGGGCAGGGCGCGCTTGGCGATACCGGTCAGGGTGCCGCCGGGGCACAGCTCGATCAGCGCGGTCACGCCCCGCTCCTTGAAGGTCTCCATGCACAGGTCCCAGCGGACCGGGTTGGCGACCTGGCCGACCAGGCTCGTCACGATCCCGGAGCCGGTGGCGACCGTCCGGCCGTCGCGGTTCGAGACGTACGGTACGACCGGGTCGGCGACGGAGACGGAACGCGCGGCCGTGTCGAGCTTCTCGACCGCGGGCGCCATGTGGTGCGTGTGGAACGCGCCGGCGACCTTGAGCGCCACCACGCGCCGTACGCCCTCCGGCTTGTCCGCCTCCAGCGCCGCGAGTTGCTCACGTGTGCCGGCCGCGACGATCTGGCCCGCGCCGTTCACATTGGCGGGGGTCAGACCGAGCTTCTCCAGATGCGCGAGGGTGGTTTCCGGCTCGCCGCCGAGCAGCGCCGCCATCCCGGTCTCCGTGATGGCGGCGGCCTCGGCCATCGCCATACCCCGGGCGCGTACCAGCGACAGGGCCACCTCGTCGGTGATCACACCGGCCAGCGCCGTGGCGGCCAGCTCACCGACGCTGTGGCCGGCCGTGACACCGACGGCGCGCGCCACGTCCCCGGTGGTGGGGAAGAGCTGGCGGGCGGAGAGCAGGGCCGCGGCGACCAGCAGCGGCTGGGCCACGGCGGTGTCCCTGATCTCGTCCGCGTCGGCGTCGGTGCCGTAGTGGACCAGATCCAGGTTGATGGCGTCCGACCAGGACCGCAGCCGGTCTTCGGCACCGGGCAGTTCGAGCCAGGGGGTCAGGAAGCCGGGCGTCTGAGCGCCTTGGCCGGGAGCGACGAGTACGAGCACCCTCACACTCTCTCTTGCGATGGGTCTTCACCGCCCGTGGGGAGGGGAACGAAGAACCGACAGGGGAATTGTTGAAGTACCACAAAAGTCTAGGTCTGCGGATCCCCGCCGGCCAAGCGCCCCAGGATCAGGGCAATTCGCAGCGTGAACGCGGACCTCACATCGGAGGGTGACCACCCGGTGACGTCAGTCACACGTCGCAGCCGGTAGCGCACGGTGTTGGGGTGCACGAACAGCATCCTCGCCGCGCCCTCAAGACTGCTCGCCTGCTCCAGATAGACACTCAGAGTCTCCAGCAGAGCGGACCCCGCTTCTTCAAGCGGTCTGTAGATCTCCTCCACCAACTGCTCACGCGCGGCGGGGTCGGAGGCGATCGCGCGCTCCGGCAGCAGATCGTCGGCGAGCACCGGGCGCGGTGCGTCCTGCCAGGCAAAACACGCCTTGAGGCCGGCCGCCGCGGCCTGCGCGGACTTGGTGGCGGCCAGCAGATCGGGTACCACGGGGCCCGCCACGACGGGGCCCGCCGCATAGGGGCCGATCAGCGCCTTGGCGACCTGGAGCGGGTTGTCGCTGCCGCCCGCGATCACCACGAGCCGGTCGCCGAGCACCCCGGTGAGGACCTGGAGCTTGGCGTGCCGGGCCGCCCGGCGGATCGCCTCCACGGTCAGTTCGCTGTCGCCGTCCGGGGCGGTGCCGAGCAGGACGCAGACATGCTCGGGGGAGTTCCAGCCGAGGGCCGCCGCCCGGGAGACGGCGCCCTCGTCGGCCTCCCCGGAGAGCACGGCGTTCACGACGAGCGACTCCAGCCGCGCGTCCCACGCGCCGCGCGCTTCGGCGGCCTGCGCGTACACCTGCGCCGTCGCGAAGGCGATCTCCCGCGCGTACACGAGCAGCGCCTCGCGCAGCGCGGACTCGTCGCCCGGGGCCGCGACCTCCTCGATCGCCGTCTCCATGACCTCGATCGTGGTCCGCACCATCTCGACGGTCTGGCGCAGGGTGATCGCCCGGGTCAGCTCGCGGGGGGCCGTGCCGAAGACATCGGTGGAGATGGCCTGCGGGGTCTCGGGGTGGCGGAACCACTCGGTGAACGCGGCGATACCGGCCTGGGCGACCAGCCCGATCCAGGAACGGTTCTCCGGCGGCATCGCGCGGTACCACGGCAGCGTCTCGTCCATGCGGGCGATGGCGTTCGCGGCGAGCCGTCCTGAGGACTGCTCCAGCCGGCGCAGCGTCGCGGGGTGCGGATGGGGTTCGTTCGAGGGTTCGGCCACGGGGTCAAGAGTGCCTTATCGGAGCCACCGCCCGCCGGGCCGGGGTCGGCGGGCGTCTCGTGCCGACCCCGGCGGAGCGCCTACCGTGAAGCCGTGATCCTCGTACGGTACGCAGCGCAGCGCTATGTCGGCGGCGACCCCTCGGCGGGCATCGAGTCCCTGCACGCCTTCTCCTTCGGACACTTCTACGATCCGGACAATCTGCGCTTCGGCGCGGTCCTCGCCTGCAACGAGGAGCGGCTCGCGCCCGGCGCCGGGTTCGACGAGCACCCGCACAGCCATACGGAGATCGTCACCTGGGTCGTCGAGGGCGAGCTGACGCACCGTGACTCGGCCGGACACGCCACCGTCGTGCGGCCGGGGGACGTCCAGCGGCTCAGCTCGGCCGGCGGGGTGCGGCATGTGGAGCGCAATGACGGCGACCGGCCGCTGGTCTTCGTCCAGATGTGGCTGGCGCCGCTGGAGCCGGGCGGCGACCCCGCGTACGAGGTCGTGCGGGGCATCGCCGACTCCACGCCGTACGCCCTGCCGGGGGCCGGGGCCATGCTGCACGTACGGCGTCTGCGGGACGGCGAGCGCTCGGCCGTGCCGGACGCGCGCCATGTGTATGTCCATGTGGTGCGCGGTGGGGTACGGATCGACGGCGCGGGCGGGGCGGAGAGCGGGGCGGAGGGTGCGGCCGGGCCCGCGCTGGGGCCCGGCGACTCGGTGCGGATCACGGACGCGGAAGGGCTCGAACTGACCGCGGGCCCGGCGGCGGAGGTACTGCTCTGGGAGATGTCGGGCTGAGCGCTCGGGCTGAGCGCTCAGCCCGACAGCTCAGGCCGCGAGCTCCGCGAGGACCGCGTCGGTGAACGGCGGCCAGGCCGCGACCGCCCACGGCCCGAAGTCCCGGTCGGCCAGCGCCACACAGGCCGCCCCCGCGTCCGGGTCGACCCACAGGAACGTACCGGACTGCCCGAAGTGCCCGAAGGTGCGCGGCGAGGACGAGGCGCCCGTCCAGTGCGGGGACTTGGTGTCCCGGATCTCCAGGCCGAGACCCCAGTCGTTGTTCTTCTGGTAGCCGTAGCCGGGCAGCACTCCGGAGAGCCCGGGATGGACGACCGTCATCGCCTCCAGCACGGTGCGCGCGTCCAGCAGCCGGGGTGCCTGGAGTTCGGCGGCGAACCGCGTCAGATCGTCGACGGTCGAGACCGCGTCCCTGGCCGGCGACCCGTCCTCGGGCAGCGAGGTGGCGGCCATGCCGAGCGGCTCGAACACGGCCTCGCGGAGATAGTCGGCGAACGGGATCCCGGTGGCCTTGGCGATATGTTCGCCGAGCGTCTCGAAGCCCGCGTTGGAGTAGAGCCGGCGGGTGCCGGGCGCGTTGGCCACGCGGTGCTCGTCGAAGGCCAGACCGCTGGTGTGGGCGAGCAGATGCCGGACGGTGGACCCCTCGGGCCCGGCCGGCTCGTCCAGCTCGACCGCCCCCTCCTCGTACGCCACCAGCGCCGCGTACGCGGCCAGCGGCTTGGTCACGGAGGCGAGCGGAAAGCGCCGCGCCGTGGGACCGTACGACCCGGCGACGGTGCCGTCCGCGCGTACGACGGCGGCCGCGGCGTTCGTCACCGGCCAGTTCTCGATCATCGCCAGGCTCTGCATGGCTACGAGGTTAGCGAGAGCATCGAACGCGTCGAGGGGGCGGGGGTACGGACACCCGCAAGGCGGCGTCGGCGGGGACCGCGGGACGTACGAGACTCATGGGGCAGGAGACTCATCCGAGGCGGCGGGAAACGCGCCGACCTTTCCGCTTGCTTCGAGTGCACTCCAAGGATCTAGCGTTGAGGGTATGACGCTGATGGAGAGCACCCCGGTACGGACGGCCCGCGTGGACGAGTGCGCGGCGGCGCCGCGCGCGCATCCGCGGCCCGACGGCGCGGCGCGCTACACGATCAGCGAGGTCGTCGCCTTCACCGGGCTCTCGGCGCACACCCTGCGCTGGTACGAGCGGATCGGCCTCATGCCGCATGTGGACCGCTCGCACACCGGCCAACGCCGTTTCAGCAACAAGGACCTGGACTGGCTCGCCTTCGTGGGGAAGCTGCGGCTCACGGGCATGCCCGTGGCGGACATGGTCCGGTACGCCGAGTTGATCAAGATCGGTGAGGACACGTTCGAGGAACGGCAGGAGCTGCTGGAGCGGACACGCCGCGACGTCCATCGGCGGATCGCGGAGCTCCAGGACACTGTCGCCGTACTCGACCACAAGATCAGCTTTTACGCGGACGCCCGCAAGGCGTCGGAGAGGGTCTGAAACCGCGATGAGTGACAGCAAGATCGAGAAGGTGCGGCTCGGTACCGGTGGCCCGGAGGTCGGTGTCCAGGGGCTCGGCTGCATGGGAATGAGCCAGTCCTACGGACCGACGGACACCGACGAGGCGCGGGCCACCCTGGAACGCGCCCTGGAGCTGGGCGTGACGTTGTACGACACGGCGGACGTCTACGGGGGCGGGGAGAACGAGAAGTTCATCGCGCCGTTCGTCCGGGCGCACCGGGACGAGATCGTCCTCGCCACCAAGTTCGCCCTGGGCGTCGACCCGGCCGACCCCACCAAGCGGACGATCCGCAATGACGCGCCCTATATCCGCCAGTGCGTCGAGGGAAGTCTGAAGCGCCTCGGCGTCGACCACATCGACCTCTACTACATGCACCGGCGCGATGTGAACGTGCCCATCGAGGAGTCGGTCGGCACGATGGCCGAGCTGGTGCGCGAGGGCAAGGTCACCCACCTCGGGCTGAGCGAGGTCACCGGCGGTGAGCTGCGGGCCGCGCAGGCCGTGCATCCGATCGTCGCCCTCCAGTCGGAGTGGTCGCTGTTCAGCCGTGACATCGAGGCCCGCGCCGTACCGGTCGCCGCCGAGCTGGGCGTCGCGCTCGTGCCGTACTCCCCGCTCGGCCGGGGCTTTCTGACCGGCGCGTTCGTCAACGCCGACCAGGAGCTGGGCGCCGACGACTTCCGCCGCCAGCAGCCCCGCTTCACCGGTGACAACGCCGCCGCGAACGCCGCGCTGCTCGACCCGGTACGCAAGATCGCCGAGGGCAGGAACGTCACCCTGGGGCAGGTCGCGCTGGCCTGGGTGCAGCAGCAGGCGGAGGTGCACGGGCTGGCCGTCGTACCGATCCCTGGGACCCGCAAGCGCAGCCGGATCGAGGAGAACACCGCCGCCACACGGCTCGTCCTCACCGAGAGCGAGCTGCGGCTGCTGGAGCCGATCGCGGGGCAGGTGGCCGGCGGCCGGTACACCGATATGTCGTTCACGTCGGCCGGCCGCGAGTAGCCGGACCGTCCGACGGCCCGCACGGGACCGGCGCTCACGCCAGGCCCAGTGCGAAGACCGCGAAGCCCGCCGCCAGCAGCCCCGCTGCCGCGCGGCGGGCCTTCGACGCGCGCGTCCCGGTCTGCCACGGGGCGTCGAAGCGGCGCGCGTAGCGCCCGATGAGGACGAGCAGCGTCGCGAAGAGCGGCATCCAGGTCAGTCGCGCCACGATCCAGCCGAGGGAGTCGGGGGAGGTCGTCAGACCGGTCACCGGCCCGAGGAAGGACGCGGGCACGGCGGCGGTCAGCATCGCCGTCTGGTGCCAGCACAGGATCGTCATCGCGCACAGGTTGATGACGACGACCGGTGCCCACAGCGCGGGCTTGCTCAGCAGCCGCCCGATCCGGTCGCGCAGCAGGATCGCCGCAGCGCTCTGCGCGGCGGCGAGGGCGAGCACCAGCAGGGACGGCGGATGCGAGTTGGTACGGGTCTCGCCGGGCACGCCGACCATCGACGCCGGGTAGTGGAAGACGATCAGCAGCGCGGCGAAGAGCAGCGTGCCGCCGACGAGCAGGGCACGCGCCCCGCGCCGGCCGATCCGGCCCTCGCCCCAGGAGACTCCGAGCTGATACGCGAACAGCCAGCCGGGCAGGATGTTCACCATGCTCAGCCAAGACGGCATGGTGTCGGCATAGGGGCCGTAGCGCAGGAAGTCGACGACGGCGACCGAGACCAGCAGGGGAGCGGCGGCCCAGCCGCCCAGCTTGTGTGCGGCGCGCACACAGTACGGGGTCAGCGCGGTGACCACCGTATAGACCCCGACGAACCACAGGGGCTGGATCACCAGCGTCGATCCGGTGCGCAGCGTCGTTTCGGGCACGCCGAGCGCGTACAGCAGGGGCATCGCCGCCGCCCAGACGGCCGTCACCCCGAGGACGGGCCTGCCGAGCCGAATCATGCGCTGCCGGAGCCAGGCGGCGGTCGTGGACGTCCTTCTGCGGTACGAGAGTACGGAGGCGTATCCGCCGACCAGGAAGAAGATGCCCAGCATCTGGAGCACCCAGCTCACCGGCGCGAAGCCGCCGAAGGTGGCGAGCGGGCTGGCGTTGTGCAGCGCGCCGTCGGCGTCCAGGGTGAAGCCGCCGAGCAGCCAGTGCCCGGTGGGTACGGCGAGCAGCGCGAGGGCGCGCAGCCCGTCGATCGCGCGGTCGCGGTGGGCGGGGGTCCGTGCCTCGATCTTCTCGATCGTTGTCGCGAGCGTCGTCATCGGACCTCTCCCTGCGTGCCCTGTCCCTGCGTGATCTGGCTCTGTGTGATCTGGTTCTGCGGGGCGCGGTCCGGCGCGATCCGGCCCTGGGCGATGGCGGCGAAGGCGCGGAGCGAGTCCGTGCCGGGAACGAAGTAGCCGGCGTGGCCCTCGGCCAGGTCGGCGGGCACCCGGCGGGCGCCGAAGGACGGGGCGGTCGGATCCTGGCCATGGCCCAGGCCCGCGATCTCGACGTGGGGGACCTTGGAGATCCAGTCGGTGGGGTCCTTGGCGGCCCAGACCCGTGCGTCGGTATGGAGGTCCGCCACACGTCCGGCCCGCATTCCAGGGGCGCCGAGCACCACGATGTCGGTGGCGTTCACTTCGGAGGCGGCGAGTCCGCACACCACGGCGCCATAGCTGTGGCAGAACAGCGCGGGCTTTTCGGCACCGGCCGCCGTGAGCCCCTGGGTGAACCGGGCCAGCCGGCCGGCCCCCGCCTCGGCGAGATCACCGGTGGCCACGTCGAGACCGATCCCGTCCGGGGTGGTGTAACCGGCCCACGCGATCACGGCGGTACGGCCGTCCGTCGCGGCCCGCAGCGCCCCGGCCATGCCGGCGGGGGTGCCGTACGGATCGTCCGCACGGTCGAAGGTCGCCGCGTCGATGCCCGAACCCGGTACGACGACGGACACATGGCGGGCGGTCGCCAGATCCCCGTACACCTCGGCGACCTGGCCCCGGCCGCGCGGGTCGAAGGCGAGGATCTGCCGGCCGGGCTCCGCGAGCCGCCCGTAGCGGGGGTCGTGCTCGGCCCGTACCGCGCGGGAGTTGGCCTCGTACCGCAGGGCGACCGGCGCCCCGTCGAGATTGCCGACGACCAGCGGATGGCGGCGGACGAGCTGTCGGCTCTGACCGGGCGTCAGCGTGGTGAAGAAGCGGGCCACTTGGGCGGGCGTGGCGCTCGCCGGGTCGGGCAGTGCCCGGCCGAGCGAGTCGTCCGCGCGCCAGGCGGCGCTTCCCATGGGCGGTCCTGTGACGGCCCGTTGACTGCTCCCGGAGGCCCAGCCCGCTGTTCCCCCGACCATGGTCGTCGCCAGTGCGGCGGCGACCAGGGTCCTCCTGTAGCGGCGCATTCCCGTCTCCTTCTTCCTGCTCGTCCCTGAGGTGGCGAGGAGGAAGGTAGGAAGAGGGTGTGTGGCCGGACGTCACACCGGGGAGCCAACTGGCCTGTCATACCGGGGTAGAGGGGGTGCCGGTCCGAGGCGGTGCCGGTGCCGGTGCCGACCCGAGGCGGGACGGAGGCCGGGGGTCAGGCGGGCGCGTCGCCCGGGGTGACCAGACCCGACTCGTACGCGAAGATCACCGCTTGCGCGCGGTCCCGCAGCGAGAGTTTCGACAGGACACGGCCGATATGGGTCTTCACCGTCTGCTCGGCGACCACGAGATGATCGGCGATCTCCTGGTTGGACAGCCCTCGGGCGATCAGTTCGAGCACCTCGGTCTCCCGGGGCGTGAGGCCGCGCAGCCGCTGCGAGGGGTCCTTGCGGCCACGGGCGGGGCGCTGCTGGGCGAAGTCCGCGATCAGCCGCCGGGTCACGGACGGCGCGAGCAGCGCCTCACCGGCCGCGACGATCCGTACCGCCGCGATGAGATCGGCCGGGGGCGCGTCCTTGAGCAGGAAGCCCGACGCCCCGGCGCGCAGCGCCTCGTAGACATAGTCGTCGACGTCGAAGGTGGTCAGCATCAGCACCTTCGGCAGATGCACCACCCCCACCGGCGGGTTGAGCAGATCGCGGGCGGCGGCGAGTCCGTCCATCTCCGGCATCCGGACGTCCATCAGGACCACGTCCGGGTGGACGGCGCGGCTCACCTCGATGCCACGGCGGCCGTCGGGTGCCTCACCCACCACATCGATATCGGCTTGCGCCGACAGCAGAGCGGCGAACCCCGCGCGCACCATGGCCTGGTCGTCGACGATGATCACGCGGATGGTCAAGGAGCGTCCTTCTGGGCCGGACCGGCCGGGCCGGTGGAGTGGGTGGAGTCGGTGGAGCCGGAGAAATCGGTGGAGCCGGTGGATTCCGTGGAGCCGACAGACGGGGCGGGCGGGGCGGGCGGACCTGATGTGGCCGATGAGGCGTTCGCGTCGGCCAGCGGGAGCCGTGCGGCGACCCGGAAGCCCCCGTCCGGCAGCGGTCCGGTGTCGAGCGTGCCGCCGGTCAACCGTACGCGCTCACGCATACCGATCAGGCCGTGGCCCGTTCCGCTGGTCTCCAGCGGCGAAGTGCGCTCGGCGCCAGGGCCGTTGATGATCAGGACGGTCAGCCAGCCGCCGTCGGAGACCACCGAGACCCGGGTCGGCGCCCCGGACGCGTGCCGCACGACATTGGCGAGCGCCTCCTGCACGATCCGGTACGCGGAGAGGTCCACGGCCGGCGGGACGGGCCCCAGCTCGGCGGGGAGCGACACCTCGGCCGGTACCCCTGCCCGTACCGTCGCCTCCACCAGCTGCTGCACCCGGTCGAGTCCGGGCTGCGGGGCGCGCTCGCTGTCCGTACCGTCGCTGCGGAGCACCGTGAGCAACCGCCGCATCTCGGTCAGGGACTCCCGCGCGCTCGCCGCGATGGTGGAGAACTCCTCACGCGCGGAGTCCGGCAGATCGTCTATCCGGTACGGCGCCGAGTCCGCCTGGACCGTGATCACCGACATGTGGTGGGCCACCACGTCGTGCAGCTCACGAGCGATACGGGCGCGCTCCTCCAGCAGTGTGCGCCGGGAGCGCTCGGCCTCGCTGATGGTCTCCTGCTCCACCAGTCTGCGCTGGGCGTCGCCCCGTTCGCGCAGCGCCGCCGTCACGACGAGGACAACGCCGCTGAGGACGAACAGCAGCAGATGGGTGCCCTCGCTGCGGTCCTGCGAGATCAGCTCGAAGAACATTCCGGCCGCACCGGTCGCCAGCCAGACCGCGAGCAGGGTACGGCGCGATTCGCGCAGCCCCAGACAGATCATCAGCGCCAGATAGCCGACGGTCACCATGGGGGTCCACGGCCAGGGGCGGCCCGAGACACCGTCCGCGCCCAGGAGCAGGATCCCGCCCATGACATCGGCGGTGAAGATGATCCACCAGGCCTGGAGGGGCCGGCTCACGGCGAGCAGCAGGGGCGCGGTCTGCGCGGTGGCCAGCGCCCCGGCCCAGCCGCCGCCCAGCCGGTAGTCCTGGATGAGGATCGTGGTGGTGGTGGGCAGCAGGCTCACGGCGAAGCCGAAGAGCACCACGTACGGTGCGAACCGCTGCCATTGCTTGGGCGCCCGCGCGAACAGAGGTTCGGTGGACTGCGCCGGCGTACGCAGCGCGCCGAAGAGAGAGCGCGCCGCGTCACGCCACAGGGTGGGGCGCGGCGGCGAGGGCGGCGACGACGGCCGGGGCGGGGCGGACGGCCGGGGCGGCGGCGGTGCTGGGGTACTCATGACCCGTTCAGCCTAAGCAGCGCCGCACGAACCGGCGTCATACCGAGGAGTCGGTCCCGACCTCATACCGCAGTATGACGTCAGGGCCCGGGGAGCGAGTATGACGTCACGGCCGGGGAGTGCGGTGGGTCACAGCTCCGCCAGCAGCTCCGCCTTCTTCGCGCTGAACTCGTCGTCCGTCACCAGGCCCGCGCGGTGCAGCTCGCCGAGATGCCGGATCCGCTCCGCCACCCCGGCCGGATCGCGGCGGGCGGGAGCCACGGCGTGCACCGGTATGGCGGCGCGGCCCGTCGCCGCCGCCTGGACCGCTTCCAGAACCGCCGCCGCGAACGGCAGCGACTCATGCACCGGTCCGTAACCCAGCCCGAAAACAACGGCCGCCGGGTCGTGGTCCGCCTGGGCGGGCTGCCGCTGCGCCGAGCCCGGTCCGTCGCGCCGCAGCAGTCGCAGATAGCCGTCGAAGAGTTCCGGGGAGCGCCACTCGACGCCCTGGAGCTCGCCGACCGGGAGACTCTGGTCGCCCGCCTTCCACTTGGCGGAGGAGGCGCCCGTCCAGAACCAGCGGAAGGACACCCGGTCCCCGTCGAAGGACGCCTTGGCGTCGTACGCCTTGAACTGGAGCGGTGGCTCCGGCGCGGTCACCAGATAGCGCTCGGCAGGCTCCTGCTCGTCCCGTATGCCGCCAATCCCGGCCCTGCGGACCCGGGCGAGCGCGGCCCGCAACTCGTCGGCGTAGTACTCGGCGAGGGTCTCGCGCTCGGCCGGCAGCACCAGCCGGTACGGATCGCCGCTCGCCTTGAGCTGCCCGGCCGCCGCCTCCGTGAGAGGGTCGGCGCCGGCTCGCGGCACAGCGTGCAGCACCACCGTCCCGCGTCTGCCGGGAGTGAGCGTCACCGATGACAACGCCTCATGGGGGATACGGCGTTCGCCCAGCGCCTGAAAGAGCTTCGGCGTCCGGATCCCCCGTTCGAAGCGGATGAGCACGGAGTCGCTTTCGAACTCCCAGGTGGCATGAATCCCCTGAAGCACATCACCCATGTGCTTCATGGTAGGCGGCGGGCGCCCGCGCGTCGCCTGCCCCAGCGAGGGAATTCTACGCGCGTCAGCTCGGAGAACCGTCTCCGCGCCGCCGCCGGCCCCCGGTTCTCAGTCAGCGCCCGGGATGCCGCTCCGACAGATGTCGGCGTCGTCCGCGCAGCTCACCGCGAGATAGGAACCCACCCCGATCTCCGCGAAGTTGTCGAGGCTCTCCGTACCCGGCTGGAAGTAGCCGGCGTGGCCGATCGCTCCGCGCGCCGAGATCACCCGTGCCCCGAAGCCCCGGGCCACCGGATCGGCGCCGTGGCCGAGACCGCCGACCGCCATGTACGGGACGTCCTGGATCCAGTCGTCACGGTCCCGCATCGCCCACACATACGCCTTGGTGTGCAGCTGCGCGGCGTTGCCGACCCGCATTCCGGGGCTGCCCGCCACCGCCACGTCCGTGACCCTGTCCGGCAGGGCGTGCGCGGCGACGCCGCACAGCACTGAGCCGTAGCTGTGGCAGAAGAGCGAGACCCGTGACGTCCCCGGCAGCGCGGCGGTCAGCGCGGTGAGCCGTACGGCACCGTCCTCCGCGAGCTTGCCGATCGCCGCGTCCACGCCGAGACCGGAGGGCGTGGTGTAGTCGGCCCAGGCGATGACGGCGGTGCGGGTGTCGGCGTCGGCGGTCCGCTCGGCGGAGTACAGCGACTCGGCCATGCCGGCCGGCGCGCTGTACCAGCGGTTGGTCCGCTCGAACGTCAGCACGTTGGTGTCGACTCCGGGGACGATGACGGAGACGCGCTCGGCGCGGTCGAGGTCGCCGAGGACCTCGGCCGCCCGGCCCTTCCCCGACGGATCGAACGCGAGGATCTGCCGGTCGTCGCCGAGCATCGACTCGTAGCGGTTCATCCGGCGGCCCGCCTGCTGCCGGCCGTCGTCGGACAGTCTCGTGTCGCGCATACGGCGCTCCTCCACCGCGCGCGCCTGCATCAGGGCCAGCCGGTTGGCGCGATAGCGAAGGGCGACCGGGGCGCCGTTGAGATTGCCCACGACCAGCGGGTACTTGGCGGCCAGCCGTTCCTGCTGCCCTCGGGTGAGGGAGGCGAAGAAGGCGGCCAGCCGCTTCGGCGACGCGTCGGGACTCGGCAGGTGACGGACGCCGATCCGGCCCCTTTCCCACGCGCTGAGGGCGAGCTTCAGGGGCTCGCCGGGACCGCGCTGGTTCGCCACGGCGGTCCAGCCGGTGGATGTCAGCATCACGAACACCACGGCGAGAGCGAGGAGAGCGCGCCATGCGTTGAGGGTGGGTGAGGAATCGAAGGAAGTCACTACCGCTCAGCCTAGGACGAGCGCGGGGGCCCGCGTGACGAGGGTGAGTCAGATCACGCGCCAAGGAGGATTGGACCGAGGGTAACCGCACCGAACGTGCAGGCGGCGTCTACGCTCCGGCGCGTCGCGGAGCTGTCATTGGGCGGGTCCGTGTTCCTTGTCGCACTCCGGCGTCCGCCAGTTCCCGGCGAGTGCGGGGCCCAAGTGGTCGAGATACGCCCTGGTGACCTCCTGGAGCGCCTCCACGCTCGCGTCCCGGCCTCGCCCCCAGATCTGACCGGTCACCCGCATGACGCCGGTGAACGAGGCGACGGCGACCCGCGGCCGTGGATCGGTGTTCACATCCAGGCCCTCGCGGTCCGCGATCAGTTGGGCGATCCCCTCCTCCAGCTCGGCGGTGCGCCGCAGATGAACGGCGATCAGGGCCGGAGTCGACTCGATCAACAGATACGTGCGCATATAGAGCTCGACCGGGACGACGGCTTCGAGCGCTTCGCTGACGGAATCCCAGGCCGACTCGACGGCGTTGCGCATCGCCTCGAACGGGGTCTCCTCGGCGGGCCGGGCGCGCAGCGAGTCGAGGAACTTGTTCTCCACCATGTCCACGACGGCGAAGGCGGCCTCCTCCTTGCTGGCGAAATAGCGGAAGAAGGTGCGCTGGGACACCTCCACGGCGTCCGTGATCTCGTCGATGGTGGTCTGTTCGTACCCCTGGGTGGTGAACAGTTCGAGCGCCACACGCACCAGGGCGTCCCGGGTACGGCGCTTCTTGCGGGCACGCAACCCGATGCTCGTGTTCTGCCCAGGGGTCAATGCAATATCCTCATTCCACCGCTTTTTACTACTTTGTGTTGGTCGGTCTAACTGTGAGCTACGTGACAGTTACTTGCTTAAGAAATGGTTTGTCAACTGTCAGCGGCTGACACTAGCATTCGCGGTATGACTAGTCAGACCACTGTCGACAAGGCGCCGCTTTCGCCGGACCCCCCGGAGCCGACGCCGACCAAGGGGCTGCGCGGCCACCCCTGGCTCACGCTGTTCTCCGTGGCGATCGGCGTCATGATGGTGGCCCTCGACGGCACCATTGTCGCGATCGCGAACCCTGCCATCCAAAAGGACCTCGGCGCCACTTTCGCCGATGTGCAGTGGATTACCAACGGCTACTTCCTCGCGCTCGCCGTGGCGCTGATCACCGCGGGCAAGCTCGGTGACCGGTTCGGTCACCGGCAGACCTTCCTCATCGGCGTCGTCGGTTTCGCCGCCGCCTCGGGGGCCATCGGGCTGTCCCACAGCATTTCCCTCGTGATCACCTTCCGGGTGCTCCAGGGGCTCTTCGGCGCTCTGCTGATGCCGGCCGCGCTCGGTCTGCTGCGCGCCACCTTCCCCGCCGAGAAGCTCAATATGGCCATCGGTATCTGGGGCATGGTCATCGGTGCCTCCACCGCGGGCGGCCCGATCCTGGGCGGCGTGCTGGTCGAGCACGTCAGCTGGCAGTCGGTCTTCTTCATCAATGTGCCGGTCGGTGTTATCGCCCTGATCGTCGGCGGGCTGATCCTGCGGGACCACCGGGCGAAGAACGCCCCGAGGTCCTTCGACATCCTCGGCATCGTGCTGCTCTCGGGTGCGATGTTCTGCCTGGTCTGGGCGATCATCAAGGCGCCGGTCTGGGGCTGGGGCGACGGCAAGACCTGGCTCTTCATGGGCGCCGCCGTGCTCTCCTTCGTGCTCTTCGCCTTCTGGGAGACGAAGGTCAAGGAACCGCTCGTACCGCTGGCGCTCTTCCGTTCCGTACCGCTCTCCGCCGGTGTGGTGCTGATGGCGCTGATGGCGATCGCCTTCCTGGGCGGCCTCTTCTTCGTCACCTTCTACCTCCAGAACGTGCACGGCATGAGCCCGGTCGACAGCGGTCTCCATCTGCTGCCGCTCACCGGCATGATGATCGTCGGCTCGCCCCTCGCGGGCATCCTGATCACCAAGGTGGGGCCGCGGATCCCGCTGGCCGGCGGCATGGCGCTGACCGCGGTCGCGATGTTCGGCATGTCCACCCTGGAGACCGGCACCGGCAGCTTCACCATGTCGATCTGGTTCGCGCTGCTCGGCCTCGGCCTGGCGCCGGTCATGGTCGGCGCGACCGAAGTCATCGTGGGCAACGCCCCGATGGAGCTGTCCGGGGTGGCCGGCGGAATCCAGCAGTCCGCCATGCAGATCGGCGGCAGCCTCGGTACGGCCGTACTCGGCGCCGTCATGGCCTCCAAGGTCTCCAACGACCTGCCCGGCAACTGGACCGGGGCCGGTCTGCCGCCGCTCACCCCCGCGCAGGCCGACCAGGCCGCCGAGGCGGTCCAGGTCGGGGTGGCTCCGGTACCGCCGAACACCCCCGCCGCGGTCGCCGAGAAGATCACGGGCATCGCGCACGACACCTTCATGTCGGGCATGGGTCTGGCTTGTCTCGTCGCGGCCGGTGTCGCGGTCGTGGCGGTCTTCGTCGCCCTGCTGACGAAGCGCGGCAGCAACGCGGACGCCGCGGGCGGAGGGGTGCACATCTGACGTCAGCCCCTGGCTGACCCGACGTCAACTCAGCGCCCGCGACAGCCCCGCCGGAAGGTTCCGGCGGGGCTGTCGCCTATCCGGGTGGACGCTGCCGTATCCCCTTCCCGTGGCCAAGCGCCGCAGGTCAGAGTGTGGTTGACCGATTTCGCACCACACACGGGGACCGATCCACATGCGCAAGACCACCCTCACAGCCATGTCCGTCGGGGCGCTCGCCGTCGCCGCCCTGCTGCCGGCGACCGTCGCCGAGGCGGTGCCGCCACGCCTCGGGGAGTGCGCCACCGGCGAGTTGTGCCTCTGGCCGAAGGAGGACTTCCTGGGCGCGCGGCAGACGTACGAGCTGTCGGGCACCGATATCGACAGCTGTGTACCGCTCCCTGCGGGCACCAGCGCGCAGTCACTGGCCAACCGCACAGGGCGGAACGTGACCACCTATCAGTCCGCCGAGTGCGCGGAGACGGCGGAGTTCGAGACGTATCCGGGCAAGGGCAGCTGGATGCCGCGGTCGCCCTACCGGGTACGGGCCTTCAAGATCTGGGAGCGCTGACCGGACCGCGGAAACCGGACCGCGAAAAGCTGGAGGGCGGCGGAACCCATGGGTCCCGCCGCCCTCCTCATGCCTCACGCGTCCTGCCTCACGCGCGACGAGCCGTCAGGCGTCGCCGCCTGCCGCGCCCGGGTCCGCCGCCGCGGCGTCGAGCAGCTGGTAGCGGTCCACCGCCTGCTTCAGCACCGAACGGTCGACCTTGCCCTCCTTGGCCAGCTCGGTGAGCACGCTGAGCACGATCGACTGCGCGTCGATGTGGAAGAAGCGACGGGCCGCGCCGCGCGTGTCCGCGAAGCCGAAGCCGTCCGCGCCCAGCGACTGGTACGTGCCCGGCACCCAGCGCGCGATCTGGTCCGGCACCGATCGCATCCAGTCGGAGACCGCCACGAACGGCCCCTCGGCGCCGGACAGCTTCTGGGTCACATACGGGACGCGCTGGTCCTCCTCCGGGTGCAGCAGATTGTGCCGCTCCACCTCGACGGCCTCTCGGCGCAGCTCGTTCCAGGACGTCGCCGACCAGACATCGGCCCGTACGTTCCACTCCTCGGCGAGGATCCGCTGGGCCTCCAGCGCCCAGGGCACCGCCACGCCGGACGCCATGATCTGGGCCGGGATCGAGCCCCACTCGCCGCGCTTGTAGCGGTGGATCCCCTTGAGGATGCCCTCCACGTCCACGTCGGCGGGCTCGGCGGGGTGCTGGATCGGCTCGTTGTAGACGGTGAGGTAGTAGAAGATGTCCTCGCTGTCGGGGCCGTACATCCGGCGCAGACCGTCCTGGACGATATGCGCGATCTCGAAGCCGTAGGCGGGGTCGTACGCCACACAGCCCGGGTTGGTCGAAGCCAGCAGATGCGAATGGCCGTCCGCGTGCTGAAGTCCCTCACCGGTCAGGGTCGTACGTCCGGCGGTCGCGCCCAGTACGAACCCGCGCGCGAGCTGGTCGGCCATCTGCCAGAACTGATCGCCGGTGCGCTGGAAACCGAACATCGAGTAGAAGACATAGACCGGGATCAGCGGCTCGCCATGCGTGGCGTACGCCGAGCCCGCCGCGATGAGCGAGGCCGTACAGCCCGCCTCGGAGATGCCGTCGTGCAGCATCTGGCCGGTCGGCGACTCCTTGTACGCGAGCAGCAGCTCACGGTCCACGGACTCGTACTGCTGGCCCAGCGGGTTGTAGATCTTGGCGCTCGGGAAGAACGAGTCCATACCGAACGTGCGGTACTCGTCCGGGGCGATCAGCACGAAGCGCCTGCCGATCTCCTTGTCCCGCATCAAGTCCTTGAGCAGCCGGACGAACGCCATGGTGGTGGCGATCGACTGCTGGCCCGAGCCCTTCTTCACCGCTGCGTAAGTCTGGTCCCCGGGCAGATTCAGCGGCTTCGCCCGTACGAGCCGGGTCGGTACGTACCCGCCCAGCGACTTGCGGCGGTCGTGCATGTACTGGATCTCTTCCGAGTCCCGGCCGGGGTGGTAGTACGGCGGCGCGCCGTCCTCCAGCTCCCTGTCCGCGATCGGCAGATGCAGCCGGTCACGGAAGCCCTTGAGGTCGGAGACCGTCAGCTTCTTCATCTGGTGGGTCGCGTTGCGGCCCTCGAAGTTCGGCCCCAGCGTCCAGCCCTTGACGGTCTGCGCCAGGATCACGGTCGGCTGGCCCTTGTGGGCCTTGGCCGCCGCGTACGCCGCGTAGACCTTCCTGTGGTCGTGGCCGCCGCGGCCCAGATGCAGGATCTGGTCGTCGGTCATGTTCTCGACCATGGCGCGCAGCCGCTGGTCGTCGCCGAAGAAGTGTTCACGGATGTACGCGCCGGTCTCGGTGGCGTACGTCTGGAATTGCCCGTCCGGCGTGGTGTTCAGCCGGTTGACCAGGACGCCGTCCCTGTCCTGCGCGAGCAGCGGGTCCCAGGAGCGGTCCCAGACCAGCTTGATGACATTCCAGCCGGCGCCGCGGAACTGCGACTCCAGCTCCTGGATGATCTTGCCGTTGCCGCGCACCGGACCGTCGAGACGCTGGAGATTGCAGTTCACGACGAAGGTCAGATTGTCCAGGCCCTCACGGGCGGCGATGGACAGCTGGCCCAGCGACTCGGGCTCGTCCATCTCACCGTCGCCGAGGTACGCCCAGACATGCGAGGAGGAGGTGTCGGCGATGCCGCGCGCCTCCATGTAGCGGTTCATCCGGGCCTGGTAGATCGCGCCGAGGGGGCCGAGGCCCATCGAGACGGTCGGGAACTCCCAGAAGTCCGGCATCAGCCGCGGGTGCGGATAGCTGGACAGCCCGTACGGAGCCTTCGACTTCTCCTGGCGGAACGCGTCGAGCTGCGTCTCGCTCAGCCGGTCGAGCAGGAAGGCACGGGCGTAGATACCGGGGGAGGCATGGCCCTGGAAGAAGATCTGGTCGCCGCCGTCACCGCCGTCCTTGCCCCGGAAGAAGTGGTTGAAGCCCACGTCGTAGAGGGAGGCGGAGGAGGCGAAGGTGGCGATATGGCCGCCGACGCCGATCCCCGGGCGCTGCGCGCGCGACACCATCACGGCCGCGTTCCAGCGGGTCGCGTTGAGGATCTTGCGTTCGATCTCCTCGTTGCCGGGGAAGAACGGCTCGTCCTTGGTGGCGATGGTGTTGACGTAGTCCGAGCTGCGCATCTCCGGCACAGCCACACGCTTCTCGCGTGCGCGCTCGATCAGCCGAAGCATCAGATAACGGGCGCGCTCACGGCCGCGCTCGTCGACAGCGGCGTCGAGCGAGTCGAGCCACTCCTGGGTCTCTTCGGGATCAAAGTCCGGGACCTGGCTGGGAAGGCCGCCAATGATGATCGGGTTGCGATCGGATCCGGAAGCCACGCTTGTCCTTCGCTGTTTGGGTCGTATCGTGCCCTGCACGCGATCGTTGCGGTGCACGCCGTCGGGTTACTGCTGATACGCGGGCCCGGGATCCGGGGTGTCTCACCGGAGCCCCCGGGGCACGGGCACGTACGCCGCCTCCATCGTGTACCGCGGCGGCGGAAACGTCATCTCTACCGAGGGGTAACCCGTACTTCGCGGGAAAATACCGCGTCCGAGTACGGCTTCCACAGCGGTCAAATCGCAACCTTACGCCCACTCCGTCCATGTGTTTCGTTCGGTCGTTCGGACCTGATTGACGTACCGAAACGGCATAACATGGCAGAAGATGAGAAAACGTACGGCCTGTGTCGCAGGGTGCGAGGTCGAAGTGACAGGAGATGCGACGAAGGAGCCCGGAACGTCACCGTTTCGGCGGTCTCGGCGGCCGGGTACTTGCGCGATCCGCCCCGCCCGTGTGGACAATGGCCAATGCCCCGCGTACGCGCGGCCGAAGCATTTATCCGAAACATGATCAGGAGGCAATCCGTGAGCGCGACCGCGGACCACGCGGAGGAACGAACCAACCTCGCCGCACGGCTTGGGTTCGAACCCGGACAGGTGGTCCAGGAGCTCGGCTACGACGACGACGTCGACCAGGAGCTCCGCGAGTCCATCGAGGCCGTCATCGGCCAGGACCTTGTCGACGAGGACTACGACGACGTGGCCGACGCCGTCGTCCTGTGGTTCCGTGACGAGGACGGCGACCTTACGGACGCGCTGGTGGACGCCATCGGTTTGATCGAAGACGGCGGAGTGGTCTGGCTGCTGACGCCCAAGACCGGCCGTGACGGCTACGTCGAACCGAGCGACATCAGTGAGGCGGCCCAGACCTCGGGCCTGTCCCAGACCAAGAGCGTGAGCGCCGGCAAGGACTGGACCGGCGGCCGTCTCGTCACCCCCAAGGCGGCGAAGACCAAGCGCTGACTCCGAGCGCCGAGCGCGCAAGACGCAGCAGCCGACAGCAGCAGCCTTGAGGGCCCCCGCCGACTCCGATCGGCGGGGGCCCCGTGCGTAGGCTGGTCGGGAGACAGTCAGAGTCACAGCCTTCGAAAGGACGTGCATCCATGGCGATCGAGGTCGGCGCCCCAGCCCCGGACTTCGAACTGAGGGACAACCACGGACGGACCGTGCGACTGTCCGATTTCCGCCGTTCCGAGGACGGTGCGGACGGTGGCAAGAACGTGGTGCTGCTCTTCTACCCCTTCGCCTTCACCGGTGTGTGCACCGGTGAGCTGTGCGCCCTGCGCGACGAGCTCCCCTCGTTCGTCAACGAGGACACCCAGCTGCTCGCCGTCTCGAACGACTCCATCCACACTCTGCGCGTCTTCGGCGAGCAGGAGGGTCTGGAGTACCCGCTGCTGTCGGACTTCTGGCCGCATGGCGCGGTCTCGCGCGCGTACGGCGTCTTCGACGAGGAGAAGGGGTGCGCGGTGCGCGGGACCTTCATCATCGACAAGCACGGCATCGTGCGCTGGACGGTCGTCAACGATCTGCCGGACGCCAGGGACCTCGACGAGTACGTCAAGGCGCTCGCCGCGCTCTGACCGGTCCGTGGAATCCGGACCGGACCCCCGAAATCGCACAGCAACGGGGAACCGGTCACTAGGATCCAGTCGTTGATCCGATGCCAACGCCTCAGGGGACGCGCGACCCGCGGCGACAGCCGCCGAGCCGGCCGCCGGCCCCGAGAAACCAAAGGGAGGACTCGTGGGAGTCAGCCTCAGCAAGGGCGGAAACGTCTCGCTGACCAAGGCCGCGCCCAACCTGACCGCGGTCACCGTGGGTCTGGGCTGGGACGTCCGTACGACCACCGGCAGTGACTTCGACCTCGACGCCAGCGCCCTGCTGACGAACGCCGAGGGCAAGGTCGCCGTCGACGGGAACTTCATCTTCTTCAACAACCTCAAGAGCCCCGACGGATCCGTCGAGCACACCGGTGACAACCTCACCGGTGAGGGCGAGGGGGACGACGAGGCGATCAAGGTCAATCTGGCCGCGGTCCCCGCCGATGTGGAGAAGATCGTATTCCCCGTCTCGATCTACGAGGCGGAGAGCCGCCAGCAGTCCTTCGGTCAGGTGCGCAACGCGTTCATCCGCGTGGTCAACCAGGCCGACAACAATGAACTCGCCCGGTACGACCTGAGCGAGGACGCCTCGACGGAGACCGCCATGGTCTTCGGCGAGCTGTACCGCAATGGCGCGGAGTGGAAGTTCCGCGCCATCGGTCAGGGGTATGCCTCGGGTCTGCGTGGTATCGCGCAGGACTTCGGCGTCAACGTCTGATCTGCCGGGCCCTGTCCTCACCGGACAGCGGCTGGGTATCTTCGAGCACGGCGCCGCACGCTCCTGTGCGGCGCCGTACGCGTCTCGCATCAGCCGTACGCGTCTCGCATCAGTACGGAGGCGAGCCGCATGAACAGGGTTTGAACGGGCAGGACGTCAGGCGCGTCTTGCCTGCAGGACGGCAGCACATCATTTCGGGGAGGACTCACCATCATGGGCGTCACACTCGCCAAGGGAGGCAATGTCTCCCTCTCCAAGGCCGCACCCAACCTCACCCAGGTGTTGGTAGGGCTCGGCTGGGACGCGCGCTCCACCACCGGAGCCGACTTCGACCTCGACGCCAGCGCGCTTCTCTGTCAGTCGGGCCGCGTGCTCGGCGACGAATGGTTCATCTTCTACAACAATCTGACCAGCCCGGAAGGATCCGTTGAGCACACCGGTGACAATCTGACCGGTGAGGGCGAGGGCGACGACGAATCCCTGTTGGTCGACCTCTCCAAGGTGCCTGCTCACTGCGACAAGATCGTCTTTCCTGTCTCGATCCATGACGCGGACAATCGCGGTCAGACGTTCGGGCAGGTCAGCAACGCCTTCATTCGAGTGGCCAACCAGGCCGACGGTCAGGAGCTCGCTCGCTACGACCTCAGCGAGGACGCCTCCACCGAAACCGCGATGATCTTCGGCGAGCTCTACCGCTATGGCGCCGAGTGGAAGTTCAGGGCCGTGGGACAGGGGTACGCGTCGGGGCTGAGGGGCATCGCTCTAGACTTCGGGGTCAACGTTTCGTAAAGCAGTGCGCTGCGCGGGGGAAATCCCGTTAATCACCAGATGGGGTAGCCAGTGATCCTGAAAACCTTCGGCTGGTCGTTCGCCATCACGGCGGCCGGCCTCGCCTTCGCGGCTTGGCAGTGGGGGTGGGAGGCGTTCGGGATCGTACTGATCCTGTCCGTCCTTGAGATCTCGCTGTCCTTCGACAACGCGGTTGTCAACGCCGGGGTCCTGAAGAAGATGAATGCCTTCTGGCAGAAGATCTTCCTCACTGTCGGCATCCTCATCGCGGTGTTCGGTATGCGACTGGTGTTCCCCGTCGTGATCGTCGCCATCAGCGCCAAGGTCGGGCCCATCGAGGCCGTCCAGATCGCACTGGACAACCCCGACCGGTACGAAGCCCTGGTCACCGACGCCCACCCGGGCATCGCCGCCTTCGGTGGAATGTTCCTGCTGATGATCTTCCTCGACTTCATCTTCGAGGAGCGGGACATCAAGTGGCTGGGCTGGCTGGAGCGCCCGCTGGCCAAGCTCGGCAAGGTCGACATGCTGTCGGTCTGCGTCGCGCTGATCGTGCTGCTCATCACCGCGCTGACGTTCGCCACCCACGCCCACACCAGCACCGGCTACCAGGACAAGTCGGCCACCGTACTGCTCGCCGGGGTCGCCGGTCTGGTCACGTACCTCGTCGTCGGCGGTCTCTCGGGCTTCTTCGAGAACCGGCTGGAGGAGCAGGAGGAGCAGGAGCACGAAGCGGAGGAGAAGGCCAAGGCCGAGGGCAAGCAGGTCTCCGCGATCGGTCTCGCAGGCAAGGCCGCGTTCTTCCTCTTCCTCTACCTGGAGGTCCTGGACGCGTCCTTCTCCTTCGACGGTGTCATCGGTGCCTTCGCCATCACGAACCAGATCTTCTGGATGGCGCTGGGCCTCGGTATCGGCGCGATGTACGTACGTTCGCTCACGGTCTACCTGGTCCGCCAGGGAACCCTGGACGACTACGTCTACCTGGAGCACGGCGCGCACTACGCGATCGGCGCGCTCGCCGCGATCCTGCTGATCACCATCGAGCACTCGATCAACGAGATCATCACCGGTCTGATCGGCGTGCTTCTCATCGCCGCCTCCTTCTGGTCCTCGGTACGCCGTAACAAGGCGGTAGAGGCCGAAGAGGGCGACAAGGACGCCGACGACGACAAGGCAGCACTCCAGGTCTGAGCCGGTGCTCCGGTGAGCCTTTGGTGAGCCGGTCCTCCGGAGGGTGACGCGGAGGGTAATCAGGGAACGCTCTGAACGGGGCGACCGAGAGGCGCAAGCCTGCGGCCGCCCCGTTCTTCCATGTGAAGTTGGCGAGTTGACGACAGGGGTGGGGTGGGCATGGCCTTCTGGGACAACCTGTGGCAGGGACAAAGGGCAACGCAATTCGATTCGGGCAACGCCGCGTCCAACTCCATCGAGCTGACCAAGCGGAGGCCGACGGTCTCGCTCACCAAACAGGGAGCGGCCACCGGAAATCTGCGGGTGAACCTCTCCTGGCAGATGCGCACCTCCGACATCGAGGGACGCTCCAGGCAGAGCGGGCGGCTGCTGGCGAATCCCCTCAAGCTCTTCAAGCCCGAGGTGGTGCAGGCCCATACGCAGGGCATGGTCAACGTGGACCTCGACCTCGGCTGCATGTATGAGCTGACCGACGGCAGCAAGGGCGTGGTCCAGCCGCTGGGCAACTTCCTCGGGGATCTGAACGATCCGCCGTACGTCAAACTCAGCGGCGACGACCGGTTCGGTGCCGCCTCGGGCGAGACCGTCTATGTCAATCTCGATCACCGCGAGTCGATCAAGCGGCTGCTGTTCTTCGTCTACATCTACGACCAGACGCCCGCCTTCGACCGCACGCGCGCGCATGTGACGCTCTACCCGAGCAATGGCCCGCGCATTGAGATCGATCTCGACGAGCACGCGCCGCAGGCCCGCTCCTGCGCGGTGTTCTCGGTGGAGAACGTCAAGGACGACCTGGTGGTGCGGCGCGAGGTGAAGTTCGTCTACGGCTTCCAGGCGGAGCTGGACCGGCTGTACGGCTGGGGGCTCCAGTGGGGGCGTGGCTACAAGACGAAGACCTGAACCGGCCCCCGTGGCCGCACCGGCTTCTACGGGCGGATGAACTGCGGCCCCATGGGGGGCAGCCGGAAGTTCGGATCGGGGGCGGGTGCGGCGGCCGCGGCCGGCTGCGGATAGCCGTACGCCGGCCGCGGGGACGACACGGGCTGGGGATAGCCGTACGGCGGCTGGGCCGACGGCAGGGGAGGCTGCGGATACCCGTACGCGGGCTGCGCGACCGGCTGGGCGGGAGGCAGCGGCGGAGGCGGCGGCAGCTGCCTCCCGGCGGCCACCGTGGGGCCCTCGGAGGCCGCGGCGACGGTGCGGTCCTCGGGGGCCGCGGCCACCGTGGGGCCCACGGAGGACCCGGGCGCCGCGTCCGCGGCGGCCTCTTCCGTCTCGTCCACCAGAATGCCGAACGCGGTGGCCAGACCGTCCAGACCGGTCGGATATCCCTGCCCCACCGCCCGGAATTTCCAGCTGCCCCCGCGCCGGTACAGCTCGCCGCAGATGATCGCGGTCTCCTCGCCGGTCTCCGGCCGGACTTCGAAGACGGCCAGCGGCTCGCCGTCGGCCGCGGCCGCGTCGTAGAGCAGGATCCGCAGATCGGTCACATGCTGGAAGCTGGCGCCGTCCGAGGAGGCGGCGAGCACCACCTGGTCGACCGAGGGGTCGAGCGCCGAGAGATTGGCCTCGACGGTATCGGTCAGCTCGTCTCCGACCTGTTTCTTGGGCAGCCGCCGCACCAGCCCGGAGGGATGGCGCGGCTGGTTGTAGAAGACGAAGTCCTCATCGGAACGGACCCGGCCGCTGTGCCCGAGCAGCAGGGCGGAGATGTCCACATCGGGAACCCCCGTACCCGGGGACCAGCGCAGCACGGCTCGTACGGCCATGGCATCGAGGGGGACGTTCGAGCCCTTGAGCATCGCGTGCGTCATACCTGTCATCCTGCCTTCCCGCCGCCCGCGAGGACAACGCGGGCCCAGATCCGCTCCGTCCGGGCCATGGACGAGAACCGGACGAGTAACCAGGATTTCATGTATCGGGGGAACTCTTGACACTCACCCATACGTACTATTACCGGCCACATGACCGACGGGCCATCTCGGCAGTACGGGGGATTCACATGCGTCATTTCGGGCATATCCCGACCGCTGCTCGGCAGGCACTGTTCCATCAGGAGCCGTGCGAGTTCACCGCGGACTCGCCCGCCAGGTTGCTCGCGGCCGCTCTGGGGGCCACGCTCTACAGCCCGGCCACCCGGCCGCGGCTCGCCGACGACGTGCTGAAGCAGGCCGGGCGCGGAGTCGTCTCCATGGTGCTCTGCCTGGAGGATTCCATCCATGACGCCGAGGTCGAGGACGCCGAGACCAATCTGGTCCGGCAGTTCGCCGACCTCGCCGAGCGGGGCGTCGCCACCCCGCTGCTCTTCATTCGCGTACGTGCGCCAGGACAGATATCCGACCTGGTCGGGCGCCTGGGTGACTCGATCCGGCTGTTGTCCGGATTCGTACTCCCCAAGTTCACCGAGGAGCGTGGGACGGCCTTCCTGGAGGCGCTCATGGAGGCGGAGAGCGCCTGTGGCCGCACGCTGTACGCCATGCCGGTACTCGAATCGCCCGAGCTGCTGCATCTGGAGACCAGGACCCGGACGCTCACCGGCATCGCGACCGCCGTCGACAAGTACCGCGACCGCGTACTCGCGCTGCGACTGGGCGTGACCGACTTCTGCTCGGCGTACGGCCTGCGCCGGTCGCCCGATATGACGGCGTACGACGTGAGCATCGTGGCCGGCGTTATCGCGGACGTGGTGAACGTGCTCGGACGTGCCGATGGATCGGGCTTCACGATCACCGGCCCGGTCTGGGAGTACTTCCGGCTCCAGGAGCGCATGTTCAAGCCCCAGCTCCGGCGCAGCCCGTTCCTTGAGGGCCGGGCCGAGGAACTGCGTACCGCCCTGATCGAGCACGACCTCGACGGGCTGCTGCGCGAGATCGAGCTGGACCGGGCCAACGGGCTGCTCGGCAAGACCTGTATCCACCCCTCCCATGTCCCGCCGGTCCACGCACTCTCCGTGGTCAGCCATGAGGAGTTCAGTGATGCCCGGGACATCCTGCGGCCGGAGCGCGACGGTGGCGGGGTGCTGCGCTCCGCGTACACGAACAAGATGAATGAGGTGAAGCCCCACCGCGCCTGGGCCGAGCGCACCCTTCTGCGGGCCGAGGTCTTCGGCGTCGCCCGGGAGGACATCGGCTTCGTGGACCTGCTCACCGCCGGTCTCGCCGCGTGAGCGTCTTGGAACAGACCACTCGGACCGGACGGACCGGACCGTCGTCGAAGGAAGAGATCGTCACTATGGTGTGGTCGGGCACATGGGTCGCCGAGCGGCTCGGCGTCGAACTCGCCGGCGGCGAGGGTCTTCGGGATCTGCTGGGCCTTGCGCTGCGCCGCAACCCCAAGCGGGCCCACCTCCTTGTCTCGAACGTGCTGGGTAAACACGTTCCGCAGCGCCCCGGCGTCGTCTACGGAACGGGCGTCGAGCTGGGCGAGCGCGTACGCGAACTGCTCGGCGCGGACGTGGGCCGCGCCGTAGTGCTCGGCTATGCGGAGACCGCGACCGGACTCGGCCACTCGGTCGCCGACGGGGTGCGCCATGCCCCGTATCTCCACTCCACCCGACGCCCCGTGCCGGGTGTCGCCAGGGCGGGCGGCTTCGAGGAGTCGCACTCGCACGCCACTTCCCATCTGCTGCTTCCCGAGGACCCGGAGCTGCTCTCCTCCGGCGGTCCGCTGGTCCTCGTCGACGATGAGTTCTCCACCGGCAACACCGTTCTCAACACCATCCGCACCCTCCATCAGCGCTACCCCCGTGCCTGGTATGTCATCGTCGCCCTGGTCGACATGCGCTCGGCGGCCGACCAGGGGCGGCTGGCGGAGTTCGCCCAGGAGATCGGGGCCCGCGTCGACCTGGTCACCCTGGCCTCCGGTACGGTCCGGCTTCCGGACGGCGTGCTGGAGAAGGGCCGGGCGCTGGTGGCGGAGCACGAGACCGAGGCCCCCGCTCCGCGCCCCGTGCACGGCACCCCGGCCATCGGGTCGCCCGAGGTCCACGCCACCGGCGTGGCTCGCGTGGCCCTGGAGTGGCCGGCTGGAGTCCCCGACGGGGGCCGACACGGCTTCACCCCCGCCCACCGGGCCGCCCTGGAGGCCGCGTTGCCCGCCATGGCGGGCGAGGTGGCCGCCGGGCTGGGCGACGCCCGGCGCGTGCTCGTCCTCGGCTTCGAGGAGCTGATGTACGCCCCCCTGCGGCTCGCCGAAGCACTGGAGCGCTCCTGCGCCGCCGAGGTGAGGTACTCCACCACCACGCGGTCGCCGGTGCTGGCCGTGGACGACCCCGGATACGCGATACGCAGCCGCCTTGTCTTCCCCGCCCATGACACCGCGGCCTTCCCCGACGGCGATGGCACTGGAGATCGATATGCCTACAACGTCGCGGGCGCCGGTTTTGACGCCGTGGTGGCGGTCGTCGACTCCGTGGCCGACTCTCCCGAGCTGCACGCCCCCGGCGGTCTGCTGGCCCGGCTCGCCACACACATACCCCGGGTGGTCCTGGCCGTGATCCCCTCGTATCTCCCCTCCTCCGCGCGCCTCCCGCGTTCTTCGCACGACCCCGAACGGCAGGAACCCTCCATGCTGCCCGAGCCCCTTCGCGGCCCCGCCTTCTCCTCCTACGCACCCGACGATGTGGGCTGGCTCCTCCAGGACCTGTCCGAGGTGGAGCTGGAGGCCCCGACGGAGGAGCGCGAGGAGGCCATACAGAGCGGTGGCGCGCACTACGCCGAATCCCTTCCCGTTGAATACCAGCCGAGCGCCCAGTACCAGGAGCTCTTCAAAGCCGCGCTGGAGACCTCGGCGGCCCGGATCGCGCGGGCCGTCGGCACCGTCACCGAAATGGTGCTCGCCGAGCGGTCCCCCCGCCCCGTCCTGGTCTCGCTGGCCCGCGCCGGCACGCCGGTCGGCGTACTGATGCGCCGCTGGGCCCAGCACGGGCACGGCCTGGACCTGCCGCACTACGCGGTCTCGATCGTGCGCGGCCGGGGCATCGACGCCAACGCCCTGCGCTGGCTCGCAGCGCACCACGACCCCGCCGATGTCGTCTTCGTCGACGGCTGGACCGGAAAGGGCGCGATCACCCGTGAACTCGCCCAGGCCCTCGAAGCGTTCGGCGGATTCAACCCCGAGATCGCGGTCCTTGCCGATCCGGGCGGCTGCGTGCGGACCTACGGCACCCGAGAGGACTTCCTCATTCCCTCCGCCTGTCTCAACTCGACTGTCTCCGGCCTGATTTCCCGTACCGTCCTCCGATCCGACCTGGTCGGCCCCAACGATTTCCACGGCGCGAAGCACTATCGCGAACTCGCCGACGCCGATGTCTCCGGCCACTTCCTGGACACCGTCGCGGCCCGCTTCGGCGAGGTCACCCACGCCGTGGACGCCGAGGTCAAGGAACTGCTCTCGGCGGACCGCGCGCCCACCTGGGAGGGCTGGGCGGCCGTCGAGCGGATCAGCGAGGAGTACGGCATCCACGATGTGAACCTCGTCAAACCCGGTGTCGGTGAGACCACCCGCGTCCTGCTGCGCCGCGTCCCCTGGAAGATCCTCGCCCAGCGCGACGCGGGCGCCGACCTCGATCATGTCCGGCTGCTGGCAGAACAACGCGGCGTGCCCGTGGAGGAGGTCGACGACCTCCCGTACACCTGCGTCGGACTGATCCACCCGCGGTACACCCGGGGCGCCACCGGCGCGGACGGCAAGGCGGTCGTCGCGCCGTGACCTTCTCCCACACTCCGGGTACTCCCGCGAAGCCGCCGGTCCTGGTCGCCAGCGATCTGGACCGCACCCTGATCTATTCGGCCGCGGCGCTCCAGCTCCCGATGCCGGACGCCGAGGCCCCCCGGCTGCTCTGTGTCGAGGTGTACGAGAGCAGACCACTGTCGTATCTGACCGAGACGGCCGCCGGACTGCTCGACGAGCTGGCCCGCGCCACCGTCTTCGTACCGACGACGACCCGCACCCGCGAGCAGTACGGCCGTATCCATCTGCCGGGCCCGGCACCGCGGTTCGCGATCTGCGCCAACGGTGGCCACCTCCTGGTGGACGGGGTGTCCGACCCGGTCTGGCGGGCCCAGGTGGCCGACCGGCTGGCCGACGAGTGCGCCCCCCTCGCCGAGGTCCGCGCCCATCTGCTCTCCGCCGCCGACCCCGCGTGGCTCCTCAAGGAGCGGATCGCCGAAGACCTCTTCGCCTATCTCGTGGTCGACCGCGCCCTGCTTCCCGAGGGCTGGGTGAAGGAACTCGCCGCATGGGCGGACGGCCGGGGCTGGACCGTCTCCCTCCAGGGCCGCAAGATCTATGCCGTACCGCGACCGCTCACCAAGAGCGCCGCGATGCGCGAGGTGGCCCGCAGGACCGGCGCGGAACTCACCCTTGCCGCGGGGGACTCGCTGCTCGACGCCGACCTGCTGCTGGCCGCGGACCGCGCCTGGCGCCCCGGCCACGGCGAACTCGCGGACAGCGGCTGGAACGCCCCGCATGTCGACATACTCCCGCAGACAGGTGTCGCGGCCGGAGAGGAGATCCTCCGACGCCTCACCCGCGCCGCTGTCCCTGACCCGGCCTGACCAGCCGCGCGCCCACGAAGCCAAGAATCGCGAGCACCGCCGCCACCAGCACCACCTTCGAATACGTGGAGACATAACCTGTCACCTCCTCCCAGTTCTCCCCCAGCGCGTATCCGGCCAGGATGAAGACGCAGTTCCACAGAGCGCTGCCGAGCGTGGTCAATATCAGAAAGAGCGGGAGCGGCATCCGCTCGATCCCGGCCGGCACGGATATGAGGCTGCGGAAGACAGGGATCATCCGGCCGAAGAACACCGCCTTCGTGCCGTGCCGGGCGAACCACGCCTCCGTCCGCTCTATGTCGCTCACCTTCACCAACGGCAGCCGGACCGCGATGGCGACCGTCCGCTCCCGGCCCAGCAACGCCCCCGCCCAATACAGGGCGAGCGCGCCGACCACCGACCCCGCCGTGGTCCACAGCAGGGCCGCGACGAGATTCATCCGGCCCGTACTGGCCGCGAAACCGGCCAGCGGCAGGATCACCTCGCTGGGCAGGGGCGGGAACAGGTTCTCCAGCGCGATCGCGATACCCGCGCCAGGTGCTCCGAGGCTGTCCATCAGGCTGTTGACCCATGAGTCCGCACTGCTTTCGATCATGCATTCAACGCTAGGCAGCCGCAGCCGATCGCACATTGAAGCGGACCGCACAGAACATTGCGGTTTTCCGCAATGCGCGCCGTCGCTCGGCCCCGCTAGCGTGACTGATCATGAAAGCGGTGGTGCGACGCGGGCTGAGACTCGCGGCAGGACTTCTGATCGGTAGCGGCGCGGCCGCCATCGAGCTGCTCTTCACGCTGCTCGTGGGCATCGCGCTGCTGCTCGTGCTCGCCTGGCCGCGCGGCCGGCGGGCCGTCATGCGCCCGCTCGCGGCCGGCGCGGGAAAACTGGTGGAGATGGAGCGCCACCGGCTCCGCACGCTGCTCGGTGAGCGGGTCGCCGGCACCTACGAACCGGTCGGCGCGCTGCGTTATCTCGCGGTGCGCTGGGCGCTCGGAGTGCTCGGCGCGGTCGTGCTGCTGTCGGTGATAATCGGTGCGGCGTACTGCACCTTCTTCTTCTACGGCTGGTTGATAGTCGACATACGCGACCCCGGCACGGTCGCGCTGGGCACGCTCGGCGGACTCTTTCTGCTCTTTCTGGCGATGCAGGGGATCTTTGGCGTCGCCGCGCTCGAAGGGAACCTGGCCAGGCACTTCCTGGGCCCCAGCCACCAGGAGGAGTTGGAGCGACGGATAGAGCAACTGGCCACCAGCCGCGCGGGGGTCGTGGACGCCGTCCATGACGAACGCCGCCGCATCGAGCGGGATCTGCACGACGGAGTGCAGCAACGGCTTGTCGCACTGGGCATGCTGCTGGGCCGCGCCCGGCGCAGCGGTGACCCCGAGCGCGCGGACGATCTGCTGCGCCAAGCACATGAGCAGAGCCGCGAGGCGCTGACCGAACTGCGCGAAGTGGCCTGGCGCGTCTATCCGACCGTGCTCGACGAGGCGGGGCTGCGGGCGGCGCTGGAGACCGTGGCGGAACGGTCCTCACTGCCCGTCCGGCTGAAATGCGTCCTCAAGCAGGAGCCCGGCAAGGCCGCGGCGAATGTCGCCTACTTCGTGGTCTCGGAGAGCGTCACCAACGCGGTCAAGCACTCCGAGGCCCCTCATATCGATGTCGAGGTGGTCGAGGAAGCACGCACGCTGCGCATACGGGTCAGGGACTACGGGCGGGGCGGCGCCGACCCCGAGGGCAGCGGACTGTTCGGCCTCTCCCGCCGGGTCGCCGCTCTTGACGGACTGCTCCAGATCAAGAGCCCGCTCGGTGGTCCCACCACCATCACCGCGGAGATTCCATGCGAGTAATCCTTGCCGAGGACTCGACGCTGCTCAGGGAGGGGCTCGCACGGCTCCTCGCGGAGGAGGGCCATGAGGTGATCGCCTCGGTCGCCGACGGTGACGCGCTACTCGCGGCGGTCGCGAGGGACCGGCCGGACGTGGTCGTCGCCGACGTCCGGATGCCGCCCACCCACACCGACGAGGGGCTTCGGGCAGCGCTGGAGATCCGCGAGCGCTGGCCGGATGTGGGAGTGCTCGTCCTCTCCCAGTACGTGGAGAAGCGCTACGCGACGGAGTTGATGACCGGAGAGTCGGAAGGAGTCGGCTATCTACTCAAAGACAGTGTTGTTCAAGTGGATGAGTTCCTTGACGCCCTGGAGCGGGTCGCGGCGGGCCGGGCAGCCTTCGACCCGGAGGTCGTACGGCAGTTGCTGGCCCGGTCCAACCACAGCCATCCGCTGTCCAGACTCACCGACCGGGAACACCAGGTCCTGGCCGAGATGGCCCAGGGGCACACGAACGCGGCCATCGCCCAGCGGCTGCACATCTCACAGAGCGCGGTCGAGAAACACATCAACGCGATCTTCGAGAAGCTGGAACTCAGCGGGAGCAGTGGATACAGCCGCCGAGTCCTGGCGGTGCTGCGCTACCTCGGCACCTGAGCCACGGCAGGGACAGCCGGCGCCGGGTGGATCAGCCGCAGCAGCCACCGCCGCAGCAGCCTCCGCCACCACCGCTCGCCGGGGCAGGGGCGCCGCCCTTCGCGGTTCCGCCGACCGCCACGGTGGAGAGGAGTTTCACGGTGTCGTCGTGACCGTCGGGGCACGAGGCGGGGGCCGCGGACTCCGACATCGGCCGGCTGAGCTCGAAGGTGTCGCCACAGGGGCGGCAGCGGTACTCGTAGCGAGGCATGTGCCCAGATTAGGCCCTGTCCGGCCGAAGCAGGACCTAGCCGACGCCCACTTGGCCCTGACGGCCCCTGGCCCTGAGGCGCTGTTCGCGCTGCGCCTCTTCGGGATGGCGGGCCCGCCAGTACGGATTGTCGTGCGGCAACCCACCGCTGACTCTTCCGTACATGCCGAAGAACATGAGCAGCAGACCGACCACAAAGCTGAAGAGCACATTCTGGAGGTGGAAGGCCAGGAAGTTGTAACTGGTGTCCAGCAGAGCGAGATTGACGAATCCGCTGGCTATGAAGAGAACACCGAGGGTCATATTCAGGCTCGACGCCGTATTTCCGCCGATCACCATGCCGGTCATGAGGATCAGCCCGACGCAGATGGACAGCACGCTCAGCGCCCCATTGGTGTTCAGGCCCGCGACCGTGTCGCCGCCGGTATCGAAAAAACCGATCTTGTCGATCAGTCCGAGGATGCCGAAGACGATCAGGATGAGTCCCATCAGCCCGGCCCCGACGCGATAGACCTGGTTGAGCCGGTGATCGACGGGGAGCTGCGCGTCGAGCCTGACATGCCGCCGGGGCGGCGGACGGAGCACTCGCGTGGCCATGGGCGGCCTCCTTCGGCGGTGGCGGCGCTTGATTCCAGCATCCGCCCGTCACGACCCACGGACAACTCAGGTGCCGTGCCCGGCGCCCCGCTCCTCGCGGATCTCCGAGACCACCTGGGCCACGGTGTGCCGTACCGCCTCGGTTTCGGTCAGGAAGTGCCAGTAATCGGGGTGGCGGCCCTCCAGCGCGGCCACCGCCCGGTCCAGCCTGGCCACGGACTGGTCCAGCGGACGCGCGTGACGGGGCTCGGGGGTGTTCCGTCCGGTCATTGCCAGTCGCTGGGCGTCCCGGATCGCGAACCGGGTGCGATCGATCTCCTGCTGCGGGTCCTTCGACACGGCGTTCAACCGCCGCAGCCGGTCACCGGCCGCGGAAACCGCCTCATCCGTACCGTTCAGCAGCGCCCGCGCGGTGCTGAGCAGCGAGGTCGCGTCGGCCCACCGCTGTTCCTCGCGTGCCTTGCCGGCTTCCTTGAGCTTCTCCTCGGCCTGGCGGACGCTGGTCGCGGCATGGTCGGGAACCTGCTGAAGGTCCTGCCAGCACGCCGCGGCGAATCGGCGGCGCAGCTCGCTGAGCACCGGCTCCACGGTTCCCGCCCGGGTCGTCAGGGCCTGCGCGCGGGTACGGAGCGACACCAGCCGGCGGTCGATCTCCTGGGCTCGCTCGGGCAGCCGTGCCGCCTCGGCCCGTACGGCCTCGGCGTCGCGCAGGACCCGGTCGGCGCGCTGGAGCGTCTCCGCCACGCCATGCTGTCCCGCGCCCTGGTTGAGCTTGGTCAGATCGGGCCCGAGCGAGGCGAGGCGGGCGGCGAGATCGTCCGCGCGCAGCCCGGAGGCGCGCACCGCGTCGAGGGCGTTGCTCGCGGCGAGCAGTGCCTGCCGCGCCCGCTCCACGGCGGGGGCGAGTCGCGCCAACTGTGTCTCGGCCTTGTCGAGCAGCGGCCCGAGCCCCTGCTCGAAGCGGTCGAGATCGCCCTTGACCCGGATCAGCTCGTCCTTGGCCTTCGTCAGCTCGTTGCGCGCCTTGGAGGCGGCGGACGGCTCCAGATCGTCGCGGTCCAGATCGTGCGCGTCGACGGCCTCAATGTAGCCGTGGCTCACCTCGTCGATCCGCTGCCCCAGCGCCGCGAACCCCTCCGCGGCCCTGCGGGCTCCCGGCGAGCTGTCCACCGCCGTGATCGTCTCTATCGAGATCCGCAGATCGCGCTGGGCCGTGTCCAGCTCGTAGAAGGCGGCCGCCGCGGCATCCTTCGCCGCCTGCGCGTCCGCGCGCTGGCTCTCGCCCCGGCCGCCGAACCACCTCCGCGTACCCCCGCCGGCGAAGGCGAGCGGCAATGCCGCCACCACCAAGGGCACCGGCAACAGCATCAGCGTGAGGACATCACGAACGGCACTCGCTTTCGCTCTTACGTGCGGCTGCGCGTGTGTCGCCGTCACATCCCTCTCCCGTGCCGAGTTCGCCCTGCCTGGTTCATTGTCCCACCAGGTAGAGACGAACACACGGGCCGGTTAGTTCGCGCTTTGGATGGTGATCTTTCCGTTGCTGGTACGGGCCTTCAGGACGTGGGCGCTGCTCTTGTCGGTCGGTACGCCGACGTCGACCGAGCCGTTGTCGGTCGATGTGGTCACCGCGTAGGAGGTCCCCGAGCCGGGCAGATGAATGTCGATCCGCCCATTGTCCGTGGTGGTGTCCACGCTGTCCGGCACGACGGTGAGTCCGACCCGGATCGCTCCATTGCTCGACTTGGCGGCCACGGTCTTGGCGGACACGTCCTCCGTCGTGATCTTTCCGTTGTCGCTTTCCAGATCGAGCGGCCCGCTGGAGCCCCGTACCGTCACCGCGCCGTTGTCCGAGGTCAGCTTCAGCGCGGTGGTGAACCCGGTGGCGGTGATCCGTCCGTTGTCGCCCTTCACCGTCACCGTCGCCCCGCGCGGCACCTTCACCTTGTGCAGCGCCTCGCAGTTGGTCACGACGGCCCTGCACTTCACCTTGAGCGTGAGCGTGTTGTCCGTCATCTTCCAGCTGGCATCGGGCCCGCTGCCCATGAAGACCCAGCCGTCGACCTGCCGGGTCACCTCGACGTCCTTCACATCGGCGGGGACGAGTTCGACCGCCGCGTTCCCGGTGTCGACCGTGAGCGTCTTCCCTGTGAAGGGGAACGACCTGGTCTCGACGGGGGCGTCGGAGGCGTCCGCGCTGCCGCACCCGCTGACGGCGAGCGCGACGAGTACGACTCCGCCGGCGGCGAGAAGCGTACGAGAGCGGTGATGGCGTGCGGCCACGGTGATCGTCCCCCAGAGAGTTCTGTAGTGGTGCCGGAGCCTTCCGGCGGATGTCTCTCGGCGCGTCCTGACAGTGCTGCGTCCTGGCTGTCGCACCACCGTACGAACGGAAACAGCCGAAGCCGATCCGGCCGCCCACCGTGTCCGTGGTGGGGATACCCCCCGTACACCGCGCGCTCCGGTACCGCGCCCCGCATACGGTTTGCGGCTCCGCCCTGTGGGCCATGTACGCTGTTGCCTCATCCACGGGTGCGTAGCTCAGGGGTAGAGCGCTGCTCTTACAAAGCAGATGTCGGCGGTTCGAAACCGTCCGCGCCCACCAGTAACACGTCACCGGCCGCGGCCGGTCCGGACGACCGCGGGCGAGGGGTCCGATCACCATGTACCAGGCGCCGAAGCGGTCCGTCGCGTGAGTACGAAGGCCGGGGTTCTCGTACGGCCGCTGCTCGCCGCGCACGCCGCTCAGGTGCTGGCGATCTACCAGGCGGGCATCGAGGAAGGCAACGCGACCTTCGAAACGGCCGCCCCCTCCTGGGACGCGTTCGACGCGGGGAAGCTGCCCGAACACCGGTTCGTCGCGCTGGCGCCGGACGGCGAACGAGTGCTGGGCTGGGTCGCCATTGCCAAGGTGTCCGGGCGGTCCGCCTACGCCGGGGTGGTCGAGCATTCCATCTATGTCCGTCCCGAGGCCCGTGGCCAGGGGGTCGCGCGCTCGCTGCTCGACGCGCTGATCGTCTCGACCGAGGCGGCCGGGATCTGGACCATTCAGGCCGGCATCTTCCCCGAGAACGCCGCGAGTCTGGCGCTGCACCAGCGTGCGGGGTTCCGGATCATCGGCACCCGCGAGCGCGTCGGCCGTCATCACGGGGTCTGGCGGGACGTACAGCTCATCGAGCGCCGCAGCCCCGTCGTCGGCTGAGCGGGACGGTCGGGTTCCGGCCGGGCGGGACAGCCGGGTTCGTGGCTACGTGGGCGCGTGGCAGGCATGCGCGTCGAGCGTCTCGATCATCTCGTCCTCACCGTCGCCGATATCGAGGCGACCGTCGATTTCTACACGCGGGTCCTCGGCATGGAGCCGGTCACGTTCGGCGGCGGGCGGCGCGGGCTGGCCTTCGGGCAGAGCAAGATCAATCTGCATCGGGCGGGCCATGAGTTCGAGCCCAAGGCCGAGCGGCCGACCCCGGGCAGCGCGGACCTCTGCTTCGTGGTCGCGGATCCACTCGAACGGGTGATCGCCGAGCTGGCGGTGCAGGGAGTCCCGGTCGAGGAGGGCCCGGTGGAGCGCACCGGTGCGCTGGGGCCGTTCGTCAGCGTGTATGTGCGCGACCCCGACGGCAATCTTGTCGAGCTCAGCAACTACCCCGGCTGACGGACTTCTCCCGCGCGGACGCGCGCCGACGTGGTGAGAGACCGGCACTCATGGGCGCACACTGAGGCCATGAGCAACTACCAGGGACCCGCGACTCTTGTCGCCGGTGACTCCGAGATCGCGGTCGAGGCCACGCTGAGCGCGAGCCTGTCGGGTGAGGTGCGCCAGTGGGGCGGCAGCGTACAGACAGGGGACGCGGGGGAGGCCCTGCGTGCGGCGCTGGACAGCGGAGATGTACGCATCCGGTTCCCCGACGGCCAGGAAGGCGCTGTCGTGGCCACGCATACGGCCATCGGCAGTGGCCGGCTGAGGGTTTCGGGGAGTGGCACCATTCCCTTCTAGCGAGGCCCGGTCCGCTCCTGTCCGTTACTGGTGGTTACAGTTTCGCGTTCTGTCTCAGGTCAGGCCCGCCCTGTTCGGGGGCCTGACGGGCGCACACCGCATCGGTCACACTGGAAGCATGTGCCGCAGCATCAAGACCCTCCGCCCGCCCGTCCTCCCGGAAGAGGCCACCGAGGAGGACATTCGCGCCGCCGCCCTCCAGTACGTGCGCAAGGTCTCCGGCTTCCGTGCGCCCGCCGCGCACAATCGCGAGGTCTTCGAACAGGCCGTCGCCGAGATCGCGGAGTCGACCGCGAAGCTCCTCCAGGGGATCGAGGTCCGGGGAGGCGCGGCACGTATCGCCTCTCAGGCGGCCCACGCAGCCGACGCGGCCCACGCAGTTCAGGCATCCTAGGGCCTGTCTTCAAAGGAGCGCCGTCCGCCCGAGGGGCGGGCCCGGCGGCGTCCGGTGCACTGCACTCGCTTCGCTCGCTCCGTCTCGGCACAGGGAACTGTCCTGCGGATGCCGAGCGCGATCGCAAGGCGGAGGGTCTCCCCGGTACTGGACGTACTGGGGTCATCCCGACAACGCGGCGAGCGTGCGTGCCGGGCGCCGCCGGGCAGGCGGGACTTTGAAGACAGGCCCTAGGAGGTCGTCCGTGCCTGGCCCGGACGCCGTATGACGTACGCGGCGAGCACGCCCGCCGCGAACAGCGCCAGTACGGACACGCCCGCACCGATCCAGGTCGTCCCGAGCCACTGGCCGCCGAAGTAGCCGAGGCTCGCGCTGTAGCCCGTCCACGCGACGGCCGCCAGTGCCGACCAGGGCAGGAACTCCTTCACCTCGCGGTGGCCCGCGCCCGCGCCCAGGGAGACCACCGAGCGTCCGGCCGGTGCGAATCGGGCGATGACGACCAGGATTCCGCCGCCCCCGCTGAGGGCCCCGCCGAGACGTTCTTGCGCGGTGGTCAGGCGGCGGGAGCGGGTGATGGCCCGACCGAGCCGCTCACCGCCGCGCCGGGCGAGCCGGCAGGCGACCAGATCGCCGAGTACGGACGCGCTGAACGCGCAGAGCATCAGCAGAAGCAGCGAGGGCACTTCCTCCGGTACCTCCGCCACCTTGCCGGTCGCGCCCGCGACCGTGGTCGTACCGGCCGCGGCGGCGGTTGCGGCCGTGATCACCAGAACGCCGCTGGGCAGCACCGGAAGGAATACGTCGAACAGTATGGAGAGGGCCACGACGGCGTAGATCCATGGGCTGCCCGTCAGCGACCCCAGACTCTCCAGCACCTACGTCACTTCCCGCCCGCTCCCGTTGACAGCGCCTCGATGTCGCAGGTGGAGCGGCGGTGGCGGCTGCGACCAGCCAGCCTACGCGTGTGCGGGACCGGCAGATCGGCCGGGGCCCGGCCCCGGCGAGGGCCGGGCATATCGCCGGCCCCCGGCGGCCGGGGGCCGGACCCGCCGGGGGCCGGACCCGCCGCGGGCCGGGCACCCGGCGCGTCCGGTACGGATCAGGCGGCCACGGCCGTCTGCTGATCCCGCCTCTCCTCTCCGGACATGCCCCCGGAGCCGCCCGCTCCGAACAGCTGGTCCAGGGCGAGCGCCCCTGGCCCGGTGAAGACGATGAGCAGGAACGCCCAGCAGAACATGGCCGCGGGTTCGCCGTTGTTCTCTATGGGGAAGAGGCCGTCGCCCTGGTGCACGTTGAAGTACGCGTACGCCATGGAGCCGGAGGCCAGCAGCGCGGCCACCCGGGTGCCGAGGCCGAGGAGTACGAGGGTCCCGGTCACGAGTTGGATGACGGCGGCGTACCAGCCCGGCCAGGCGCCGGCGGGGACGGTGTCCTTGGCGAAGTACCCGAAGAGCGAAGCGGCGCCGTGACAGGCGAAGAGGAGCCCGACCACCACGCGGAACAGGCCGAGTGCATAGGGCTGGGCGTGATTCAGACGTGTGTACATGGGGGGTTGTACTCCTTCGATCATTGGTCTGGACCGATGAGAAGCTCCTGCCTCAGGTTAAGTACGCCTAATCAATGCTTGCAAGTTCAACATTCAGCTGAGGGTCAATTCGCGTCGCGTATTCGGGCCGCAGAATGTCCGGTGTCTGCAGGGTGGCACGTGCCACCGCGTCGGAGTCCGAGAGCATCACCGAGTCGACCCCGGGGCGCGCTCCCGCCGCCGTCACCCAGTGGACTCCTTCCGTGGGCACCCCGAGCGCGAACCTCCGTGGGTGGGCTTCCCCCCGACGGTCTATCAGGCGATATGGACGACGCGTTACATCCAGCCCACCGGTTTCGTAACCACCGACCTGGTGCGGCCGGCACTGACCGGTCTTCAGGAGCCGGGAGAGCAGCGGATCGCAGCTGCGCCTGAGATCCGGTTCCGGAAGCCGGGCTTCCACGAGCGTCGTGGCGTGGATCAGCGACCCCGGAACGTCGGGGGACTCGGCGGTGAACATGCCGTCCCCTGTCCGTACGGTCGTCCGCGGGCCGATCACATCCAGCACCCCGGCCTCGATCAGGGCCGCCATCTCCTCGATACGGCGGCGCGGCGGCCCGATGGAGAGGAAAGCGTTCAAAGGCGTATACCAGCGGTCGAGATGGTCGCGTCGGGAGGCGCCGGAGAGACCGGCGTGGTCCACGATCTGCCGTACTTCATTGCGGAGATCGCGCAGCACGTCCAGGGCCGCCTTGACCGGGCCCGTGACATTGCCGAGCGCCGCCTGGGCCGCGTCCTCGCGGAGACGGGCGAGGAGCCAGGCGCGGTGATCGGCGGGATCGCGGAAGGTCTCCCCGTGGTACGGGCGCGCGATCCGGTCCCAGGACCAGCGGTCGGCGGGGGCGATCCCGGCCTCGTCGAGGACGGCGGCCTCCTGCGGGCTGCCGTGGGGCGCGGCGAGGAACCGGTCGAGGACGCGTTCCCACGAGTCCACCGGGCGGTCGGCCGCCGCTGTCGATGTCGCTGTCGATGCCGTCGCTGTCGCCGATGCCTCCGCCGTCGGGCGGCGGACGGCGCCGGGGCCGTCCTCGCGGGAGGCCGCGCGGAGCGTCGCCTCGTAGAAGACCGCCTCCACCTCCTTGGCGACCAGCGGCCATATCTCCCGCAGGAAATCCGGCGGGTCGCCCTCGTCCGCGCGTTTGCGGAACACCGCGATCGCATCCGGGGTCAGCAGCAGCGGGCGGTGTCGGCCGGAGGGCCCCTTCGCGTTGTCCCCGCGCGCCTGGTACGGGACGCCGCGCCGCGACCCCGCGTACAGCTGCGGCTCGCGCCCCGACGGGTGGTATACGAGAACGCCGTCGGCGTCGCGTGTGAAGAGGCCGCCCCGGCCCGCCGTCAGCAGCGCCATGTGGTCGAAGAAGTTCAGTCCGAGTCCGCGCAGCAGAACCGGTTCGCCGGGGGCGACCGCCGAGAGATCGACATCCGCGGGGTTGGCGGGCGGCAGATAGCGGAGCCGGTGACGGACCGCGTACTCCGCGAGGGCCGCCTGGGTCTGGCCGGAAACCACCGGTAGATGGCCCTGCGCGAGCACAACGGCGCTGAGGCCGGAAATTGTCGTGCCATCGTCGAGAATGAGCGTCTGGGTGGGGCGGTGCGCGCGGGAGCTATCGGGTGTTTGGGGTGAAACAGATGTGACGGGTGGTTCTGACACGTCGAGAGCCGCGCTGTCGGCGTCGTCATCGAGCCGGATCGCACGGGCCCGGTGAACGAGAACCGTCACGCTCTCGGGTGCGTTCTCCACCGTTCTTTGGAAGGCCCATTCCAGATATCGGCCGTAGGCGGCACGGCTCGGGTAGTCGTCGGGCCCGAGCCGCTCGTCGGGCCGGGACGCGGCCCACTCGTACAGACTCGGTCCTGGGAGTATCGGCCCCTCGCACTCGACGCTGTCGTCGGTGAAGACGGTCACCTGTGAGGCGACGGTGTTCATCAGCAACTCGGCGGACTGGTCGGTGCGCCAGACGAGCCCCGCGCCGGGCGGCGCGGGGTCGATGAGATGGACGGTGAGGGGCACGTCCGGGGCCAGTTCGGGCACGGACGCGCAGAGTCTTTCGAGGACCGAGGTGCCACGGGGGCCGACGCCGACGACTGCGAGAGAGCGGGGCAGGGTCTGCCGTACATCGCACAAAGCTGTGACTCCCGGGGCGGGTGGGGTGCTGGAAGCGAATAGTCCGCTCATCATGCCGCTCGTGCATGGCGAGTTCGAACCCTTGGGTGAAGGATCACGCCGTGTGGGAATGATCACGGCAACGTTGTCGGGGCACAGCGGACACGGAACCGCCGTCAGCGGCCCGGCCGGACAGCCGCCAGGAGCCCAACGGGGCAACCGGGCCAACCGGGCCAACCGGGCCAACCGGGCCAACCGGCCCGGCCGGCCCCGGCGGAGCCGGCCGTCAGGAGCCCCGTCAAGGAGTCAGGGGCCTTTCCTCTACGGTCACCAGTTCCGCGCCGGGCGTCCGGCCCGGTTCAGGGGCGTGCCCGTGCGCGCGGGCCTGTTCCAGCCGCAGATCGGCGGAACGGCCGTGCAGCGTCAGGGTCATCAGCTGGTTGCCGAACCAGGGACCGCCCGTTTTACGCCAGTTGACGGACGACCGGACGACCCGCCCATGCCGGACCAGCGCATGGCCGAGCTGCCGGGCCACCCCGCTCCAGCCGAAGCGGAAGCCCAGCTTCATATAGTTGGGAATGGAGTTGTGCACGGGCGAGCAGGTCAGCTGCGCGACCCGCGCGTCCGGGCCACCGCCTGCCGTCCACGAGGGCTCGGCCACATACGCGTGGTGCACATCGCCGGACAGTACGCACACCGTCGCCGGGGCGTCGGGGCCGCTGCCCGCCTCCGCGATCAGCGCCGCCAGCTCCTCGAAGGAGTCGGGGAAGGCGGCCCAGTGCTCCAGATCGGCCGCCCTGCGCAGCCGCTCGCCGAACCGTGCCCAGCGGGGGCCGCGTTCGCCGCGGCAGAGGGCCGAGTCCCAGGACTCGACGTCATGGATGAAGGCCGGCAGCAGCCAGGGCAGTGAGGTACCGATCAGAAGGTGGTCGTACGGTCCGCGCGTGCCCGCGCCGTCGGTGTGTCCGCTGCTCGTGTCCCGGCCGTCGGCGCTCGTGCCCGCGCTCGTGCCCGCGCTCGTGCGCTCAGCGCTCCGGACCGTCGTGCTCCGGACCGTCGTGCTCCGAACCGTCGTGTTCCGGACCGTCGTGCTCCGGCCGTCCAGTACCTGGTCGCGCAGCCAGCGCGCCTCGGCCTCGTCGAGCATCGCGCGGTTCTGCTCCGCCAGCACCCGGGCGGCGCGGGAGTCGACCATCAGGAGCCGCGTACGCCCGAAGTCGCGCCGGTAACTCCAGCGCACGCACGCCGGATCGCGGTCGGCCTCGGAGGCGAAGCGCCGCAGCAGTTCCGTGCCGTCCGGTTCCGCGCGTATCGCCTCGTACAGCTTGTCCGCCGCCAGTTCGGCGGGGGAGAGGTTGCCGAGGTGCTGATAGACCCAGTACGACATCAGGCCGCCCAGCACGCGCTCCTGCCACCAGGGCTTCGCCCGCATGCCGGCCAGCCAGGCGGCGCTGGTGTTCCAGTCGTCGATCAGATCGTGGTCGTCGAAGATCATGCAGCTGGGGACGGTGGAGAGCAGCCACCGTACGGCGGGGTCGCTCCAGGACTCGTCGTAGAGGTGGGTGTACTCCTCGTAGTCCGCCACCTCCGAGCCCGGCGGCTCACTGAGATCGCGGCGCTCGGCCAGCCGCCGCCGCGTCGCCCGCGACGTCTCGTCCGCGTACACCTGGTCGCCCAGGAGCAGCAGGACGTCGGGGCGCGCGGCGGCGGGGTCGCCCGCGATTCGCGTGGCAAGGGCACCGAGCGCGTCCGGGCCGATCGGGTCGGGCTCGTCGTGCGGCGGTGACGCCCAGCGGCAGGAGCCGAAGGACACCCGCAGTTCGGCTTCGGGCACGGCCGGGGTGCGGATCGTGCTCGGCGGGAACCGCGAGTCCTCGGGCGGCCAGACACGGCGGTCGTCGAGCAGCACTTCGTAGGAGGTGTCGGTGCCGGGGGTCAGACCGGTCACCGGGATCAGCGCGTAGTGGTGGCCGGCGATGTGGAACGTACGCGAGGTGCCGTACGCGCCGTCCCCGCAGCGGACCTCCGCCGTGGACGGCCGGTCGGCCTCGACCCATACGGTCGCGGTGCCGCCGCCGTCCCCGTCGACGTACCGCAGCAGTGGTCCCAGGCGCAGCCGGGTCATAAAAGCCTCCTCCGTCGCCCCGTACGGTACGGAACGACCGTACGGAGTCGACGGGAGGGACCATGGGACCGGGAAAGTGGTTGCTCAGCAGCCGTTCAGGGTGCTCTGGAGCGCGCTCTTCTCGGCGGAGTCGATCTTCAGGTTGTAGTAGTACTTCACCTGCACCCAGGCGCGGACGTAGGTGCACTTGTACGCGGTGCGCGACGGCATCCACTTGGCCGGGTCCTGGTCGCCCTTGGACTGGTTCACATTGTCCGTGACGGCGATGAGCTGCGGGCGGGTCAGGTCGTTGGCGAAGGACTGCCGCTGCGCCGTGCTCCAGCTGTTCGCGCCCGACTTCCATGCCTCGGAGAGCGGCACCATGTGGTCGATGTCCACGTCGGACGCGGCGCTCCAGGTGGCGCCGTCGTACTCGGAGTACCAACTGCCGCTGACGGCGGCACAGCTGGAGTCCTGCTGGACGTTCGAACCGTCGCGCTTGAGCACGACCTCACGGGTGTTGCAGGCGCCGGACTGGGTGATCCAGTGCGGGAACAGGTCGCGGCTGTAACCGCTGGAGGAACCTTCCGCCTGAACGGTCAGCTGGCTGAGGTAGCTCCGCGCCGTGGCGGCGCTGACCGGGGTGGGCATGGCGGCCTGCGCCGCGGGCGCGGTGAGCAGGGTGGTGGCGGTGGCGAGGGCGGCCGTGGCGGCGAGGACGCCGGCACGGGACATTCGACGCGCGTAGACACCGGACATGTGAACTCCCTTGGAGTGGGGGGAATCTGACGGGACCATGCGAGGTGGTGCGAGTGGAGCCGTGGGGGGCTGGACCATGCGCTACCTGGACCGTGCGGGGCCGTGGGCCCGGCCGCCATCGTGGTCGCGGTGGGTTTCCGGAAGGTGGGCTTCAGGTAACAGGGTGACGACATGAGCACGTCACATCAAGAGGGTCAGGCGAATCGGTTCTTCCTGAGGGGTGGGCAATTGTGTTCTATCCGGGCGAGGTTGGTGAGATCGGCGCGGGGCGGTACGCCAGGGCGCGGCCAGGCGCGCGGGGTGGCCGGGACGTACGGGCCGGTGTCGTCGACGGGCTGGTGTCGTCGACAGGCTGGTGTCGTCGACGGGCCGGTACGCCGGGGAGCGACCGGGCGCGGCATAGGGTGAGCCCGTGCTGCTGCGGGTCGATATCACGTTCGGGGCCGTACTCGGCGCGCTGCTGATCGTGGCCGTGGCGGTGGCCGCGCTCGCCCATCTGGGCCGGGCCCGCGAGATCGCCGTCGCGGGGGTCAGGGCCGCGGTCCAACTCGGCGTGGTCTCCCTGGTGATCGGGTGGGTGGTCGGTTCCGTACCACCGTTGCTGGGCTTCGTCGCGCTCATGTACGCCGTCGCGGTATGGACCGCCGGCCGCCGGGTCACCGACAACAGGACCTGGTGGTGGGCGGCCGTGCCGATCGGGGCGGGGGTGGCGCCCGTCATGACCGCGCTGCTGTTCACGGGGGTCGTGCCGGCCAAGGGCATCGCGGTCATCCCCATCGCCGGCATCCTCATCGGCGGCGCGCTCACCGCGACGGTGCTGGGCGGCCGTCGGGCGCTCGACGAACTGCACGCGCGGCGCGGGGAGGTGGAGGCGGGGCTCGCCCTCGGGCTGCTGGACCGTGACGCCCGGATGGAGGTGGCGAGACCGGCCGCGGCGGACGCGCTGCTGCCGGGGCTCGATCAGACGCGGACGGTGGGGCTCGTGACGCTGCCCGGCGCGTTCGTCGGCATGCTGCTGGGCGGCGCGTCACCGGTACTGGCGGGGGCGGTCCAACTGTTCGTCCTGGTGGCGCTGATGGCGGTGCAGGCGGTGGCGGTGAGCGTGGTGCTCGAACTGGTGGCGCGGGGACGGCTGCACCGGGACGGGTGAGTTCCGGTGCGGCCGGCCCCGTTCCGGACCCCAGTGGAACCCGGAT
>NZ_JBIWLW010000005.1:0-120795 GCF_044766385.1 Streptomyces sp. NPDC102274 | reverse complement strand
CGGATCGGGACCCCAGTGGAACCCGGATCGGGACCCCAGTGGAACCCGGATCGGGACCCCAGTGGAACCCGGATCGGGACCCCAGTGGAACCCGGATCGGGACCCCAGTGGAACCCGGATCCGGACCCCAGTGGGACCCGGACCGGTGGATCAGCCGAAGCGCAGCGCGATCTCGCCCGTCGGCAACGCTTCCACCCGCAGTCGGGTGAGGTCCTCGACGTGAGCGTCCGGGGACATCGCCTTAGCGCGCGGGCCCACGCCCACCACACGCATGCCCGCCGCCCGTGCGGCCTCGATGCCTGCCTCGGAGTCCTCGAAGACCACGCAGTCCTCCGGCGCGAAACCGAGGGTCGCCGCGCCGAGAAGGAAGCCCTCGGGATGGGGCTTGCTGGCGCTGACGTTCTCGGCCGTGACGCGGATCTTGGGCATGGGGAGGGCCGCCGCCGTCATACGGGCGTCGGACAGGGCGACGTCCGCCGAGGTGACCAGGGCGTGCGGGAGTTCGGCGATGGCGGACATGAACGCCGGGGCGCCGGGGATCGGGACGACGCCCTCCGTGTCGGCGGTCTCCTGGGCGAGCATGACGCGGTTGTCGGCGTAGTTCTGCTCCATGGGGCGGTCCGGGAGCAGGACGGCCATCGTGGCGTACCCCTGGCGGCCGTGGACGACCTTGAGGACCTCCTCGGGGTCCAGGCCGTGCTCACTCGCCCAGAGGCGCCAGCAGCGCTCCACGGAGGCGTCGGAGTTGACGAGAGTGCCGTCCATGTCGAGCAGGAGGGCGCGGGCGGTCAGGACGGACGTCGTCGTGGTGGAAGCGGTGGCCGTCATCGGCGGACTCCAGAGCGCGGAAGCGGAGGCAAGCGGGGCAAGCGGAGGCAAGCGGGGCAAGCGGAGGCGAGCGGGGCTGGCGAGGCAAACGAGATCGGAACGAGATGGGGGTGAGCGGGGAGAGCGGGGCGAGCGGGACAAGTGATTCCGCCCGTCGGTCAGGGTGAACGGGCGGAACCATTTGTTTCGTCATTATACAAAGCAGGTCAGTGGCGGCCGCCGGTGCCCCGGGTGTCGGCTTCCAGAGCCCGCCGGGTGTCCGGTCCGTAGACGCCCTGAGGGTCATCGGCAATCTGTTTGTACGACTGATAGAGCCCGACGGCACCCGCAACGCGGTCGTCGTACCGGCCGTCGGGGCTGCCGTGGAAGAGCCGGATCTGCGCCAGGCGCCGCTGAAGCTCCACGACCTCGGGCCCGGAGTCGCCCGGCCCGAGCGAGGAGCCCGCCGATGTCCGGCCGGACTCCCGCGACGGCTCGTTCATGGTCTTCGTGGCGGAGGGCGACGGCGTCTTCGCGCCGGACGACCGTGACGCACTCGGGGTCGTGGCCGGGGCAGGCGGCGGGGGCGCGGCGGCCGACGGTGCCGTAGGCGGTGTCGTCGGCGGGGGCGGGGTCGGTGTGGGCGTCACCGCCGACGGCGAGGTGTCCTGCGGGCTCATCGACGGCAGCCAGGTGTGGGCCGTGCCGGGCCGCGCCTGGTCCTCCCCGGCGTCCTGCGAGAGGACCTTCCCGGCGAACGCCACGGTACCGATCACCGCCACCGCCGCGGCGCCGATCGCCGCCGCCCGGTACCGCTTGCGCCGGACGGGCGGCGGCACCGGGCGATCCTCGCTGGCTCCGACCGGGGGCGGCGGCGCGGCGGAGCCCCCCGTCGGCGCGAGCGGCGGCAGCGGGCCCGCCGTACGGAACGACCGCGGCGCCTCGGAACCCGCGTCGAGCGTCACGTACGGCCGTATCCGCAGCGGATCGAAATCCTCGGCCGCCGCGATCTCGGCCGCCCGCTCCGCGGCGTTCCCGGCGGCCTGCTCCGCCGCGTTCCCCGCTGCCGTCTCCTTCTCCTTCGCGCCCTTCACGGTGTCCTGCACCGCGTCCTGCACCGCGTCCTGCGCCGCGTCCTGCGCCGCGCTCTTCTCGGATCGCCCGCCGCGTTCCCCGCAGTCGCAGCCGGGCCTGTCTTCCGCGGTCCGCGGCGTACCGCATTCGGGACAGAGCTGTCCGGTCAACGTGGGTCCCCTCCCCTTGAACTGCCGCCGATTATGCAGCCCGTATCCGAACGGAGTGCGACGCCCGAGCGTTCCGGCGGGTCCTCGGTGCGCGTGGGACACATGAGGGGCGGATGCCTCGTACGGCAAAACGGGATAGAACGGTTCAAAGCAGCCGAGATGAAGATTCGGCGAACCCGAGGAGCGGCCCCATGGTTCAGAAGGAGATACCCCCATGGCCCAGGAAATGAGCACCCCTGCCCTGAGTCAGGCTCCCGGCGAGGGACAGAACCCGCGCGGGGTCCTCGTCGCCATCGGCGCCCTGCTGCTCGGCCTGCTGCTCGCCTCGCTCGACCAGACCATCGTCTCCACCGCGCTGCCGACCATCGTCAGCGACCTCGGCGGCCTGGAGCATCTGTCCTGGGTGGTCACCGCCTATCTGCTGGCCTCGACCGCCGCCACGCCCCTCTGGGGCAAACTCGGTGACCAGTGCGGCCGCAAGAAGCTCTTCCAGATCGCGATCGTCATCTTCCTCATCGGGTCCGCGCTCTGCGGCATCGCCCAGAACATGCCCCAGCTCATCGGCTTCCGCGCACTCCAGGGGCTGGGCGGCGGCGGGTTGATCGTGCTCTCGTTGGCGATCGTCGGCGATATCGTCCCGCCGCGCGAACGCGGCAAGTACCAGGGCCTGTTCGGGGCGGTCTTCGGCACGACCAGCGTGCTCGGCCCGCTGCTCGGCGGCTTCTTCACCGAGTCCCTCAGCTGGCGCTGGGTCTTCTACATCAATCTGCCCATCGGTGTCGTCGCCCTGCTCGTCATCGCGGCCGTCCTGCACATCCCGGTGCGCCGGACCACCCACACCATCGACTATCTCGGCACCCTCCTGATCGCGGCCGTCGCCATCTTCCTTGTGATCGTCGCCTCTCTCGGCGGCACCACCTGGGCCTGGGGCTCGCCCGAGATCATCGGACTCGCGGTCCTCGGGCTGCTGCTCCTCGCCGTCTTCGTACGGGTCGAGCGGCGCGCGGCCGAACCCGTACTGCCGCTGGGGCTCTTCAGGCTCAGGACCTTCACACTGGTCGCGCTCATCAGCTTCATCGTGGGCTTCGCGATGTTCGGCGCGATGACCTACCTGCCGACGTTCCTCCAGGTGGCGCAGGGCGTGAGTCCCACCCTGTCCGGGGTGCATCTGCTGCCCATGGTGCTCGGGCTGCTGATCACCTCCACCCTCTCCGGGCAGATCGTCAGTCGCACCGGCCGCTGGAAGGTCTTCCCCATCCTCGGCACCGGCATCGCCGCCATCGGACTTCTGCTGCTCCACCAGCTCACCGAGTTCACCGGTACCTGGGTGATGAGTGCCTATCTCCTCGTCTTCGGCGCCGGGCTGGGTCTGGTCATGCAGATCCTCGTCCTGGCCGTCCAGAACTCCGTGAGCTATCAGGATCTGGGCGTCGCCACCTCGGGCGCCACCTTCTTCCGCTCCATCGGCGCCTCCTTCGGCGTCGCCATCTTCGGCACGATCTTCAGCAATCTGCTCAACGGCAAGATCAACACGGCGCTGGCCGGCAAGACGCTGCCGCCGGGCGTGGCGCCGGCCGACATCTCGGCCGACCCGCACGCCGTCGGCCGGCTGCCGGTCGCGCTGCGGCCCCCCGTACTGCACGCGTTCGCGACCTCCGTCACCGACGTCTTCCTGTACGCGGTGCCGGTCGTGCTCCTCGGTTTCCTCGTCGCGTGGTTCCTCAAGGAGGACAAGCTGCGCGGCTCGGTGACCGCTCCGGAGATAAGCGAGACCCTGGCGTACAACCCGGTGGAGCGCTCCTCGCGCGACGAGTGCGCCCGCGCCCTGTCGGTCCTCGGCGCCCGCGAGGGCCACCGGCGGATCTACGAGACGATCACCGAGAAGGCGGGGTACGACCTGCTCCCGGCGGCCAGTTGGCTGCTGCTGCGCATCAGACGCCATGGCTCGGTCGAACCCGCCCTGCTCGCGGACGTCACGCCCGTACCGCTCAGGACCATCACCGACGCGTCCCGGCAGCTGGAGGTGCTCCGGCTGGCGCGGCGCGAGGGGCTGGGGCTGACGCTCACCGACCGGGGCGCGGAGATGGCGGAGGTTCTGGCGAAGACGCGCGAGGATTCCCTGGCGAAGTTGCTGGGGGACTGGTGGGGGCCCGACCGGCCGACGGATCTGGTGCTGCTGGTGCGGGAGCTGACCAGCGAGATGTGCGGCTCGGACGGCGAACGGCCACGCGTCCCGGGGCCGCCCAGGGACCACGCCGCCTGACCGCCCGTTACCCGCCGCGCCTCCGTCCGTGTGTTCCGCGGTCCGCAGTCCGCGGTCCGCGGTCCGCAGTCCGCAGTCCGCAGTCCGCAGTCCGCGGTCCGCGGTCCGCAGTCCGCAATCCGTAGTCCGTCGGTCCGGTTGCCCGGCCGGGTCAGTCGAGTACGCGGGCGAGCGCGAAGCCGTCGTATCCCTTGGAGCCCACCGTCTGCACCGCGGTCGCCGACAGCCGAGGATGCTCCGCCATCAGCTCGATCGCGCGCCGCGTGCCCTGCACTGAGGCGTCGGTGCTGTCCGCGTCGGTGACCGCCCCGTTCCGTACGACGTTGTCGACGATGATCACGCTGCCGGGACGCGTGAGCTTCAGCGCCCACTCCACATAGTGCGGATTGTTCCGCTTGTCGGCGTCGATGAAGACGAGATCGAAGGGGCCCGCGTCCTCGGCCGCGAGAACGGGCAGCGTCTCCAGCGCGGGCCCCGTCCTGACCTCGGCGATCTTGTCGAGGCCCGCGTGCGCCAGATTGGCGCGGGCCACCTCGGCGTGGGCGGGTTCGTACTCCAGCGAGATCAGCTTTCCGTTCTCCGGCAGCGCGCGGGCCAGCCAGATGGTGCTGTAGCCGCCGAGCGTGCCGATTTCGAGGACCGTGCGCGCGCCCTGGATACGGGCCAGCAGATGCAGCAACTTGCCCTGGTTCGGGGCGACATTGATGGCGGGCAGGCCGGCCGTGTCGCTCGCGGCGAGGGCGGCCGAGAGCGCTTCGTCGGCGGGTGCGAGCTGATCGGCGAAGTAGCGGTCGACCGCGTTCCACTGCTCCTGGGACATGAGGGCCTTTCGTCGGTTCGGGAGGAGGTGACGGAGGTGACGGGGGGATGGGGGTGACAGAGGCGACGGGGGAGATGGAAATGCGCGGATATGCGACAGCGGAAAAAGGGACAGGGGATACGGACTCATTGTCCGTCGTCGGCCCGTCCCGTTGTCCTCGCAAGTCCGGAAATCATGGGCCCCAGGACAAAACATGGATGACAGTCAGGCGAAGAGGGGGTTGCCTGAGTCTTCCGGATGGGGCAGTGCGAGGCTCTATGCCTCAGGGACGGCGTTATCGGACGGAGGGTCGGCGCGGCGTGGTGAATGCGGAGCACAGCGTGCACGGCGGTGCGGCGGCAGGTACGGCGGGGACCGGTTTCGGTACGGCCCGCGCGGTTCTCTGGCTGGTCGCCGCCGTACTGGCGGTCAGACAGGCGGCGGCGGTGCTCCGGCATCCGCCCGGTGAACGGCTGACCGATCTGGAGACCTGGATCGGTGAGAACGGTGTGCTGCATGTGACGGGCTCGCTGTACGACACCGGGAGGTTCACCGGGACACCGTTCGCCGGCCTCGTACTCAAACCGCTGGCGCGCTCGGCCGAGCAGAGCCTCGGGATCGCGTGGACCTTCGGGACGCTCCTGCTGGTCGTCGCCCTCGGTCTCGTCGCGGCCCGTGCTCTCCCCGGCCGGGTGTCGCGCCGTACCCGACTGCTGGCCGCGCCGGTCGCGATCAGTCTGCTGATGCTGTCGCTGCCCGTACGCAACAGCTTCTCGCTCGGCCAGACCAGCATCATTCCCGTCCTGTTGGTGCTGCTCGGCTGCTTCGTCGCCCGGGGCGAACGCGTCTCCGGTGTGCTGATAGGCATCGGCGCGGCGCTCCAGCCCGCCGTACTGCTCTTCGTACCGCTGCTCTGGCTGACCGGCCGCAGGAGTGCCGCCGTGACGACGACCGGGGTCTTCGCGGCCGGTACGGCGGTGGCGTGGTTCGCGATGCCGGGCGACTCCTGGGTGTACTGGGTGCACCATGTGGCGGGCGCGGGCCTCGGTGAGCGCCCCGACAGCCTCGCCAACCAGTCCCTGCACGGCGCACTGCTCAGGATCGGCCTGGAAGGGCCCCTGGAAGTGGCGCTGTTCGTGGCGCTGGCCGCGGTCGTCGTCCTCCTGGGGCTGCGGCGCGCGGTCCGTTACGCGCGGGACGGGCAGCTGCTGCTCGCCGTCGCGCTGACCGGCTGTGTCGCGATCGCCGTCTCGCCGACGGCCTGGCAGCACCAGCTGCTGTGGGTGCTGCTGGCACTGGTCGGCCGGGTCGGCGTACGGGCCAGGGACCGGCTGGTGTGGCCGGCGGTCGTGGTGCTGGTGATGACGCTGCCGGGGACGATGCTGCTGCCGAACGTGGGGGTGCTCGTGCCCCTGCGGGAGAACGCCCCACTGGTCGCGGCGCTGGCGGCGGCCTGTGCGGTGCCGTTCCTGACGCGCACCGCGCCGTACTTCGAGGAGCCGGTCCCGACCGAGTACGCGCGGCCCGCGCCCGCGCGCTGGGGCCGGATACCGCTGGCGCCGTTCTGGAAGCGGCTGTTCAGCCGGCCGAACCTGCTGCTCGAAGTGCTCGCCATCCGGGTCGGTTTCTCCGTCTACACGCAGATCCGGCTCGCCGCGACGGGCGGTCGCGAGGCCGCCGAGGAACACGGCCGGCAGATCCACTCGATCGAGCGGGCGCTCGGGATCGACATCGAGCACTGGGTCAACCACTCGGTCGTGGACGTGAAGTGGGCCGAGAGCTTCTTCAACTTCTACTACTCGTCGTTCCACTTCCTGGTGCCGCTGGCGATCCTCGGCGTTCTCTACGTACGCCGCCCGGCGGACTACCGCTGGGCGCGCTCCTCGCTCGGCTTCGCCACGGTGCTCGCGCTCATCGGCTTCTGGCTCTACCCGCTGGCGCCGCCGCGGCTGATGCCCGGCCTCGGCTTCATCGACACCGCGCACGGCCCCCAGGATCTGACCAACCCGGACTACGGCGCGCTGACCGCGCTCACCAACCAGTACGCGGCGATGCCGTCGCTGCACTTCGGCTGGTCGCTGTGGTGCGGCGTGGTGATCGTCGTCCTCGCACCCAAGCCGTGGATGAAACTGCTCGGGGTGCTCCACCCGCTCTTCACGGTGTGCGCGATCGTCGCCACCGCCAACCACTGGGTGCTCGACGCGGTGGGCGGCGCGGCGGTGGTGGGGGCCGCTTTCGGGCTGACGTATCTGCTGGCGGGCCCGCGGAAGCTGCTGCCCCGGGCGCCGGCGCTCGTGAAGGCCGATCCGTTCCCGGAGGGGGAGGTGGAGCGGCAGCCTGAGCTTGAGCCGGGGCATCGAGCGTGACGTCAGGGGCATGATCCCGCCCTCAATTGCGCATAATGTCGACTCGGCGCCGTTGCGAGCCGGTGCCGGGCCTCCCCAGAGGACTCCTCCCCCAGGCACCCACAAGCAGCACTTGTGATTCCGGGGCGGGGGACGTTGTGGCTGCCGGCGCGTTCGATGTCCTCGCGGCGGCTCTTGCCCTCGCGCAGCCGATCGGCCCGCAGGCCGCCACGCCAGTCAGGAACGCCGATCGGTCGTGTCAGGCAGCTTGTGGATGGGCGCAGTTGTCAGTATCGGGCGGTGTGAGCCACACCAGCCGAGGGGAGCAATCGTCTGCCCGCCCGAAGTACCGCATGACACGTTCCGCCGACGCGAGCCGCCACCGGCTGCCGCCACCGATACGGACGACCTCGGCTTCCCCACTCTCGTACGCCAAGCCCCACGCGACGACGACCGCGTCCGCGTCCTCCGTACCGACGCGGTACTCCTCTGGGGCGCGGTGTCGCGTACGAGTTCGTACACCTCCCGCTCGTACACCTCCTGATCGAAATCGAACGGCTTCAGGGCAGGGTCCTGCGGCGATACGGTCATCGAAATCCCCTGTCGGCAGAAGAGTTACGCCCATCCGGCTGCTGCCGTTGGGCATGGCGAGGTCGAGACGCTTTGCGACGTGGCCAGTTGGAGTGGCCTGACTCACACCGTAGCGAGCAAGGTAGTATCTAGTCCACCTTCCATAAGGGTGATACTGCCCCTTGTCGCTCGTACAGGTACTCGCGCATCCATGCGTGCGAACCAGAAGAGGACGGCAACGATGCCCCCGAGCAAGCTCCCGCCAACGATCCGGCAACGGCGCCTGGGTGCCGAGCTTCGGCGCTTGCGTGAACTCGCGGAGCTGTCCGCCACGGAGGCGGGACGGCTGCACGGCACGACGCAGTCGCGGATCAGCAACGTCGAATCCGGTGGCTATCCGGTGAGCGCGGACCGCGTGCGGACGCTGGCGCGGCTGTACGGCTGCGTGGACCAACCGCTCATCGACGCGCTCACGAGCATGACCGGCGGACGGACGCGTGGGTGGTGGGACGAGTACCGCGAGATCCTCCCCGCGGAGTTCCTGGACCTTGCGGAATTGGAGCATCACGCGGTGGCCATGCGTGTCGCCTGTGCGATTCATCTGCCCGGACTTCTACAGACCACGGACCACGCCCGCGCCCTCTTCAAGGACGCCGTGCCGTCCTTCGATCCGCCGGAGATCGAGCACATGCTCTCGTTCCGGATCAAGCGGCAGGCGGTGATCTACGGGAAGCAGCCGACGCCCTTGTCGACGGTCATCCATGAGGCCGCTCTGCGCATGGGTTTCGGCGGCCCGAAGGTGGCGCGGGCCCAACTGGAGCACCTGTTGGACATGAGCGAGCGCGAGCACATTACTGTCCGCGTCACCCCGTTCGGCACCGGGAGCTATCCAAGCGCCGGATCGGGCATCATCTACCTCGGGGACGCGGTGCCTCAGCTCGACACTGCGCAGCTCGATACTGATTTGGTCTCGTACTACGTGGGCGCTCAGCCTCAACTGGCCAGGTACCGGGCGGTGCTGGACCGGCTGGAGGGAACCGCGCTCACGCCGAAAAAGTCCCGGGACCTGATTCATAACATCGCGCAGAGCATGTGATGAGGTAGAGAGCATGTCCACCTACGACTGGCAGAAGTCTTCCTACAGCGCAAACGCCGGCAACTGCGTCAACGTCGCCGCAGCAGACGACGGCACCATCAAGATCCAGGAGAGCGACGAGCCGGACACCGTCGTCACCACGACCCCCGAAAAGCTCCGCGCCTTCATCCTTGGCGTCAAAGCAGGCGAGTTCGACCACTTCGTTGACGTAGAAACAGGCGCCGACGCCATAGCGCCGCAGTAAGAGGCCGCCCCACCTCATTGCGCGGCCTCTAAGCGGGCTCAGGTCGGTAGCCGCCATTTCGGTCTGTCCGAGGGGCGGAAGGAACCGGGTGCGCCGGCTTGGAGAGGCGCGGGAGTCGGGGTAGGGCGGGTCCAGGTAGCGGGGGGTGCGGGGTGGGGGGGACTTAGCTCAGGACGACGCACCCGCGATCTTCCAGCGCGTCGAGCACGCGGGACTCGGGCTCGAAGTCGTTCCAGCGCAGATCCAGCTTCTCCAGCGAGGGCAGCGGAGAGGGTCGCGAGGAGAAGCGCGGGGCGAGCCAGTCCGGCAATCCGCGGAGACGGTTGCCCCGCAGATCGAGCTGCCGGAGCAGAGGGAGCGCGGCCAGTGACTCCGGCAGCTCGGTGAGCGCGTTCTCCCGAAGGTCCAGGTGACGCAGCTCGGTGAGCCTGGCGACGGAATCCGGCAGCCGCTCCAGTACGTTCCCGCGCAGCCACAACTCGCGCAGCGCACGAAGCCGTCCGATGGTGCGGGGCAGCGCCGTCAGCTTGTTGTGCTGGGCGCGCAGCTCCATCAGCGAGGCCATGTCACCGATGGTGTCAGGGAGTTCGGTGAGGCGGTTCTCGCCGACGTTGAGGTAACTCAGTCCGGTCAGTCGCCCGAGGAGTGAAGGCGACAGCTCCGTCAGCCGGTTGTCGTGCAGGTAGAGACAGCCGGTGAGCGTGGGCAGCTCACCGATCCGGTCCGGCAGGGCGGCGAGTTCGTGGTGTCCCAGGTCCAGGGTGCGCAGCTGCCGCAGCCGCCCGATCTCGGGCGAGATCTCGGTCAGCTCGTTGTCCGCGAGAATCAGCACCCGCAACTCGGCCCGCTCCCACACGGCCTCCGGGACCACGCCGAGCTTGTGCCGCCACAGATCCAGCTTCAGCGTCTCTGCCATGTCCCCGCGCCTCCACACGCCGAATGCCGATCGAACCCGCATCGCGGAGCACCCTATGGCGCGCTGCAGTGGAGCGGGGTGGCCCGGACTCGGGGTGGCCCGGACTCAGCGCGAGTCGGCCTCCGGGTCCTCGAACCGCGCCTCCGCCTCGAACGCGGCCCGGCGTGTCGCCCTCCGCAGCGCCTTGAGCACCGTCGCGCCGATCGTCAGGGTCAGGACGACCGTCAGCGCCGCCCGGCCCAGGTCCCAGCCGAACGACGTCGCCGCGCAGTACGCCAGGAAGCGCGCCAGATTGTCGTGGACTGCATCGCCCGGATGGAAGGAGACGCCGGACGAGAGCCCGCCGAGATACGTCCACCCCTGAAGGTTCATGACCGTGCCGTACGCGAACGCCGCGAACGCCCCGTACAGCGCCAGCATCAGCGACTCGGCGCGGCCCCGCAGCCGGTCGGGGCCCGGCAGCAGCCCGGCGCCCATCGTGAACCAGCCCATCGCCAGCATCTGGAACGGCATCCACGGCCCGACCCCGCCGGTGAGCAGCGCGGACGCGAACATCGTGACCGAGCCGAGGACGAAACCGAAGCCCGGCCCGAGGACCCGGCCGCTCAGCACCATCAGGAAGAACATCGGCTCAAGTCCCGCCGTACCGGCCCCCAGTGGCCGCAGCGCTGCCCCGACGGCGGCCAGCACCCCCAGCATCGCCACCGCCTTCGCGTCCAGCCCGGAATCGGCGATCGTCGCGACGACGACGCCGACGAGGAGCGGGAGCAGCGCGGCGAAGAGCCACGGCGCGTCCTGGGAGTGCGCGAGACCGGACGCGCGGTCGGCGAGCAGTGGCCAGCCGAAGGCGACCACCCCGATCGCGCTGATGAGGGCGAGGGCACAGACCGCGCGAGGGCCGAGCCGTACGGCGCGCGCCCGTACGGCGCGCGCCCGGGGGACGGGCGGCGTCATTCCGTCCCCTCCTGTTCCCGCGCCGTGGCTCCGGTGGCTCCCGTAGCCCCCGTGGTCTTCGTTGCCCCGGTGGCCGTCGCCGCCAGTGCCGTACGGACCTGACTCACCGTCAGCCACTCCTGCGGTGCCATGACCTTCGCCACCTGCGGCGCGAAGGCCGGCGACGAGACCACCACCCGGGACGTCGGGCCGTCCGCCACGATCTCGCCGTCGGCCAGGATCACCACCCGGTGCGCCAGCTCCGCGGCCAGCTCGACATCGTGGGTCGCCAGGACGATCGCGTGCCCCTCGGCCGCCAGCACGCGCAGCAACCCGACGAGACGGGCTTTCGCCGCGTAGTCCAGGCCGCGCGTCGGCTCGTCCAGGAGCAGCAGCGGTGGCCGTCCGGTCAGGACGACCGCGAGGGCCAGCGCCAGCCGCTGCCCCTCGGACAGATCGCGCGGATGCGTCGCGTCCGCCACCTCGGGCAGCAGCTCATGGACGAGCGCACGGCACCTCCCGGGCGCCGCGCCCGCGTCGCTGTCCGCCGCCGCGCACTCGGCCGCGACCGTGTCGGCGTACAGCAGATCGCGCGGTTCCTGCGGTACGAGACCGACGTGCCGGATCAGCTCGCCCGGCTGGGTACGGTGCGGGGCGCGGTCGCCGACGAGGACGGATCCGGCGGCCGGCGCGACCATCCCGACCAGGGCGGACAGGAGCGTGGACTTGCCCGCGCCGTTACGGCCCATCAGCGCGATGGTCTCGCCGGGCGCGACGGTCAGCGAGACCTCGCGCAGCGCCTCGGTCCGGCCGCGCCGTACCGTGAGACCGGTGACGACGGCGAGCGGCCCGGTGCGGTCGGGGGATCCGTCCCGCGCCGTCGTCGCGCGGCGGCGCAGGATTCTGCCGAGCGGGGTACGTGCGACCGTCGCCGCCGGGGGAGCGACTCTCCCCGTACCCTCCACCGGCTCCGGTTCCCGGTCCGGTTCCCGACCCGCCAGCCGCTCCCGCAGATCCGCCGCCCCGCGCCGCGCGTCCCGTACGGACAGGGGCAGCGGCTGCCAGCCCGCCAGCCGGCCCAGCGCCACCACCGGCGGATACACCGGCGACATGGCCATGATCCGCTCCGGGGCCCCGACGACCGGGGCCTGTCCGGGGCCCGGCAGCAGGATGACCTGGTCCGCGTACTGCACCACCCGCTCCAGCCGGTGTTCGGCGAGCAGGACCGTCGTACCGAGGTCGTGCACCAGCCGTTGCAGCACGGCGAGGACCTCCTCCGCCGCCGCCGGGTCGAGCGCCGAGGTCGGTTCGTCCAGCACCAGCACCCTGGGGTGCGGGGTCAGTACGGAACCGATCGCGACCCGCTGCCGCTGCCCGCCCGAGAGCGTGGCGATCGGCCGGTCGCGCAGCTCGGCCAGGCCCAGCAGGTCGAGCGTCTCCTCGACGCGGCGCCGCATCACATCGGGCGCCAGGCCCAGCGACTCCATGCCGTACGCCAGCTCGTCCTCGACGGTGTCGGTGACGAAGTGCGCCAGCGGGTCCTGGCCCACCGTGCCGACCAGATCGGCGAGTTCGCGCGGCTTGTGGGTACGGGTGTCCCGGCCGCCGACGGTCACCAGGCCGCGCAGCAGACCGCCGGTGAAGTGCGGGACAAGTCCGGACACCGTCCCCAGCAAAGTCGACTTGCCGACCCCGGAGGGGCCGACGAGCAGGACGAGTTCGCCCTCGGGCACGGTGAGATCGACCCCGTCGATCGCGGGCGCCGGGGCATCGCCGTACGTCACCGACACCTGCTCGAACCTGATCACGACGCCGTCTTTCTCTGTGCGGGAACCGCGGTGGGTCCTGGGGAGCCTCGGGGGCCCGGCGGTACGGGCGCGACGAACGCGGGCAGCAGTCCGAGCAGCGCCCCCGCCGCCGGCCAGAGCGGCAGCACCGGCGCCACCAGTGGGACGACACCGGGGTGCAGCGCCGCGGGATCGGTGGCCCCCGCCCGGATCATCAGCGCCGCGACGGCCGCGCCCGACCCCGCCACCAGCCAGGAGCGGACGCCCCAGCGGTCGGGACGGTAGCGGGTACGGACCGAGCGTCGGCCGCCGAGCCACAGCCCGGCCAGCGCGGCGGCCAGCCCGGCGCCCAGCAGCGGCAGCCCGTAGCCCGCGCCCTCGGCGGCGAGCAGCGCGTACGAACCGGCGCAGACGCCCAGCAGCCCGCCGAGCATGAGCGCGGTGGTGGTGTGCCGTACGGTGCGCGGGACCTCGGCCGTACGTCCGTAGCCACGGGCGTCCATCGAGGCGGCGACCGCCACCGAACGCTCCAACGCGCCCTCCAGGACCGGCAGTCCGATCTGGAGCACCGCACGGACCCCGCCGGTGGGCCGGCCGCGCAGCCTGCGGGCGGTACGCAGCCGCCCGACATCGGCGACCATGTTCGGCGCGAAGGTCATGGCGACGACGACGGCGACCCCGGCCTCGTACAGCGCGCCCGGCAGCGACTTGAGCAGCCGGGCCGGGCTCGCGAGCGCGTTCGCCGCGCCCACGCAGATCAGCAGCGTGGCCAGCTTCGCGCCGTCGTAGAGCGCGAAGACCAGCTGCTCGGCCGTCACCCGGCCACCGATCCGTACCCCCGCCGCCCAGTCGGGGAGCGGTACTTCGGGCAGGGTGACCAGGACGCGCTCGCCGGGGACCGGAGAGCCGAGGAAGACCGAGAACAGCAGCCTGATGACGATCACGGCCAGCCCCAGCTTGATGAACGCGCCGTACGAACGGGCCCAGGGCGCGTCGGTACGGCGGGCCGCCACCACATAGCCCGCGACCCCGACCAGCAGCCCGAGCAGCAGCGGGTTGGTCGTACGGGACGCGGCGACGGCCAGCCCGAGCGCCCAGAGCCACCAGGCCCCGGCGTGCAGGGCGTTGGAGCGGTTCGCCCCGGGCGCGCGCAGGGCGCTGGGACGCTTCGAGGAGCGGTGTACGACGCGGTTCATCCGCGTGCGCGGCGGGCCCGCCAGAAAGCGGCGGCGGCGAGGACGACCACCGCGGCGATCCCGGCGAAGAGGCCGAAGGACGGACCGTCACCGTCATGCGTGGTGCGGGAGGCGACCAGGGTCGGGTTGCCGCTGCCGGTCATGCCACCGGCTGTCAGCTCCGAGGGGTACGCCGGTGGCGGCGTCTGTGTCCGCGTGGACGGCGGAGTCGGCGCCGGCTCCGTCCCGCCGTCCGCCGCCACCTGCTCGCCGCACCCCGAGGCCGGATAACCGGAGATGGCGCAGAGCAGCGCCTCGCTGCTGTACCGCAGCGGCTTCGCCACCGCCGCGAGCGCCTCCGCGCTGGTCGCGTCCTCGCCCACCCGGGCGCACTCCGCCCGGAGCGCGGGCGGTTTCTCCCCGGCCGGGGCGTCGGCGCCCGTACCGGAGTCGATGACGACGGCGATCCGCTTGTGGCCGTCCCGCGCGGGGGTGGCACCGCACACCGCGGCGAAGTCCGGTGCCTCGCGCGGCCGGTCCGCGTCCCCGCTGTCCGCGCTCACCGCGAAGCGGAAGCCGTTGACCGCGCCGTCGGCGGGCCGCGCCGTGGCCGGGCCCTGGGTCGCGTACGTCCACTTCGCGCCGTCGCTCTCCCAGAACGACCAGTAGCGGTAACCGGCCGCCCGGGACGTCCCCGCCCCGGCGACGACAGCGCCCAGCGCGAGAACCACCAGACAGACAAAGGTCCGTATAAGGGGGTACGGCGGGGCGGAAGCGCGGGCGCGGATCACGGCCGGACGGACTTTGTGCGGATGCTGATCCGGAAGCCGATGTAGCAGGCCACGACCAGCCCCATCACGATGAGCCACAGGACGGCGCGCCCGCCGTTGTCGACGCTCGTGCTCGCCGCCGCGGCGGGCGAGGCCGGTACGGCGACGGCCTTCGGCGCGGGCCCGGTCGCGTTCAGCCGCTGCACGAGGTCGATACCGCCGAAGTTGCGCGGATCCGTCTCCGTGGCATGGGCGGCGAGGATCAACTGCGCGTAGGCGGCGGGGCCGTTCTCCTCCGCCCACGCCCCGCTGTTCTGCTTCAGCCACTCCAGCGCCCGGTTGGCCTGGTCCCCGTAGCCGGTGGCCGTCAGGGCCAGTACCGCTTCCGCCGTGTTCCCGATGTCGGGCAGCGGCGCGCTGTCGTCGGCGCCGGGCATCGGCGGCTGGTCGAGATGGCCGGTGGCCGCGAGTACGGACGCCAGATAGGCGGCGCCGTTACGGGCGGCGCGCTCCGGCGCGAGGTCCGCCGCGGGGACACAGGCCGGCGCGGGGCCCGCCTTGACGGGACCGCTCACCAGCCGCTTGCCGACCCCGGCGAGCACGGCCGCCGCGGTGGCGTCGTCGTTGGCGGACAGTTTCCCCGACGGGTCCGGCTGGTAGGCGAAGGCACCGGCGTCCGCGCCCGACGCGGTGGCACACGGGATCGAGAGACCCACCAGCGCGTCGTAGGCGTGCTTCCCCTCGGAGGACCGTACCGCCGTGGGCCGTACCCCGGCGGCGGTCAGCGCACCGATCACCAGCGAGGTGGAGTTGGTGTCGCTCGGGGTACCGGGGGTGTAGCTCCAGCCGCCGTCCTTGTTCTGTACGGATCGCAGCCAGGCGATCCCCTTGTTCATGGCCGGCCGCTGCCCGCCGAGCGTGGAGAGCGCCTGGATGGCCGCCGCGGTGGCGTTGGAGTCGACCGCCGTCTTCGCGTCGCAGGGGCCGGCGGGCTTGGGACGGTACGCGGGGAACGCGCCGTTGGCGCACTGCTGCCCCTTCAGCCAGGCCACCGCCTGGTTCGCGGGCCGGACGCGCGCCGCGAACTGGCCCAGCATCGCCAGCGACTGCCGCCAGACCCCGTCGTACGTCGGGTCCTTCTCGCCGTACAGGCCCGGCGGGATCTCGACCGGCGCCGGCTCGGCCGGAGCGGACTCGGCCGGCGAGGGGGCGGGCGGAGAGGCGGCGGGCGCCGGATCGGCGGACGGGGACGAGCCGGGGGCGGCCGGCACATCGCCGCCCGCGACGGCGGCCGGAGCGAGCGCCACACAGAGCACGGCGGATGCGGCGAGCGCCGCTGCGCAGCGGCGGACGGTGGTCATGGCGGGCGGGGCCTCTCCTGCGGGAGCCGGGCGCGGGCACACCAGCGGCCCCTCCCGGCAGCGTATTCCTCGACGATGCCGGCCACCGGTGGCTTCCGATGGCACGAGCCGGTCACGACCGCGTACGGAGCATTCCGGCTCGCCACCGGGAAGGCGGCTCACGGCTGCGGGTCAGCGCCGGTTTCGCACCGGCTTCCCTCCATACGGGCATGATGACGACTCGGCCACTCTACCGGCCCCCGCTCCCCCTCACCCGGCCGGATGCCCGGGGAACCTCTTCGAACGGACGGCGCCACTTCCACAACACGGCGCGGTTCCACGCCCGCCACGCCACCCTGTTCTCCGACAACCAGATTAAATCCGGCGAACAGTCGGGAAACACTTGTCATTTGGCGGACGCGAAGTCTTGTTGCGGCTCTGTCTACGCGCGTATCTTGAGCCGACTTCCAGGGTTCTCACACTTCGTGCGCTTCTCGCACACCTCGTACGTATCGCACGTCTCCCACACATCACGTTCGCAAGGAAGAGCTCACCGTGTCCCCATCCATACCCCCGGCCCTGCGCGGCCGGCGTGCCAAGGCGATCGCCGTGGCGCTCCCGGTCGGCCTGGCCGGATCGCTCATCGCGCTTCCGTTCACCGCTCAGGCGACGCCGTCCCCGGACGCAGTCATCTCCGAGGTCTACGGCGGCGGCGGGAACTCCGGTGCCACCCTCACCAACGACTTCATCGAGCTGGGCAACGCGGGTGACGGTCCCTTCGACCTCACCGGCTGGTCCGTCCAGTACCTGAGCGGCTCGCCCACCTCCAGCTCCAAGTGGCAGGTCACCGAGATCACGGGCGCCATCCCCGCGGGTGGCAGGTATCTCGTCGAGGAGGCCAAGGGGGCCGGCGGCGACACCCCGCTGCCCGCCGCCGACGCGACCGGCACCATCGCGATGTCGTCGAGCAGCGGCACCGTCGCGCTCGTCCACTCCACCACCCCGCTGACCTGCCTGACCGCCGCCGACTGCGTGGCCGACACGAACGTCAAGGACCTGGTCGGCTTCGGCACCGCCACCGTCCGGGAGACCTCGCCCGCCACCGGCGCCGACAACACCCATTCGGTGGCCCGTGGCGTGGCGCTCGCCGACACGGACACCAACTCCGCCGACTTCACCGGCGCGACGCCGTCCCCACGCAACAGCGCGGGCGCGGGCGACGGTGGCGACGAGCCGTCCCCCACCCCCTCGCCCACCAACACCACCCCCGGCGAGCTGCGGATCCACGACATCCAGGGCACCACCCGGATCTCCCCGGAGGCGGGAAAGACCGTCACCAACGTGCCGGGCGTGGTCACCGCGATCCGCGCGACCGGCTCCTCGCGCGGCTTCTGGATCCAGGACACCGCGCCGGACGACAACCCGGCCACCAGCGAGGGCGTCTTCGTCTTCACCGGCTCGGCCACCCCGCAGGTCAAGGTGGGCGACTCGGTCCTGGTCACCGCCAAGGTCAGCGAGTACTACCCGGGCGGCCAGAGCTCGGGCGCCCAGTCACTCACCGAGCTGACCGGTGCGACGACCGTCGTCCTCTCCTCCGGCAACCCGCTGCCGGCGGGCGAGCTGATCGACGCCAGGACGCTGCCCGAGACGTACGCGCCGAAGGTGAAGGGTCTCAGCATCGAGCCGCTCGCGCTGAAGCCCGACCGGTACGCCCTGGACTGGTTCGAGTCCCGCGAGGGCATGGTGATCCGGATCGGCGACAGCCGGGTCGTGGGCGCCTCCAACACCTACGGCGAGACCTGGGTCACCACCAAGCCCAAGCAGAACCCGACCCCGCGCGGTGGCACCGTCTACCCCTCGTACGACGAGGTGAACTCGGGCCGTCTGCTGGTCACTTCACTGACCGGCGCCAAGCCCGCGGCCAATGTGGGCGACACCCTCGCCGGTACGACCGCCGGTCCGCTGGACTACTCCAGCTACGGCGGATACGGCCTCCAGGCGAGCACCCTGGGTACGGTCAGGTCCGGCGGCATCAAGCCGGAGGTGGCCAAGAAGGGCAGGACCGACGAGCTGTCGGTCGCCACGTACAACGTCGAGAACCTCGACCCGACCGACCCGCAGGCCAAGTTCGACCGGCTGGCCGAGGGCATCGTCAAGAACCTCGCCACGCCGGACATCGTGAGCCTGGAGGAGATCCAGGACAACAACGGCGCCAAGGACGACGGCACGGTCGCCGCGGACAAGACCCTCGCGCAGTTCGTCGCCGCGATCCAGGCGGCGGGCGGCCCGGCGTACGACTGGCGCTCCGTCGACCCGGTGGACAAGACCGACGGCGGCGAGCCGGGCGGCAACATCCGTAACGTCTTCCTCTTCAACCCGAAGCGGGTCGGCTTCGTGGACCGGCCCGGCGGTGATGCCACCACCGCCACCAAGGTCGTGACCACCGGCACGAAGGGCAAGGACATCACGCTGTCCGCGTCCCCGGGCCGGATCAACCCGACCTCGGACGCCTGGAAGACCAGCCGCAAGCCGCTGGTCGGCGAGTTCACCTTCCGCGGCGAGCAGGTCTTCGTGATCGGTAACCACTTCAATTCCAAGGGTGGTGACCAGCCGACGCACGGCGCCTTCCAGCCGCCGACCCTCGGCTCCGAGACCCAGCGTCTGTCCCAGGCGAAGGAGGTCCACGACTTCGTCTCCGGCCTGCTCGCCAAGGACAAGAAGGCCAAGGTCGTCGTCCTCGGCGACCTGAACGACTACCAGTTCTCCAAGCCGCTCACCACCCTCACCCAGGGCAAGGTCCTCATCGACCTGATGGACAAGCTGCCGAAGAACGAGCGCTACAGCTACGTCTACGACGGCAACTCGCAGACCCTGGACCACATCCTGGTCAGCCCCGCCGTCAAGCAGCCCGCGTACGACGTGGTGCACATCAACGCGGAGTTCGCCGACCAGGCGAGCGACCACGACCCGCAGGTCGTCCGCATCAAGTGAGCCGTCGTCATCACCTGAGCCGTCCCCTCGGCTGAACCGTGGCGTGTACGCATCTCGCGTACACGCCACGGTCGCGTCGGATCGCCCTGGGATCGTCTTCGGGTCGCCTTGGAGACCGCGCGGATCAGAGACCGCCGGTGTGGAGAAGACGGTTGGGCGAGCCGCCGCTGATGGGGAACACGATGTCCTCGGTGGTCTGCTCGGTGAGCCAGTCGGCCACCTCCTTCGGGGCGGCGGACGGGTGCTTCTCCTTGTAGAGGGCCGCGACCCCGGCGACATGGGGGCTGGCCATGGAGGTGCCGTTCAGCGGGACGGAGCCGCCGCGGAGCCTGGCGGAGACGATGGCGACGCCGGGGGCGTACGTCTCCAGACAGGTGCCGCGGTTGCTGAACCGGGCCTCCTGGTCCCCACTGTCGGTCGCGCCGACGGTGTAGACACCCGAGGCGCGGGCGGGGGAGATGCCGCAGGCGTCCACCGCGTCATTGCCGGCCGCGACGACGGGCAGCACGCCCCGCGCCGCGACGGCGTTGACCGCCGTGTCGATCGCGCTGGACGAGGAGCCGCCGAGAGAGGCGTTGAGGACCGCGGGCTGCCTGGCGTTCTTGGCCACCCAGTCGAGGCCCGCGATGACCCCGGCCCAGGTGCCGCTGCCCTTGCAGTCGAGCGTACGGACGCTGACGAGGGAGGCCGCGCGGGCCACGCCGTAGTTCTTGCCGCCCGTGGTGCCCGCGACATGTGTGCCGTGGCCGTGGCAGTCCTGGCCCAGGCGTCCGTCGGCGATGGCGTCGAAGCCGACGGTGGCGCGACCGCCGAACTCGCTGTGGGCGGTCTCGATTCCGGTGTCGACGATGTACGCCGTGACGCCCTTGCCGGTGCCGTTCACCGTGAACTGTCCGTTGAGCGGCAGTCTCCGCTGGTCGATCCGGTCCAGTCCCCAGCTCTGCGCGGGTACCCGCTCCCGCGCGGTATCGGGCTGTTCCGGCCCCGCGTGCTCGGCCCGCCACTGTCCGGGCCTGGTCGACGTCGGGCTGACGGTGACCCTGCTGTTCTCCTCGATGGCCTGGACGGCCGGGAGCGCGCGCATCTGGGACAGCTGGGTCGGGGAGAAGGCGGCGGTGAAACCGTGCAGGACCTTGTCGTACGTGAACAGGGGGGTGAGACCGAACTGCCGCAGGACGCCGGCCGCCGAGAACCCGGACGTGAGGGTGACGATGTACTGACCGGGGACCGCGTCGGAGGAACGCTCGACCGGGACGAGGTTCTCCCGGGGTTCGGCCGTGGCGTCGGTGCCGCCGGCGCCGCTGATCAGAGGGGCGAGCAGCAGAACGGCGGCGGATGTCCAGCGCGCGCTGAGACGCATACATGCTCCTTGGGTGACGGGAATCGCTCGCGGTCGGAGTGGACCCGCGAGGTACGAACACCCGTCCTTCGTCAACAACACACGCGCTGCTTGAGCGATGACCGCCGGATGGAGCAACCCGGATGGAGCAACAAGGCCCGGCGAGTACTGACGGGTCGTCAGGTCGTCAGGTCGATCAGCCGGCAGACCGTCTCGATGTCCGACTTCACCTGCGCGATCGTGGCCCGGCCCGAGAGCCAGGTGATCAGGGCCGCGTGCCAGGTGTGCTCGATGACACGTACGGCGGAGAGCTGCTCGGGCGTCGGGCCCTGCGGACCGATGGACGGGCCGATCGCGTCGAGGATGATCGCGGTCGTCCGTCCGATGACCCGGTCCACCTCGTCGCGCACCCCACGGTCCGCGAACGTCAGCGCCCGTACCATCGCGTCGGCGAGATACGGATCCCGCTGGAGCGCGCGCAAGGCCCGGAGCAGCGTCTCGGACACCCGCTCGGCCGGACTGTCGCTCGCGGGCGGCCTCTTGCGCAGCGTGGTGTGCAGATGCTCCAGCTGGTCCTGCATCGTCGCGACCAGCAGATGGACCTTCGAGGGGAAGTAGCGGTAGAGCGTCCCGAGGGCGACCCCGGCCTCCTCGGCGACCTCACGCATCTGTACGGCGTCGAAACCGCCCCGGCAGGCCAGCAGGGTGGTGGCGTCCAGGATCCGGCGGCGCCGGGCTTCCTGGCGGCGCGTCAGCGGGGGTGACGCCGGTTTGACTTCCGCTGCCATCTGCCCCACTCCATTGAACGCATCCGACCACTCCATCGAACGCGTCCGATGAACGCGTCCGAACGCTTCGCCGCCTCCGGAGCGCACAGCATGGCAGACACCCGCCGTGGCATGAATCACCTGCTCCGGCGGGTGCCGCGACGCTACCTGCCGGTAAATTCGAAGCCGTGAACGAACAACTCTGAAACTTGTTCTAGATTGTCGACAGCGGTTACGCTCCGGCGAAAACGCGCAGAGCGCAGTGAGAAGGGGGCCGAGAGTGACCGCTGAGGCCATAGAAGCGGACACCGGACCGGGGCCCCGGGGCGGTGGCGACCGTCCGTCGGAGAGCGGTGGCGACCGGCCCTTGCGTATCGCCCTTCTCAGCTACAAGGGAAACCCGTTCTGCGGCGGCCAGGGCGTCTACGTCCGGCACTTGTCCCGTGAACTCGCCCGCCTCGGACACAGCGTCGAGGTCATCGGCGCCCAGCCGTATCCCGTACTCGACGAGGGCATACCGCTCACCGAGCTGCCCAGTCTCGATCTCTACCGGCAGCCCGATCCGTTCCGCACACCGGGACGCGACGAGTTCCGCGACTGGATCGACGGCCTGGAAGTCGCCACGATGTGGACCGGCGGCTTCCCGGAGCCGCTGACGTTCTCGCTCCGGGCCCGGCGCCATCTGGCCGCCCGCGCCGGGCAGTTCGATGTCGTCCACGACAATCAGACGCTCGGATACGGCCTCCTCGGCGACCTCGGCGCCCCTCTGGTCACCACCATCCACCACCCCATCACCGTCGACCGGCGGCTGGATCTGGACGCGGCCGAGAACTGGCGCCGCCGGGCTTCCGTACGCCGCTGGTACGGCTTCACCCGTATGCAGAAGCGCGTCGCCCGGCGGCTGCCCTCGGTGCTCACCGTCTCCGGCTCCTCCAAGCAGGAGATCACCGACCATCTCGGGGTACGGGCCGACCGTATCGAGGTCGTCCACATCGGCGCGGACACGGAGCTGTTCTCGCCGGACCCGGCCGTGCCCGAGGTCCCGGGCCGGATCGTCACCACCTCCAGCGCGGACGTCCCCCTCAAGGGCCTCATACATCTCATCGAGGCCCTAGCCAAACTCCGCACCGAACACCCCGGCGCCCACCTGGTCGTGGTCGGCAGACGGGCCGAGGACGGCCCGGTCGCCCAGGCCATCGAACGGTACGGGCTCGAAGACGCCGTCGAGTTCGTCAAGGGCGTCTCCGACGCCGAGCTGGTCGATCTGGTCCGCGGCGCGCGGATCGCGTGCGTACCGTCCCTGTACGAGGGGTTCTCGCTGCCCGCGGCCGAGGCGATGGCCACCGCGACCCCGCTCGTCGCCACCACCGGTGGCGCGATTCCCGAGGTCGCGGGCGTGGACGGGGAGACCTGTCTGGCCGTACCCCCGGGCGACGCGGGCGCGCTTGCACTCGCCCTCGGCCGGCTGCTCGACGACCCGGAACTGCGCGCCAGGCTGGGTGCGGCGGGCCGCGAGCGGGTGCTGGAGCGCTTCACCTGGGCCAGGGCCGCGCAGGGCACGGCCGAGCTGTACCGCGCGGCGATCGCCCGGTCGTCGAAAGCCGGCTCGCCGAACGTCCGCTCCTCGAAAGCCGGCCCTTCGGCCGCCCGCCCCTCCGACCGCGAAAGCAGGACGACCCTGTGCTGACCGTGGACTTCACCCGCTTCCCGCTCGCCGCGGGTGACCGTGTGCTCGATCTGGGGTGCGGCGCGGGCCGGCACGCCTTCGAGTGCTACCGGCGCGGCGCTCAGGTCGTGGCCCTCGACCGGAACGGCGAGGAGATCCGCGAGGTCGCCAAGTGGTTCGCCGCGATGAGGGAGGCGGGGGAGGCCCCCGAGGGCGCCACCGCCACCGCGATGGAGGGCGACGCGCTCCAACTGCCGTTCCCCGACGCGTCCTTCGACGTCGTCATCATCTCCGAGGTCATGGAGCACATCCCCGACGACAAGGGCCTCCTGGCGGAGATGGTGCGCGTGCTGCGTCCCGGCGGACGGATCGCCGTGACCGTGCCCCGGTACGGCCCGGAGAAGGTGTGCTGGGCGCTCTCGGACGCGTACCACGAGGTCGAGGGCGGCCATATCCGTATCTACAAGGCCGATGAACTGCTCGGCAGGATGCGGGAGGCCGGGCTCAAGCCGTACGGCACGCACCACGCGCACGCGCTGCACGCGCCGTACTGGTGGCTCAAGTGCGCGTTCGGGGTCGACAACGACAAGGTGCTGCCCGTGCGCGCTTACCACAAGCTGTTGGTCTGGGACATCATGAAGAAGCCCCTCGCGACCCGGCTCACCGAACAGCTGCTCAACCCTGTCGTGGGGAAGAGCTTCGTGGCCTACGCGACCAAGCCGAAGCTGCCGGCCGTGTCCGCGTCGGCCGTGTCCGCGTCGTCCGCGTCCGCGGCGGCCTCCCAGTGACCTTGGCCGACCGTGGCCCCGGCGCCGCGGAACACCTCGTCCTGCCCGGAGTCCTCACCGCCGAGCAGGCCGCCGAGACGGTCGCGGGCATCCTGGCGGCGCAGCGCCCGGACGGCGCGATCCCGTGGTTCCGCGGACACCATCTCGACCCCTGGGACCACATCGAGGCGGCCATGGCGCTGGACGCCGCGGACGAACCCGAGGCGGCGGCGCGGGCGTACGAGTGGCTGGCCAGGAACCAGAACGAGGACGGCTCCTGGTACGCGGCGTACGCCGACAGCACGTCCTGCGCCGACAACACGTCGTACCCCGACAGCACCTCCTACGCCGACACCGCCGCCATGCCGCCCGGCGACCGGGGCCGCGAGACCAACTTCTGCGCCTACGTGGCCGTCGGCATCTGGCACCACTATCTGGCCACCGGTGACGACGCGTTCCTCGACCGGATGTGGCCCGTCGTCCACGCGGCGATCGAGTTCGTCCTCGCACTCCAGCAGCCCGGCGGCCAGATCGGCTGGAAGCGCGAGGCGGACGGCCGGGCCGTCAACGACGCGCTGCTGACCGGGTGTTCGTCCGTGCACCAGGCGCTGCGCTGCGCGCTCGCGATCGCCGAGGAACGTGAGGAGCCGCAGCCCGACTGGGAGTTGGCGACCGGCGCGCTGCGGCACGCGATACGGGACCACCCCGAGCGGTTCCTCGACAAGAGCGCCTACTCGATGGACTGGTACTACCCCGTGCTCGGCGGCGCGGTGACGGGAGCGCGGGCCACGGCGCGGATAGCGGCCAACTGGGACCGCTTCGTCGTACCGGGCCTGGGTGTGCGCTGTGTGCTGCCCAACCCCTGGGTGACCGGCGGCGAGAGCTGTGAACTCGCCCTGGCGCTCTGGGTGATGGGGGAGTCCGACCGGGCGCTTGAGGTCCTCCAGTCCATCCAGCATCTGCGCGCGGAGGGCGGGATGTACTGGACGGGGTACGTGTTCGAGGGCCGTCGGGCCTTCTGGCCAGAGGAGCTCACCACCTGGACGGCGGGGTCGCTGCTGCTGGCGGTGGCCGCCCTCGGAGGAGACGAGGCGACCACCGCGGTGTTCGGCGGCGAACGGCTGCCGCTCGGCCTGGAGCCGGACTGCTGCCGCTGATCGGTCGTCGCCGGCCGGCGACCGGCGCGGCGGAAACCCGCTGTCCGCCGGTGACGCGAGTGCTTAGGGTGCGTCGTATGACGCTTCTGGGGCACGACCGGTACTGCGACGAGATCACCCTACAGACCGATCTGCTGCGGGCGGTGACCGTCGGCGCCGATCTCTCCGCGCGGGTGCCGAGCTGCCCGGAGTGGACGCTGAGCCAGCTCGCGCGTCATGTGGGCGGAGCGCACCGCTGGGTCGAGGCGATCGTAAGGACCCGGGCGGAACGGGACATTTCGGAGGACCAGGTCCCGGACGCCGGGGGGCCCGCCGGTGACGACCCGGCGGCGCTGGACGCCTGGCTCGCGGGCGGGGCGGCGAAGCTGGTCGGCGCCCTGCGGGAGGCCGGGCCCGGCGCCGGCGTGTGGAGCTGGGGCTGGGAGCGTACGACCGATTTCTGGGCGCGCAGGATGACCCACGAGACGGTGATCCACCGGGCGGACGCGGCGCTGGCCGCCGGGGTCCCGTTCGAGGTCGCGCCGGATGTCGCGGCGGACACGATCGACGAACTGCTCCAGTTGGTGGGGTTCGCCGCGGCCTCCGGGGATCCCGAGGCCGCCGAGCTGCGCGGCCCCGGACGCACCCTGCACTTCCATGCCACGGACGCACCCGGCGGAGTGGACGCCGAGTGGCTGGTCGAGTTCGGGGAAGAGGGCTTCGGCTGGCGGCGCGGCCACGAGAAGGCGACGGTCGCGCTGCGCGGCCCGCTCGCCGACGTGCTGCGGGTCGTCTACCGGCGGCTGCCCGTGGACAGCGACCGCGTCGAGGTGCTGGGCGACACGAAGCTGCTGGACTTCTGGCTGGAGCGCACCTCGTTCGGCTGACCGGCGGCCTCCGACACGGCGGCGCACGACGACGGCCCCCCCGCCTTCCGGTGGGGGGGCCGTCGTCGTACCGCTGTGACGGTGTGGCGCGTGATCAGCCGCGCTGTATGCCGGACGTGTCCTGGAGGACTCCGCGGCGGCCGTCCTGCGTCTGGGCCACCAGACCGGGACCGCGCTGCTCGACCGCGAGGTACCAGGTGCCGGGGGCGAGCTCGGCGATCGGGGACGACGAGCCGTCCTCGCCGAACAGCGGGCGGGCCACCGGTACGGCGAACCAGAACGGCGAGAAGTCACCGGCGGGAGCGGCGCCGCCCTGCGAGGGCGCGCTCGGCTGCGGAGCCGCCGCGGGCTGGCCGGACTGGGCGCCGTACGGCTGCGGCTGGCCCTGCGTACCGTACGGCTGCTGGCCGACCGGGTAGCCGTACCCCTGGCCGGGGATGCCCGGCTGCCCGCCGTAAGGCTGCGGGGTCTGCGGCTTCGGGGCGCCGATGAGGGCGACCTTCAGGGCCGGGACGATCGGAGTGGCGACGGCGGCGCCCGCCAGGACCAGCGCGGCGATGAAGCCGAGGATCAGACCGCTGCCCGCGCTGCCGTCACCGAGCAGGTACCAGAGGCCCGTCCAGGCCGCGAAGACCGACAGGGCGACACCGAACTGACCGAGGTCGAGTCCCGCGACCTTCCGCGGCTGGGGCAGCGCGCGGGCGGTGACGATCAGCGCCGCGGCGATGACTCCGGCCAGATGGATGCTCATCACGACGCCCAGCAAGTCCCAGGCTTTCACGCCAGTGCTGAAGCTGGACTCGTAGAAATTGAGGAACGAGGCGATGAAGAGCAACACCGCTGCTCCGATCACCACGCCGTCGCCTCGAGTGAGGGAGCGGATGTTCACGTGAAAAGTCCTTCGTCTGTCGTCTAAGTCGGGGCGGTCGTCGCGGCCGCCGGTCAGGCGGTACACGGTGCGAAGCTCGGGGGCGGCTCCCTATCGTACGGATGAATGTATCGTCTCCCCGTTCCGGCCGTCTGCCGGGTATCGGGGGCCGGTACAAGCCCGTTACGCGGGTCCCTGGGCGGAGTTCACCACTCCCGTCTCCTGCGCACCGCCCGGTTCACCGCTCCCGTTCATCTCGCCCGCTCACCCCTCCTGTGGTCACTTCTTCAGGAATCCGCGGATTCCGTCCGCCAGCCCCTGAGCCGCCTTCTGTCGCCATTTCGCGTCGGTGAGCAGCTTGGCATCCGACGAATCGCGCATATTGCCGCATTCGATGAAGACCTTGGGCACGGTCGACAGATTCAGCCCGCCGAGGTCCACGCGTACGTCGAGACCCGTACCCTCGCCCAGATAGTTGGCGGGGGCGCTGCCGGTCTCGCGGGCGAAATCGCCCACGATATGTTCACCGAGATCGCGCGAGGGGCCGACGATGGCCGTGGTGTCCGCGCCTCCGCCCTTGACCCGGGCGGGGAGGATGACATGGAATCCGCGATTGCCGGGAGCCGATCCGTCCGCGTGGACGGAGACCGCGGCATCGGCCTTGGCCGTGTTCCCGATACGGGCGCGCTCATCGACGCACGGGCCGTAAGGGCGCTCGTTGTCGTGGGTGAAGGTGACCGTCGCGCCCTCTTTCCTGAGCAGATCGCGCAGGCGGTGGGAGACGTCGAGGGTGAACTCGGCCTCGGAGTAGCCGGCGTTGGTGGAGGTGCCGGTGGTGTCGCATTCTTTGGTGGTTGTTCCGATATCCACCGGCTCATTGATCTCGGCGGTGTGGTCGCGATTGCGCGGATTGTGGCCGGGGTCGATGACCACGACCTTGCCCGTGAGCGGTCGGGCGGCGGCGGAGGGCTCGGCCGGGGCGGTGCCACCGGGAACGTCGTCGTCCCGGGTCTCACCGGCGGAGGAGGGGGCGGACGCGGTGGCCGCCGAGGCGGAGGAGGTGGCGCCGGCCGCGGACGCGGCGTCCGGGCCGCCGTCCGGGCCGCTCATCCCCTGCCAGACGAGCCATCCCGCCACGGCGGTCGGCACCAGTGCGGCGACCGCGACGGTGAGGTTGCTCCGGCCGGAACGGCGGCGGGTGGGCTGCTGACTCTCGTCGTACGACACCGTCGCGATGGTAGACCGTCGATCGATCGGGGCGAAGCGGAAGACACGGTTCGGTAACGCGTCCCCCGGACCGTCCCCCGATCGCCGGACAGTTCAGGACGCGGGCCCGGGGCGCGGCGGTCGGATTCCCGGTGCCGTACGGCGCAGGACGCGCAGCGAGTCGGTCACCGACACCTCGGTGAAGGCGCCGGACGCCAGGGCCCGGAGGTAGACGCGGTACGGGGCCTGCCCGCCGGCCGCCGGGTCGGGGAACACGTCGTGGATGACGAGCAGCCCGCCCTCGGCGAGACGCGGGACCCAGCCCTCGTAGTCGCCGTTGGCGTGCTCGTCGGTGTGGCCGCCGTCGATGAAGACGAGCCCGAGCGGACCGCCCCAGACCTTCGCGACCCGCGGCGAACGGCCGACGACCGCGATCACCGAATCCTCCAGGTCCGCCGCCCGGAGCGTGCGGCGGAACGTCGGGAGCGTGTCCATCAGACCGGTGTCCGGGTCGACGACGGACGGGTCGTGGTACTCCCAGCCGGGCTGCTGCTCCTCGCTGCCGCGATGGTGGTCGACGGTGACGGCGACCGTGCCGGCCGCGCGCGCGGCGGCGGCCAGCAGCAGGGTGGAGCGCCCGCAGTAGGTGCCGATCTCCAGGAGCGGCAGCCCGAGCGCGCCCGCCTCGACGGCCGCCGCGTACAGGGCGAGCCCTTCATGGACGGGCATGAACCCCTTGGCGGCCTCGAAGGCCGCGAGGATCTTCGGCGCGGGTGCCGGGGGCATCGGCTCTCCTGGTGCGGGTGCGATGAGTGGTGCGGAGCGTGGCACGAACCGTGGTGCGGAGCGTGGCCGCCCATGCTGCCGCACACCCCCGGCGGGGCGGCTGCCGGGGGTGATGGCGGGTCAGGGGGCGACGGTGGTACGGCGCTCCCGCGCGCCCTGCGCGAGGACCAGATCGACATCGACCGGCACGCCGTCGCCGGGGTACTCCGCCGGGAGCGCGTGCGGCGCGTATCCACTGGCCGTTCCGGCCAGTACGTACCGTCCGCCGGACGGGGGCAGCAGCGCGTAGCGGCCCTCCTCGTCGGCGGTGGCGCGGCCCGCCTGCCGGCCCCGGGCGTCGATGAGCGTCACGTTCGCCCACGCGACCGGCATGCCGTCCGTGTCCACCACCTGTCCGCGGAACCCGCCCGACCCGGCGACCAGCGTGGGACGCGTGGTCCGGTCGGCGTCGGCCGCCAGGGGCTGCTGTCCCGGCGCGGACCGCTGCGCCGAGCGCCGCGACGGCAGGAACGCGGCCAGCACCAGGCCGACGATCACCGCGCCTGTCGCGATGAGGAACGAGATACGGAATCCGTCCATGCTGGGGACCGCGACGCCCCCCGTCCGGATCGAGGTGTGCGCCAGCACCATGCCGATCACCGCGCTCGACACCGAGGTACCGATGGAGCGCATCAGGGTGTTCAGACCGTTGGCCGCGCCGGTCTCCGACGGGTCGACGGCGCCGATGATCAGTGCGGGCAGCGAGGAGTACGCGAGTCCGATACCGGCGCCCACGACGACCGAGATGACGATGGTCTGCCAGGCGGCGCTCATCAGGCCGAGACCCGCTCCGTACCCGATCCCGATGATCAGCAGGCCGAGCATCAGCGAGACCTTGGGTCCGCGCCGGGCGGAGATCCGGGCGTAGACGGGCGCGGTGAACATCATCGTCAGACCGAGCGGCGCCACGCACAGACCCGCCACCACCATCGACTGGCCCAGGCCGTAGCCGGTGGAGGCGGGCAGCTGGAGCAGTTGCGGGAGGACGAGCGAGATCGCGTAGAAGGCGACACCGACCATGATCGAGGCGAGGTTGGTGAGCAGCACCTCACGCCGGGCGGTGGTACGCAGATCGACCAGCGGGGCGGCGCTCCGCAGCTCCATCACGCCCCACAGCAGCAGGATGGCCACCGCCAGGCCGAACAGGCCGAGCGTGGTCGATGAACCCCAGCCCCAGTCGCTGCCCTTGGTGATCGGCAGCAGGAGCGAGACGAGTCCGGCGGACAGCCCGATCGCGCCGAGCCAGTCGAAGGTGCCTTTGGCCCGTACCGACGACTCCGGTACGTACCGGACGGTCAGCAGCATCGACAGCACGCCGAGCCCGGCCGCGCCGAAGAACAGCGCGTGCCAGTCGGCGTTCTGGGCGACCAGGGCGGCGGCCGGCAGCGCGAGCCCGCCGCCGACGCCTATGGACGAGCTCATCAGCGCCATCGCCGAGCCGAGCTTCTCGCGCGGCAGCTCGTCGCGCATGATGCCGATGCCGAGGGGTATCGCGCCCATCGCGAAGCCCTGGAGCGCCCTGCCGACGATCATGATGACCAGATCGTCGGTGAATCCGCAGATCAGCGAGCCGACCACCATGACGGCGAGGCTGGCGAGCAGCATCCGCCGCTTGCCGAAGAGATCGCCGAGCCGCCCCATGATCGGGGTGGAGACGGCGCCGGCGAGCAGGGTCGCGGTCAGGACCCAGGTGGCGTTGGAGGGCGTCGTGCGGAGCAGGACGGGCAGGTCCTTGATGACAGGAACGAGCAGGGTCTGCATCACCGCGACGGTGATGCCGGCGAAAGCGAGGACGGGAACGACCCCGCCGGGCGCACGGGTCGACGGATCCGGGAGCTCCCCGGCGTACTGATCGGTCGTCGTCTGTGGCATATGTGCGTCCTCCGGGCAGGAACTAAGGGCAGCTGAGAGTGCGTGACGTCAGGTGGATGCAGGATGAAACCTTCCATCCCGCCCCGATATTCCGGCGAACGCGATGCGAACGGCACCGGAAGAGGACGCCGGTCCTTTCCGCCGGTTTCCTGACGCTCCGTCAGAGGTGGGACACGCGCCCCCGGCTCTGCCCTGGGCGAATCTGCCACGGGCCGAGAACCCTTGGGCGGGCACCCGACGGGACCGAGAGTGGAGTGACCGCGGTCACCACGCCGGCCGCGCCACCCGACGACCTACGGAGGACCGATGCCCTCACTCCTCACCGGTGGGAACCCCGCCCTCGACCCGCGGGCCACCGCCGACGACACGCCCTCGACCCGGTTCGACGACCAGTTGGCGGCCCGGCTGCTGATGCAGCGGATCGTCTTCCTCGGCACCCAGGTGGACGAGGTCTCCGCGAACCGGGTCTGCGCCCAGCTGCTCCTTCTGTCGGCGGAGGACCCGCGCACCGACATCAGCCTGTGCATCAACAGTCCGGGCGGCTCCGTGACGGCGGGGCTGGCGATCTACGACACGATGCGGCTGATCCCCAACGACGTCTCGACCCTCGCCATGGGGTTCGCCGCCAGCATGGGGCAGTTCCTGCTCAGCGTCGGGGAGCGCGGCAAGCGCTACGCGCTGCCGAACGCGCGGATCATGATGCACCAGCCGTCGTCCGGCATCGGCGGAACGGCCGCCGACATCGCCATCCAGGCCGAGAACCTCGAATTCACGAAGAGGGCCATCGAGCGGATCACCGCGGAGCACACCGGCCAGACCGAGGAGACGATCTCCCGCGACGGCGACCGCGACCGGTGGTTCACGGCCGAGCAGGCGCGGGAGTACGGGATGGTCGACCGCGTGGTCGAGTCGCTCGACGATGTACGCCCGGCCGGTTCGCGGCGACGGATCGGACTCTGAGATGAGCCAGCACACGGTGGAGATGAGCCAGTACACGATCCCGACCGTCGTGGAGCGCACCCCGCAGGGGGAGCGGGCGTACGACATCTACAGCCGGCTGCTGTCCGAGCGGGTCATCTTCCTCGGCACCGAGATCGACGACGGCGTCGCCAACGTGGTCATCGCCCAGCTCCTCCACCTGGAGTCGGCGAGCCCGGAGCGCGAGATCGCGATCTACATCAACTCGCCGGGCGGCTCGGTCACCTCGCTCATGGCGATCTACGACACGATGACCTTCGTCGGCGCGCCGATCTCGACGTTCTGCGTCGGGCAGGCGGCCTCGACGGCGGCGGTGCTGCTGGCGGGCGGTGACCCCGGGCGGCGGTTCGTCCTGGAGCACGCCCGGGTGCTGCTGGGGCAGCCGGCGAGCGGCGGCCGGCAGGGGACGGTCTCGGACCTCAGCCTCCAGGCGAAGGAGATGCTCAGGATCCGCTCGGAGATCGAGGAGGTGCTGTCCCGGCACACGCACCACGACCTCGCGACCCTCCGCGCCGACATGGACCGCGACAAGGTGTTCACCGCGCACGAGGCGGTGGCGTACGGGCTGGCCGACGAGGTCCTCTCCAGGCGGTCCGCGCCGGTCCCGGGCGCGTAGCGTCAGGCGGCGAGGAGGCGCGCCTCGTACGGCCCCGAGCCGCTCCGTCCCGTGCCCGGCCTCTCCTGACCGGGGCGGGCCGGACTGATCCGGGTCTGACGGGGGTGGGCCCGGCGCGTGTATGTCCCGCCGAGACGGCTCAGTTCGCCGTGGCTCAGGGCGAGCAGATCGGCCAGCCCGAGGCCGAGAGCGCGGGCGGCGGCCGCGAGGACTTCCGACGAAGCCTCCTTGCGGCCCCGCTCCAGCTCGGAGAGGTACGGCATCGAGATCCTGGCCGCCTCGGCGACATCCTTGAGCGTGCGCTCCTGGGCGAGGCGCTCGCGTCGCAGGACGTCACCCACGAGATGCCGCCACAGCGGCTCCCTGGGTTCCCCGGCCCCCGCGGGCGGCGAGGCGTCGGCGTCCGGGGCCGGAGCGGCAGCCGCCGCCACCGGGCGCAGGGGAATGACGCGGGCTGGGTCGGTCGCGTGGCTGCTCACCTCCCCAGAGTAGGAGCGTCGCACCCGACGGGAAGGGAACGGCGTTCTGCCTTCGGCGAATTCGGCGAAACCGCGGGGTCCGGGCTCCGCGCACCTGAGCCGGGGGCCTACGTCGAAATCCCGATGTACGGACCGCTCGACGCCTGCGACCATGACCGCCATGGTCCGAGCCCCCGCACACACCGACACCGTCCACATATCCGCGGCCTCGGGATCGCCGCGTACCTGGGCGGTGGTTCTCGCCGCCTGCGCGGGACAGTTCCTCGTCGTCCTCGACGTGTCCGTGGTGAATGTCGCCCTGCCGTCGATGCGCGCGGACCTGGGCCTCTCCGGCACCGGTCTGCAGTGGGTGCTCAACGCCTACTCGATCGCGTTCGCGGGATTCATGCTGCTCGGCGGGCGGGCGGCCGATCTCTTCGGCCGCAAGGCGATGTTCCTGACCGGGCTCGCGGTGTTCACCCTGGCGTCCCTCGCGGGCGGACTCGCCCAGGAGGGCTGGCAGTTGCTCGCCGCCCGCGCCGTACAGGGGCTCGGCGCGGCCGTACTGGCGCCCGCGACGCTCACCATCCTGACGTCCGCCGTACCGGAAGGCGCCGCCAGGACCCGGGCCATAGGGACCTGGTCGGCGGTCGGCGCGGGCGGCGGCGCGGCCGGCGGGCTCGTCGGCGGAGCCCTCACCGATCTGCTCTCCTGGCGCTGGGTGCTGCTGATCAATGTGCCGGTCGGGGTGCTGGTCCTGGTGGGCGCGGCGGTATGGCTGACCGAGTCCCGTACCGAGCGGGTACGGCGCCTCGATCTGCCCGGCGCGGTGCTGGTCACGGCCGGGCTCGCCACGGTCGCGTACGGCATCGTGCAGACCGAGGAGCAGGGCTGGGGAGCGTCGGCGACGCTGCTTCCGCTGCTCGGCGGAGCGCTGCTGCTCGGCGCGTTCGTGGCGGTGGAGGCGCGGGCGAAGGCACCCCTGATGCCGCTCGGACTGTTCCGGGTACGGGCCGTCTCCGCCGCCAACGCGGCGATGTTCGTCTGTGGCGCGGCGTCGTTCGCCATGTGGTTCTTCATGACGGTCTACGCCCAGAACGTGCTGGGATACTCGCCGTTGGACGCCGGGCTCGCGCTCATCCCCAGCTCGCTGAGCATCGTGCTCGGCTCGAAGCTGGCGCCCCGGCTGATGCCACGGGTCGGTGCCCGAAATCTGGCGGTGCTCGGCACGCTGATGGCGGTGGCGGGGTTCGGCTGGCAGTCCACGATGACCGCTGACGGAACGTATCTCTCGTCGATCCTCGGCCCCGGCCTCCTGATGATGACCGGCCTGGGCCTGGCCTCCACACCACTGGCCGCGCTGGCCACGGCGGGTGCGGCGGCGGACGACGCGGGTCTGGTCTCCGGCCTGATCAACACCTCCCGGACGATGGGCGGTGCGCTCGGTCTGGCGGTCCTCTCCACGGTGGCGGCGTCCCGTACGGCGGGCGGCACGAGCCCGGAGGCGCTGACCGAGGGGTACGCGCTGGCGTTCAGGACGGGCAGCGGGGTGCTGCTGGCGGGTGTCGTTCTGATGCTGCTGTGGCTGCCGCGAGGCCCCTCGCAGAAGTGATGCGGACACGTGTGATGCGGACAGGTGTGGTTCGGACACGTAGGACGTGCCTCGGACACGTAGAGGGCCCCGAGCGGGTCGGCCCGGCTACAACCAGCCCTGCCCGCGGGCCGTGCGGACGGCCTCCATGCGGTTGCGGGTGCCGGTCTTGCCGATGGCCGACGAGAGATAGTTCCGTACGGTCGACTCGGACAGCCGCAGCCGATCCGCGATATCGGCGACCGTCGCCCCGTCCACGGCCGCGTTCAGCACATCCCGCTCCCGCGCCGTGAGGGGGCTCGGCCCCGCGCTCAGCGCGGCGGCGGCCAGGGCGGGATCGATGACGGTCTCGCCGGTCAGCACCCGCCGGATCGCGGCGGCCAGCTCCTCCACCGGACCGTCCTTGACGAGAAAGCCCGCCGCCCCCGCCTCCATGGCCCGCCGCAGATAGCCGGGCCTGCCGAAGGTCGTCAGGATCAGGACCCGGCAGTCGGGCACCTCGTCGCGGAGTTCCGCCGCCGCGTCGAGACCGCTGAGTCCGGGCAGTTCGATGTCCAGCAGCGCCACATCGGGCCGGGAGGCGAGCGCGGCGTCCACGATCGCGTCGCCCCGCCCGACCTGCGCGACCACTTCGATGTCCGCCTCCATACCGAGCAGCAGGGCGAGGGCGCCGCGCATCATGCCCTGGTCCTCGGCGAGGAGGACACGTACGCATGTGGCAGGTCTGTGGTCCCGCGGCATCTCCGTCACCAGCACAGCGTAGGGCGGGGCGGACGCCGCCACGGGACCCCGGAGCCACCGGTCCCGGAGGCAGCGCTCGCCCCGGTCCGGCGCGGCCGGACGCACCGCGACGTCGAGCCGGGAATTCACTACTTCCGGTACGGCGCGTCAAGCGGGTGGCCGGTGACGGACGCGGCCTCGACCGGGAGTACGGCGGTCACACGGAAGCCCTGCCCCGCCGGGTCCGTCGTCGCCCCCGACCCCCGGGCCGCCACCGCGCTCGCCACCGGGCCGGCTTCGAGTGAGCCGCCGGCCGCCGCGAGGCGCTCGGTCAGGCCCTTCAGGCCCGTACCGCCGTACGGAACGGAGTCCTCGGCCGCCCCGGTCAGTACGGCCGCCCCGGTCAGTACGGCCGCCCCGGTCAGTACGGCCGCCCCGGTCCGTACGGTCGCCCCCGCGCCGTCGTCCGTGATCGTCAGCCGTACCCGCTCCGGCGAGCCGTCCACCGTGATCAGGCACCGGGTCGCGGCGCTGTGCCGTACGGCGTTGGTGACGGCCTCCCGTACGACCCAGCCGAGCAGCACCTCGGCCCGCGGCTCCAGCGGTGGCCCCGACTGCTGGACGACCGGCTCGATCCCGGCGGCGGCCAGCGCCGAGCGCGCCCGGTCCAGATCCGCGGCGAGACTGCCCTCGCGATAGCCGGTGACGGCCTCCCTGGCCTCGGTCAGCGCCTGCCGGCCGACGGACTCGATGTCGGAGACCTGCCCCAGGGCCGCGTCCAGATCGCGTGGCGCCAACCGGCGCGCGGCCTCCGCCTTGACCACGATCACCGAGAGGGTGTGGCCGAGCAGATCGTGCAGATCGCGCGAGAAGCGCAGCCGCTCCCGCTCCACCGCCGAACGGGCCAGTTCCTGGCGGGTGTCGCGCAGTTGGACGACGGTCTCGGAGAGGGTGAGGATCGCGGACGTCACCATCATCGAGATGAACGTCCCGTACGCGACGCTGATCGCGCCCCAGCCCACGTGGTACGCGGCGACGCCGCCGGCCGCGGCGGTCAGCGGGATCCCGAACAGACCGAGAGCCCGGCGGCGCAGCACGCTGCCGCAGGAGAGTCCGAACAGCGGCAGGAAGAGCAGCCAGCTGCCGCCGTACGCGCCGCCCAGCCCGAAGGTCATCAGCCCCATCACCACGAGCGCCCAGCGGGTGGCGGGGCTGTCCCGCGCCGACCGGTCGAAGGACCGGAACACCACCGAGACATAGAGGGAGTTGAAGACCAGCAGACCGATGGCGCCGAACCAGGGGTTGGGCGTCTCGCCCCGGACGAGATTGGCGAAGGAGCCCAGACCCAGCAGCAGCCACGGCAGCATCGCGTAGCCGCTGGGCGGTCCCGGCCGCCCGCACCGGGCCGCTGCCGCCTTCACGCGGTCCTCGCCGACCTGCGGTACGCGTACACCGCGTACGAGCCGAAGACGAGAAGCCAGCCCGCGAGCACCACGATCGTCATCCCGCCCGGGGCCGTGCCCTGCGTGGTGGACCAGCCCAGGTCGGCGAAGCGGTTGGCGGGGTGTACTCCGCGATCGTCCGCAGCCAGCCGGGGAACGCGGCGATCGGGAACCAGAGCCCGCCGACCACGGCCAGGAGCATCAGACAGCCCACGTTCACCACACCGGTCGTCTGCGCGGAGAGCCGGTAGCCGTTGCCGATACCGAGCAGGGTGAAGGGCAGCGCGCCGGCCCACAACAGCGCGACCAGGGCGGCCCACTGCCACGGAGCGAGCCGTACGCCGTTGACCAGACCGCCCGCGGCCAGGACGGTGAGCAGCGCGGGCAGGACGGTCACCGAACCGGCCATCGCCCGGCCCAGCACCACCTGGCGGGGCGGCATCGGGGTGATACGCAACTGGCGCAGCCAGCCGAGCGACTTGTCCTCGGCGATCCCGGTGCCCGTACCGACGGCCGCGCCGAGCGCGCCGTACGCGGCCATGCCGACCATGGAGGTGACCTTCCACTCCATGGCGTCCGGGTCGGCGCCGCCGACATTGGTGAAGAGCAGATACATCAGGACCGGCATGCCGGCGCCGAAGATGACGAAGCCGGGATCGCGCAGCGTACGGCGGACTTCGAGCGTGATGTACTCCAGCATGGCGGGCATCACAGGGCGTCCTTCATGTCGTTCTCGGTGTCCTTGGTGTTCTTGGTGTCCTTGGCGTGCCCGGGGTCCTCGCTGTCCTCCGTCGTGTGCGTCAGCGCGAGGAAGGCGTCTTCCAGTGTCGCCGGGGCGACTTCGAGGCGGCGGATCGCGTCGAGTCCGGCGAGCGCGACGACGGTCGCGTCCGAGTCGTCCGTACGGAGCCGGGCGCGGCCCGCGCGTACCTCGGCCGAGACGACGCCGGGCAGCCGCGTCAGCTCCGCCGTGAAGCCCTCCGGCAGGTCGAAGCAGACGAGATGGCCGCCGACCGAGGCCTTGATCAGCTCGCTGGTGCCGTCGGCGACGACCCGGCCGTGGTCGATGACGACGATCCGGTCGGCGTTGTCGTCGGCCTCCTCCAGATAGTGAGTGGAGAAGAGCACGGTGTTGCCGCGGTCCGCGTAGGCGCGCATGGACGCCCAGAAGGCGCGGCGGGCCTCCACATCGAGGGCGGCGGTGGGTTCGTCGAGGACGAGCAGCTCGGGGCCGCCGGCCAGCGCGACCGCGAACCTGACCCGTTGCAGCTGACCGCCGGAGAGCTTGTCGACGCGGCGGCCGGCGAGTTCCGTGAGCCCGGCGAGGCCGAGCGACTCGGCGAGGGGCAGTGGATTCGGGTAGGTGCTGGCGACGAACGTGAGCAACTCCCGTACGGTCACCCGCCGGATCGGCCGGCCGTCCTGGAGCATCGCCCCGACCCGCCCGGCCGTGACAGCGCGCGAGGGCGGGCCGCCGAAGAGCCGCACCGTCCCGGTGTCCGGTTCGTCGAGGCCGAGGAGCAGCCCGATGGCGGTCGACTTGCCGGCGCCGTTACGGCCGAGCAGCGCGACGGCCTCACCTCGCGGGACACCGAGATCGATGCCGTCCACGGCCCGGACCGCGCCGAAGGTCTTGACGACACCGGTGAAGCTCACGGCGTCCGCCGTGCCGGCGGGCCGCGAGGGCGCGGGGGGTGAGGCCGCGGGGTGTGAGGTCGCGCGGTGTGTGTCCGTGTCCGGGCTGTCCGTCGCCGGCGTACTGGCTGTCTGCCTCATGCTCATGCCCACGACGCTACGGACCCGACCCGGGCCCCGACAGATGCGTGCGTACGAACTTGCCCAGTACAAATGTCCCGTGCGGATGCCCCGCCGCCTCACGGCGAGAGGCCGCCACGGACGTGCCGTGGCGGCCTCTCCTCATGTGCGGAATGTGCTGAATGCGCTGAATGTACGGACGTGTTCAGGCCATCCGCAGCGTCGGACGGTCAGGCCGCGTAGCTGCTCTGTTCCGGGCGGCGGTGACGGCCGTGGACGGGGGACGCCGAGTCCTCCGTCGATGCCGCACCTCCCCGGTGCTTTCCGTGCGTTCCGATACCGCGGCTGTCGTCCCCGTCGGCGGCCGCCGCTCCCTGCGGACGCTCCTGGGTCATGTCGGTTCGGGCTTCAGACATGTGGGAAGTCACCCCGTCGTGATCGCTTCTTGTGTGGCGCAGGGGCTCCGGCCGCCCCGTACCGCCACGACAGCGTTACGGTCACGCGTCCGCATCACCGTCACCGACACATCCGGTCGGTACGGCCGCGAAGCCCCGGCCGAAAGTCTATCCAGGTGCCACACGGCCGGTGAGGGGAGCCTGCTGGAGCGGCACCGGCCTGCACATCACAGGAGTGCGGGGGGCGTTGGACGGTTCCCCGTCCGGCGATTCCGCTTGTGTCGGTTCTGTGACCAGTTCAGGATCCGGTCCGGGACACGGGCCCGATTCCCCGACGGATTCCCCGACCGCGTCCCCGACCGCGTTCCGGCCCGGGTCCCGGTCCTGGGGGCCGTCAGGTACGGGAAGGAGCACATCGGCGGGGGCGTCGAGGCGTGCCACTCCGCATGGCACCGCCCCTGTGGCGTACGGGAGTTGGAGCACGGCGTCCCTGGTCCACACGCCGGATCCGGCCAGCCACCCCTCGGGCGCCGGGCGTTGATGCAGCCGCCGGCCCGCCGGCCGCCACACCCCGAGCCAGCTGCCCGCCGCCCCGTCGATCCGCAGCGCCACCGCGCAGCTCTCCGGCATCAGTACCTGCCCCGGCTGCACGGCGAACGGCGTCACCGCGCAGTCCGCCGGCCGCAGACACTCGGGGAACCGCACCGGCCGCAGACTTCCCAGGACGCCCCACCCCAACCGGTCGTGGCCCGGCGCGTCCGAGCGGATCAGCAGCAGTCCGCTGTCGGCGTCCGCCAGCAGCAGCCGGTCGTTGCTCTCCTCGGTGATCTGGAGCAGCGGCGTCACCTCGCCGCCCCGCCCCAGATCGACGGTGACGGCCTTCACCACGCCGTCCGTCTCCCGGTCGAGGGCCAGTATCCGGCCCGTACGGTCCAGCCAGACACCGCCCGAGCAACGTCCTCGCACCTCGGCGACCCGCTCGGGGCCGAACGCGCCGCCCGCCACCAGCCAGACGGTGGTGGCGCGCGGGCCGCTCGACAGGGCGTACGCGCGGCGGCCGTCCGGCGACGGCGGGAGCAGCGTCAGTTCGGCGTGCTCGTCCGTACGGCCGACCGCGCCGACCGGCAGCTGGCCCGTACCGGGGCCGGTGGGGTAGAGCAGCGAGAAGTCGTGCCGGTCGGCGACCAGCCGGCGGATGAGCACCCTGCCGTCGGCCAGGGGAAGCACTTCGGTGTCGGGCTCCTCGGGCTGGTCGAGGGGGAGGGGCACGGCGTACGGCTCGGGTCCGTCGAGGGTCCACCGCTCAGGGAACCAGGCGTCGCCCCGAGCGGTCGGACCGCCCTGGCGGGGCGCGCCGAGCGTCAGTCGCGCCGCATAGGCACCGTCCGCCGTGATCGCGAACTCCGGATGCGGTACCGCCCGGCGCGGGCCGCCCGCGGGTACCGCCCGGCGCGGGCCGCCCGCGTCGCCCCCTCCGTCCGGGCCACTTGGACCACCCGGGCCGTTCGGCCCCGTCCCGTCCGCTCCGTCCGTTCCGCTCTCGTTCTCGGTAGCCGCAGTAGCCGTCTCGATAGCACAGGCCGTCATCGGTCTGTCACCTCCGGCGAAGAAGCTAGTTTTCGTACTTCCTGCCGAACAATGCGAGACCTCGCACTTCACACATAAGGGTGGCCATCGCGCGATTCCACTGAAAGCGAGGGGGTGGGTGTGCTGCCCGATGCGGCGGCGTTTAAGGTAAGGCACACCTTACCAGCCACGCTCGACCCCACCGGTATCCCCACGAGCACCGCCTCCCAGGAGCATCAAGATGTCCATACGACGCCGTGGCGCAGCCGCCGCCGTCGCTCTCGCCGCCGCGCTCTCCCTCGCGGCCTGCGGCAGCGGCGAGTCCTCCGACAGCGGGTCCGCCGCGTCGAACGGAGGCGACAAGAAGGCCGCCGTCGCCACGGGCGGCAAGGACTTCGCCGACGCGGCGAAGAAGACGGCCGCCTACGGGACCGACGCGAAGCCGGGCCAGTTCCCGCGCACGATCACCCACGCCATGGGCACGACGGAGCTGAAGAAGCGCCCCGAGCGGGTCATCGTGCTGGACGTCGGTGAGTTCGACAACGTTGTCTCGCTCGGTCTGAAGCCGGTCGGTTACGCGCCGACCGAGGGCGACGAAAGCATCCCCAGCTATCTGCGGAAGGGCGCGGGCAGCCCCAAGAGCGTCGGCACGGTCAACAACCTCAACCTGGAGGCGATCGCCGGCCTGAAGCCCGACCTCATCCTCGGCAGCCAGCTGCGCGCGGCCGACAAGTACAAGGCGCTCGCGGAGATCGCCCCGACGGTCTTCACCATCCGCCCCGGCTTCCCCTGGAAGGAGAACTACCTCCTCAACGCCCAGGCGCTGGACCGCACCGCGGAGGCGAAGACCGAACTCGCCGCGTACGAGAAGAAGGCGGCCGCCCTCGGCACGGAGATCGGCCCCGAAAAGCCGACCGTCTCGATGGTGCGCTACATGCCGGACCGGCTGCGGCTGTACGCGAAGGCGTCCTTCATCGGCACGATCCTCGACGACATCGGTCTGCCGCGGCCGGAGAACCAGCAGATCAACGATCTGGCCGTGGAGATCAGCCCGGAGAAGATCGACGACGCGGACGCCGACTGGATCTTCACGGGCGTGTACGGCGACCCGGCGAAGACCCAGCGCGACACCGCGCGCTCCAACCCGCTGTGGAAGAACCTGAAGGCCGTCAAGACGGGTCGGGCCAAGGACGTCAAGGACGAGACCTGGTACCTGGGCCTGGGCGTGACGGCGGCGAACCAGGTCCTCGACGACCTGCGCGGCTACCTCGTCAGGTAGCCGAGCACGTCCGAAGTCCCGTCCGCCCGGGGGCGTCCGGCGGGCCACGACGCGGTGACCGGTGCGCGAGCCGGGCGGGGAAGCCCCCGCCCGGCCCCGCGACCGCCGGCCCCCGCCCGGCGGTCGCCGTAGCCATGGTGGGCGGGGCACCCGGGGCAGGTAGCCTTTGCACCGTGCCCCCTGTCCCCTCAGCCGTCCCCGCCAACGATCCCCCCGCGCCCCGTCTGACGGACGTCCTCGCCGCGCTCGACGCCCTCTGGCCGCCCGAGCGGGCCGAGCAGTGGGACGCCGTCGGCACGGTCTGCGGTGACCCCGGCGCCACGGTCACCCGGGTCCTGTTCGCGGTCGACCCCGTCCAGGAGATCGCCGACGAAGCGGTACGGCTCGGCGCCGAACTGATCGTCACCCATCACCCGCTCTATCTGCGCGGTACGACGACGGTCGCGGCCTCCACGTTCAAGGGGCGCGTCGTACACACCCTCATCAAGCACGACATCGCGCTGCATGTCGCGCACACCAACGCCGACACCGCCGACCCCGGTGTCTCCGACGCCCTCGCGGGCGCGCTCGACCTGCGGGTCGTACGGCCCCTCGTACCCGATCCCACGGACCCCGCCGGACGGCGCGGCCTCGGCAGGATCTGCGAGCTGGACCGCCCCGCGACCCTCCGTGACTTCGCCGCACGCGTCGCGCACCGGCTGCCGGGCACCGCCCAGGGCATCCGCGTCGCGGGTGACCCGGACGCGCCCGTCCGTACGGTCGCCGTCAGCGGCGGCTCGGGCGACAGCCTCTTCGACCAGGTCAGAGCGGCGGGCGTGGACGCGTTCCTCACCGCCGACCTGCGCCACCACCCGGTCTCCGAGGCCACCCAACAGAGCGCGCTCGCGCTGGTCGACGCCGCGCACTGGGCCACCGAATGGCCCTGGTGCGAACAGGCCGCCGCCCAGCTCGACGAGATTTCCGACCGTCATGGCTGGGACCTGCGGGTCCATGTCTCGAAGACGGTCACCGACCCCTGGTCGGCCCACCACTCCTCCGACTCCTCAGGAGCCCCCAACTGAACGCCGCGCCCGCCGACCAGATCCGACTCCTCGACGTCCAGGCCCTCGACGTACGACTGTCCCAACTCGCCCACAAGCGCACCGCGCTGCCCGAGCACGCCGAGATCGAGTCGCTCGCCAAGGACCTCGCCCAACTGCGCGACCTGCTCGTCGCCTCGACGACCGAGGAGAGCGACACCGCCCGCGAGCAGACCAAGGCCGAGCAGGACGTCGACCAGGTGCGCCAGCGCTCCGTACGCGACCAGCAGCGCCTGGACTCCGGCGCGGTCACCTCGCCCAAGGACCTGGAGAACCTCCAGCGCGAGATCGTCTCCCTCGCCAAGCGGCAGGGTGATCTGGAGGACATCGTCCTCGAAGTCATGGAGCGTCGCGAGTCCGCGCAGGAGCGGGTCGCCGAGCTGACGGAACGTGTCTCCTCCGTGGAGGCCGGGGCCGATGACGCCGCCGCGCGCCGGGACGCCGCCGTCGCGGAGTTCGACCGCGAGGCCGCGACCCTCACGAAGGAGCGCGAGGTCATCGCCGCCTCCGTACCGGCCGACCTGCTCAAGCTGTACGAGAAGCTGCGCGTCCAGCAGGGCGGGGTGGGCGCGGCACGGCTGTTCCGGCGCCGCTGCGAGGGCTGCCAGCTGGAGCTGAACATCACCGAGGTCAACGAGGTCAAGGCGGCCGCCGCCGACGCCGTGCTGCGGTGCGAGAACTGCCGCCGCATTCTGGTGCGTACCGCCGATTCGGGTCTGTAATGCGGCAGTTGATCGTCGAGGCGGACGGCGGCTCCCGGGGCAACCCGGGGCCCGCCGGGTACGGCGCGGTCGTCCTCGACGGCGCGACCGGTGAACCGCTCGCCGAGGCCGCCGAGTACATCGGTATCGCGACCAACAACGTCGCCGAGTACAAGGGCCTGATCGCCGGACTGAAGGCCGCCAAGGCGCTGGACCCGGCCGCCGCCGTCCGGGTCCGGATGGACTCCAAGCTCGTCGTCGAGCAGATGTCGGGGCGCTGGAAGATCAAGCACCCGGACATGAAGCCGCTGGCGGCCGAGGCGACGCGGATCCTCCCCGCCGGGCAGGTCACTTTCGAGTGGATCCCGCGCGAGCGGAACAAGCACGCGGACCGGCTGGCCAACGAGGCGATGGACGCGGGCAGGAACGGCGGCCAGTGGGACGCGTCGGCGTCCACGGCGGCGCTGGACGCGGGCGCGGCGCGGGCGGCGACGACGGAGGCGGAAGCGAGCGAGGCCGTGGCGAGGGCCGCGCGCACGGAGCGGACGGAGACGGCGGCGGGATCCTCCGTGCCCACTCCCTCCGCCGCTTCCGTAACCATTCCCTCCGCCGCGCCTTCGGGTTCCGCGTCCGTGGGCTGGGGCTCCTCCGCCGACCTCGGGGCCCCCGTCACCTTCGTCCTGCTGCGGCACGGCGAGACCGCGCTCACCCCCGAGAAGCGCTTCTCGGGCAGCGGCGGCAGCGACCCGGAGCTGTCGGCGGCCGGCCGCCGACAGGCCGAGGCCGTCGCCGCGTCGCTGGCCGCGCGCGGCACCATCCAGGAGATCGTCTCCTCACCGCTCAGGCGCTGCCGTGAGACGGCGGGGGCCGTGGCGTCCCGGCTCGGTCTGGAGGTCACCGTCGAAGAGGGCCTGCGCGAGACGGACTTCGGCGCCTGGGAGGGGCTGACGTTCGCGGAGGTCCGGGAGCGGTACGCCGACGATCTGAGCGCCTGGCTCGCCTCACCCGATGTCGCGCCGACCGGCGGTGGCGAGAGCTTCACGGCCGTGGGACGGCGCGTCGCGGCCGCCCGCGACCGGCTGCTGGAACGGTACCCGGGCAGAACGGTGCTGCTGGTCACGCATGTCACCCCGGTGAAGACCCTGGTACGGCTGGCTCTCGGCGCACCGCCGGAGTCACTGTTCCGGATGGAGCTGTCGGCGGCCTCGCTGTCAGCGGTGGCGTATTACGCGGACGGCAACACGTCGGTGCGGCTGCTGAACGACACCTCGCATCTGCGCTGACGTGCGCGCGCCGTCGGCCGTCCGGCGGCGCGCGGGTTCAGGAGAGACGCGGGTTCAGGAGCGGCGTGTCCAGAACCGAACAGAACACCTAGCGCAGTGCCGACGCCTCGCGGGCCAGTGATTCGACCCGGTCCCAGTCCTTGGCCGCCAGCGCGTCCGCCGGGAGCATCCATGTGCCGCCGACGCAGCCGACGTTCGGCAGGGCGAGATACGACGGTGCCTTCCGCGCCGTGATGCCGCCCGTGGGGCAGAACCTGGCCCCGGGGAGCGGACCGGACAGGGACGTGAGATAGGCCGTGCCGCCCGCGGCCTCCGCCGGGAAGAACTTCATCTCCGTCACCCCGCGCTCCAGCAGCGCCACGACCTCGGAGGTGGTCGACACCCCCGGCAGGAACGGCACGCCCGAGTCCCGCATCGCGGCCAGCAGCGTGTCCGTCCACCCCGGGCTGACCAGGAAGCGCGCGCCCGCCTTCACCGAGTCGGCCACGGCGTCGGCCGTGATGACCGTACCCGCGCCGACCACCGCGTCCGGCACCTCCGCCGCGATCGCGCGGATCGCCGCCCTCGCGGCCGGCGTCCGCAGCGTCACCTCGATCGCGGGCAGTCCGCCCGCGACGAGGGCGCGGGCGAGCGGTACGGCGTCGGCGGCATCGTCGAGGACGACGACAGGGATGACGGGGGCGAGGTCCAGCACGGAAGCCACGGGCGCGGAGGTCATGGCCACATCCTGCCGCGCCCGTGCCATGGTGCGCAATGACCGTTGCGCAGGGTGCAATGCGGCGGAGCGCCACGTGGGGGAGGTGCGGGACTCAGTGGATCTCCGTGACCACCACGTCCAGCGCCCAGGTACGCCCCGCCCTCTCCGGAGCGGTCGCCTCCACCACGTACCCCAGCTCCCGCAGCGTCTCCACCAGCTCGGCGGGGCCCTTCGGCCGGGCGCCCGCGGTCAGCAGATCCCGTACCAGCCGGCCCTTCGTCGCCTTGTTGAAGTGGCTGACCACGGACCGTTTCTCCGCCCCGGTGGCCGGGTCGATCTGAGCGTGCAGCACCCGTACCGTCGCCGTGCGTCCCGCCAGTTCGCCCTTCGGCTTCCACGCGGCGGCGTACGCCGACGAACGCAGATCGAGCACGGTCCCACGACCCGCCACCTCCGGCAGGACGGACTCCATCGGTCCACGCCAGTACGCGCCCAGCGCGCCGAGCCCCGGCAGCCTGACGCCCATCGAGCAGCGGTACGGCGGGATCCGGTCGCCCATCCGTACCGCGCCCCACAGCCCCGAGAAGACCAGCAGCGACTTCGCCGCCCGCCGCCGCGCGGAGGCGTCGAGCGTGGCCAGATCGAGCGCGTCGTACAGCACACCGGTGTAGATCTCCCCGGCCGGGCGCGTGCCCGCCGTACGCAGCTCCACGTTCTTCGCGATCTCGCCGCGCAGCCCCTCGGTGAGACCGAGCACTTCGCGCGCCTTCTCCTCGTCGGCGGCGCACAACTCGACGAGTTCGTCGAGTACGGCGGCCCTGGCCGCGGTCAGTTCCGGCAGGGAGAGCGACTCCGGCTTCAGCGGAGCGCCGCGCCCGGAGGCGGCCTTCCCTTCCGACGGCGGCAACAGCACGAGCACGGTGGTTCTCCTCGGACGACGTACGGGACAGGGGGTGGGGCCCCTGCGCCAGCCTAGGGCGTGTCTTCAAAGTAGCGCCGTCCGCCCGAGGGGCGGGCGGGACTTTGAAGACAGGCCCCAGGCCCTGGCGCGGGCGACGGGCGGCCCGCGCCGAGCCGCCCGAGCCACCGCGGTGTGCGCGGCCCGTGCTTCGCCGCGCCGCCCGGGTCCGTCCGCCATACGCTCGATTCATGCCCCGCTGTCATCTGCACACGACCGGCGCGGCCGACGCGCCGCTGCGGACCGCCCTGGGCGCGCTGCGCACGGCGCTCGACGTGCCCGGGGCCTTCTCGGCCGCCGTCCACGCCGAGACGGAACGGGCCGTACGGGCCCCACGGCCGCCGGAGGATGGCTGGCTGGCGGACCGCGACGCCACCACCATCGAACTGTTCACCATCGACCCGCCCGCCGCCGCCGACCTCGACCAGGCGATGGGACTGGCCCGGCGCGCGGGCGGCGGCTTCCGGGTCCATTACGCGATCGCCGATGTCGCCGCGTTCGTGACGCCGGGCGGCGCGCTCGACGCCGAGGCCCGTCGTCGCGTACAGACCCTCTACTTCCCCGACGGCAGGGTGCCGCTGTATCCTGCCGTCCTCTCCGAGGACGCGGCGAGTCTGCTGCCGGACCGGACCAGACCGGCCCTGCTCTGGCAGATCGATCTGGACGCGGAGGGCCGGACGGTCTCGGCCGAGGTCCACAGGATGCTCGTACGGAGCAGGGCGAGGCTCGACTACGCGGGCGCGCAGCGGGAGATCGACGCGGGGACGGCCCCGGAGTCCCTCGCCCTGCTGAAGGAGATCGGGCTGCTGCGCGAACGGCTGGAACGGGAGCGCGGCGGTATCTCCCTCAGCGTCCCCGAGCAGGAGATCGTGGAGTGCCCACCGGAAGCGGACACCACGTCCGGCGGCCCGCCGGGCGGTGCGTCCGGCGGCCGGTCCGGGGTTTCGTACGCCGTCGCGTACCGCGCCCCGCTCCCCGTCGAGGGCTGGAACGCCCAGATCTCCCTGCTCACCGGCATGGCCGCCGCCCAGCTGATGCTGACGGCCGGCACCGGCATCCTCCGTACGATGCCCAGCGCCCCGGACGGCGCGGTCGGCCGGCTCCGCCGCTCGGCGAAGGCGCTGGGCATCGACTGGCCGCACCACGTCGCGTACGCCGAGACCGTCCGCTCCCTCGACCCCCACAACGCCCGCCACGCCGCCTTCCTCCAGGAGTGCACGGCGCTGCTGCGCGGCGCGGGCTACACCGTGTTCACCGGCGGCCGGATCCCGCGGCCCGCCGTCCACGCGGCGGTCGCCGCCCCGTACACCCACTGCACGGCCCCGCTGCGGCGGCTCGTCGACCGGTACGCGGGGGAGATCTGTCTGAGCGCGGTGGCGGGCCAGGAGCCACCGGAGTGGGTGCTCGCGGCTCTGGACAGGCTGCCGAAGGAGATGGCCGAGGGGGCGGAACGGGCCAATGGCGTGGAGCGCGAGTGCGTCGACATCGTGGAGGCGGCGCTGCTCAGGGAGCGGGTCGGCGAGCTCTTCGACGGGTACGTGATCGATGTGCGGGAGCGCGATCCGTCCGTCGGCACCGTCCATCTGGAAGACCCCGCCGTGGTCGCCCGTATCGAGGGCGGCACCACGCCACTCCCGCTGGGGGAGTGGCTGCGGGTACGGCTCACCCAGGCCGATCCGGGGTTGGCGAAGGCGCTGTTCGCGCCGGCCTGAGTGCCTGATCGAGCGCCTTGACCAACGCGGCGGGAGCGTCCGCGTGAAACCGGACCACCCGGGCCCGCTCGCGCCGCCCGAGGGGCCGTACGAACGTGACGGGCTCGGTCAGCTCCACCCGTACGGTCGTCTGGCCGCCCACCGCGAGATCGAGGACCCCGTCGTGCGCCGGGTCGAAGGTGATCAGCCCGCCGCTCCGCGGGTAGCGCCGGTCGACATGTACGGAAGCGATCCGTGCCGCCTCGACGGACAGGTCGAGGAGCGAGCCGTACCGGATCCTCAACGACCCGTCCGCGCCCACCACATGAGGCCGTGTCACACAGCCCGCGTGCAACGCCAGCACCATCAGCACCGTATAGACGTCCAGCACCAGCAGAATCCGATGCACCACCGGCCACGGGATCAGCACGGCCAGCGCCACCGTCTCGACGACGGCGACGAAGAGCAGGCCGTACATCATCGCCGTCTGCGGGCCGGTGTACGGGGCGGCGTGATCGCCCTCCCGCACCCCGTGCGTACGGCGCGCCACCCACCGCCCGAGGCTCGCGAAGCCCCGTATCTCATGCGCGAGCAGCCGGCGTACGGGCTCGGGTACGCCGGTACGGACCGCCGCGGCGAGCGCGTCCCGGCGGGCGGCGCCGGTCCGCCGGGCCCGCGCGTAGTGCCGGCGCAGGACCACGGCCTCCAGCGCGAAGAGCGTGAGCACGACGGCCTCGGCGCCGAGGAGTACGGGTGCGGGGACCGCCACCCCCGCCAACAGACAGCCGACGAGCACGATTTCACCCACGACGACGAGCGGTACGGCCCACTTCACGACGATCCCCCTTCTCCTGCCGGCGTCTCTCCTGCCGGCGTCTCTCCCGTCGGCGTCTGAACCGTCCGCACCTTCGCCATCAGCGCCTCCATGATCAGACGGGCGAACTCGGCCTGGGCCGGGGGGAAGTCGGCGAGCAGGGCTTCCCCGAACCCGTCGATGACGGGCTGCCCCGTCGCCTTCGGTATCGCGGCCACCACCTCGTCCGGGATGGCGGCGATGAGTTCGTCGGCGAGGGGCGCGATCCGGGGGTCGTCGGGCGCCGCGTCGGCGAGTTCGTCCAGCCGCCGGTAGAGACCGTGGAGCTCCGCGCTCTCCGCGAGAGGACGCAGCGCCTCGTAGAACTCCTCGTGGCCCCCGGCGGTGTCGTACAGGACCAGCAGTTCGCGGTCCTTGGCACCCATGGGAGAGTCGATCGGCGGGACGGTGCCCAGCAGCCGCGCGAGCGCGGGGGACACCGGCCCCTCGGTGGACGGCGGGTTCTCCATCAGCTCGGCGAGCCTGGTGCGCCGGGCCCGGATCTCGGCCTCCTGCCGCGCCAGATCGGCGTCCAGCTCGGCGAGCACCTCGGTGAGTTCGCGCCCGGCGTCGTCGGAGATCACGTCCCGCACCTCGTCCAGGGCGAGCCCCAGCTCGGTCAGCCGCCTGATCCGGGCGAGGAGAACGGCGTCCCGTACCGAGTAGTCACGGTAGCCATTGGCCCGCCGGGCGGGTTCGGGCAGCAGGCCCTGGTGGTGGTAGTGGCGTACCGCCCGCGTGGTGACTCCGACGAGAGCGGCGATCTCTGCGATCCGCATGCATCCAGTACAAACCCTGACGTCGCGGCAAGGTCAAGGCCCGCTCTCCCTCCCCTCCCCTCCCGGCTCCCATCGGCGCCGGCCCCCCACCGGCGCCGATGCGCTCGGCCCGGCTCCCGCCGGGTAACATGGCGATACGGCAGACGAGCCGGGCGGACGGCCGCGTGGAGCCCCCTGGGGCTTCCCGAGGAACGTCCGGACTCCGCAGGGCGGGGTGGTGGCTAACGGCCACCCGGGGTGACCCGCGGGACAGTGCCACAGAAAACAGACCGCCGGGGGCCGTACGCGTACGGGTTCCGGTAAGGGTGAAACGGTGGTGTAAGAGACCACCAGTGCCCAGGGTGACCTGGGCAGCTAGGTAAACCCCACCCGGAGCAAGGTCAAAAGGGAGCGCCCCGGTGCTCCTGCGCGGACGATCGAGGGCTGCCCGCCCGAGTCCGCGGGTAGACCGCACGAGACCGGCGGCAACGCCGGTCCTAGATGGATGGCCGTCTCCCGGCCGGCCGTGAGGCCGACCGGTGACAAAATCCGGCGTACAGCCCGACTCGTCTGCCGCTCAAGCACCCGCCCTCCGGGCGGACGGCGCTATTTATTCAGACATGGCCTGGGGCCGGAGACGGCCCTCATAGGACCCCGGTACGTACGGGTTGAAACCGGACCTCGCCGAACCGTGGGGCGGGGTTGGGGAGGGTCAGCGCAGCGAGGGGCCTCGTGATGTCGACGTCACCAGCCCGGCCCGAGTGAGCAGCGACGCCGTGCGCTCCGCGACGGCATAGGCGGTCGCGTTGGTGTTGGCGGACGGGATCGAGGGGAACACGGAGGCGTCGCCCACCCGCAGACCGGTGATGCCGTGCAGCCGCAGTTCCGGGTCGACGACGGCCAGGTCGTCGACGCCGATTCGGCAGGTACCGCAGTAGTGGAAGTAGCACAGCAGGTTCTTGGCGAGGTAGTCCCACACCGCTTCGGGATCCTCTGTCGGGGTGCCGGGAGCGGGGGAGACCTCGCCGCCGCACCAGTCGGCGAGCGCCTCGGCCTCTCCCATCCGGCGGGCGATGCCGAGTGCGCTCCTCATCGTGGTGACGTCGCGCCGGTCGCCGTAGTAGTTCGAGTCGGAACAAGGTCAGGTGAGCCTGTCCAGGCCGGCGCCGGGCTCCTGGCACCCCAGCCGCGCGGCGCCTCGCCGGGCCGGGCGAGTGGGGTCCGAAGCTCAGCTCCTCGTCGGCGCCGGGGCGTTCGCCGGCCCGGCCAGGTGCTCGGGTTCGAGCACGAAGACGGGGATCACGCGGTAGGTCTTCTCCTGGTATTCGGCGTACGGCGGATACGCGGCGACCGCCCGCTGCCACCACTGGGCCTTCTCGTCCCCGGTGAGCTCACGGGCCGTCATGCCCTGGCGTTCGGGGCCGTCTTGGAGATCCACCTGCGGGTCGGCCTTGAGGTTGAAGTGCCAGACCGGGTGGCGCGGGAAGCCGCCCTTCGAGGCAACCGCCGCGTACCGCCCCTCGTGCTCCACGCGCATCAGCGGAATCTTGCGGATCCTGCCGCTCTTCGCGCCGCGCATCGTGACAATGATGACCGGCAGGCCCGTGTCCCAGAGCGTTGTGCCCTGTGTGCCACCCGAACTCTCATACCGCTCGACCTGTTCGCGCACCCACTGCGCCGGACTCGGCTCGTACTCGCCCTCAAGAGGCATCGCATTCACCCCATCGTCGTGTATGGATTTTGTCAGGGCAGTCCAACACAAGCCTCGCGCGAAGGGGAGACCGCCGTTCCCGCTCTGCCGACAACTTCAAGTGAGACGGCAAGGTTCCGGTGTCGCACCCGGCTTTGTGTCTCCGCAGGTCAGGGCGTCCCCCGGCAGCGAGGTCGAATGAGACAGGACAGCTGTGGCCGGTGTCTGGTCAGATGCCGGGAGCAGCGAGGTACGTCAGGCTCTGACCTGTCGTGATCCACTTCTCCCGATCGGCCTGCCTGCCTTGCCCGTTGCCACCCCGCCCTCGCTCCCGGCCGGGCCCGAGTGATGGGCGTCAACCACACCTACGGACGCGGACCGTTACCTGGGCTATGTGCATGGTGGCACCAGGCCCTAGCCTTCATGGTCGTGCCCGACGAACCCTTTCTCGCCTCGACCAGAACCTCATACGACGTCATGGCCGCGGAGTACGCCGACATGGTGAGCTCTGGCCTGGACGCCAAGCCACTGGACCGTGCCTTGCTGGCCGCCTTCGCCGAACTGGTACAGGCGGGTGGGAACGGACTTGTCGCCGATGTGGGTTGTGGACCCGGTCAGGTGACGGTGGTGCTTCGCCGCTTGGGACTGGACGTGTTCGGTATCGATCTGTCGCCCGAGATGATCGCCGTGGCCCGCCGCACCTACCCGGACCTTCGCTTCGAGGTGGGATCGATGCTGGCCTTGGATCTACCGCGGGCCTCCCTCGGCGGGTTGCTCGCTTACTACTCGATCATCCACATCCCTTGGGAGCGACGGTCGGATGTGTTCTTCGAGTTTCACCGGGTGCTCGCGCCAGGTGGGCAGTTGATGGTTGTCTTCCAAGTCGGTAATGACCAGGGGCACCGCGCCGAGGCATTTGGCAAAGCCGTATGCGTGGACTGGTACCGGCAGCAACCGGACGAGATCGCCGATCTCCTGCGACGCGCTGGGTTCGAAGTCTCGGCCACCATGACGCGACAGCCGGACTCCGCCGAGAAGACACCGCAGGGCTACGTCCTGGCACGCAAGCCCGTGGCCGAGCCATGAGCTTTGCGGACGACCGTGGTCCCGACGACACCGGCTCCGCTTCGGTCATGTCGGTTTCCTCGTGCGGTCCGCCTTCGCGCGCCGTCCGCCTTCGCGGCGCGCTCGCCGCCCTCTCTCACTTCTGAGGGCTGACTCCCTGCATGGTCAGGCCGAGGAGCCGGAGCGCCTCGGCTGTGGGGTCCGGGTGGTTTTCCGTGGCCAGGGCGATGCCCGTGACCAGCGCGATCAGGTCGGCGGTGGTCACGCCCGGCGCCACCGCGCCGGCGCTCGCGGCGTGGTGCAGCAGCGGGTCGACCGCCCCGCCGAGCTTCGCCGAGCAGACGTTCACATGTTCCGGGTCGGTCATCCCGTCCTGGACCAGCGCTTCGCCCATGCCCCGTGCGGAGGCGGCGTACGTGGTGAGCGCGCCCAGCCAGTCCAGCAGCGCCGCCCGCGCGTCGGCCGCCCCGGCCAACTCCTCGGCGCGGGCGCACAGGACCTCGATCCGCTCGCTGAACACCGCCTCCAACAGCGCGCGTCGGCCGGGGAAGTGCCGGCGCACGGTGGCCGATCCGACCCCCGCGACGCGGGCGATCTGTTCCAGAGAGGCGTCGGCGCCGTGCGCGGCGACCTCCTCCTCCGCGACGGCGAGGATCCGCGCGTAGTTGCGCCGGGCGTCCGCGCGCTGGACGGTCATGGCGTCATCTCCGAGCTTGCTAAGTGGCGGGGTCCTCCGTATCGTACCGGAAGGTAAGTGGCGGGCCTCGCCACTTAGCTCTACCGTCATCCGAGGAACACCATGACTACTGAATCCGCGACTACGGAATCCGCACCCGTCCTGGTCACCGGCGCCACCGGCCGACAGGGCGGCGCCACCGCCCGCGCCCTGCTCGCGACGGGCGTCCCCGTCCGGGCACTGGTCCGCGACCCGGGCACCGACCGGGCGAAGGCCGTCGAAGCGCTCGGCGCCGAACTGGTCACCGGCGACCTCGACGACCGCGACTCCCTGACCCGGGCCGCCGAAGGCGCCCGCGCCGTCTTCTCGGTGCAGATGCCCGATGTGAACGGACGCGCTTTCGAAGGCGAGGTTGCCCAGGCGGTCAATCTGATCGAGGGCGCGAGGGCCGCCGGAGTGCCGCAGTTCGTGCACACCTCGGTCTCCGGCGCCGGGCAGCATGTCAGCTGGGTCAAGGGCGACTGGGCCTGGATGGAGCCCTACTACTCCGCGAAGGCCGGGATCCAGGACCGGGTGCGTGAGGCGGGCTTCACGCACTGGACGCTCATCAAACCGGGCTTCTTCATGGAGAACCTCCTCCCCTCCGAGGAAATCGTGTTCCCCCGCGGGGTCGAGGGCGGCCTGGTGAGTCTCCTGAAGCCCGCGACCCGGCTGTCTCTCGTCGCGGTCGAGGACATCGGCACGGCAGCCGCCGCGGCCATCGCCGCGCCCGAGCGGTTCGACCGTGTCGAACTGGAGCTGGCCGGCGACTACCTGACGATGACCGACATCGCCGAGATCCTCTCCCGCAACCTGGGCACCGAGCTGACCGCACCCGACATGACCAAAGAGGAGGCGACCGCCGCCGGGATGCCCGACATGGGCTTCGGGCAGGCACACGTAAATGAGCACGAACAGCCCGCTCGCCCGGACTTCGCGCGGGACCTCGGTCTCCCCCTCACCACCTTCGAGGCATGGGCACGAGACCACCTGCGGACCAGGGCCTGACGCCCCGGCCTCCCCGGCCGGGACTACTGCCGGCGTAGGACGGCGTTCACCCGTCCGGCAGGCGCAGACCCCTCCGCCGGAAGACAGCCCGCCGTCGGCGTCGTAGTACAGAAGTCATGAACGAAGCTACGAGCGACCAGATTCAGGATGTGTCCGAGGCCGAGGTGGAATACGCGATGGAGCGGTGCGTCGTCGACCACACACGCTTCCCCGCCGCTCGGCGATGTCTCGCGAGGGATGTGATCAGGGCTCTCCTGCTCGCCGGTCTGTCGACCTGGGACCGGAACAATCACGGCCTCGGGCACGCGGGTGCGGCTCTGTCGGCCCGGCCGGACGGGACCGTGGCTGTGCTGTGGATGCAGCACCCCGCGGTCGACCAGGCCGTGCCCCGCGAGGTGCGGGCCACCCAGCAAGGCGCCATCTACCGGGCTCTGCGTACGATCCTGGAGGTGCACGGCTTCCGGCTGCGGGACCCTGGTCCGGAACAAGCCCCGATCCTGCTCGGGGGCGCCGCCATGGGTGAGTCGTGAGCGGTGCACGCCCTCCCGCGTCCGCCGCGGGCACGGATACACGGTCGATGGACCGCGCTCACGGGTGACGTGGGGGCGATTCGCTGACGGGCGCCGGGGGCGGGGGCACACTGGCGGACCGGAGGTGGTCGGCTGTGTCGATTCATCAGGTGTCGTGTCCCGGGCGGATTCTCTTCCTCGACGAGGAGATGGCCGCGCTCGACAGGCTTGAGGGCGGGTTCCGGTCCGAGCGGGTGCTGTGGTGTGCCCTGGAGGCGGGGCATGAGGGGTTGCATCATGTGATCGCGCAGTGCGTGCGCGGGTCGGAGACGGCGGCGCCGTGGGTCATGTGGGCGCGGTGGCCGGATACGGGGGAGTACGGGCCGGAGCGGGAGCTGCTGCGGCTGGAGTCGTGCCCGGAGAAGTTCCTTGCCGGGAACGTGTCGGAGGAGAGCTGCTGTCTTCCGGAGGGGCACGCGGGACGGCACGGGTTCGAGTTCGGGCCGCCCATCCGGGAGGCGGATGTGATGCCGGACTGGCTGTTGCGCCGGTTCTTCGGATGACGCCGAGGGGGTGACGTCCGAGGGGCGGGGCGGGGCCGGACGGTGTAGGGATGGAGAGGACACCGGATCGCTTCCAGCATCCGGCCGTCCGAGGTTCCGGGCATCCGGCCGTCCGAGGTTCCGGCCGTCCGACGTTCCAGGCATCGGCGCATCGGCGCATCGGCGCATCGAGGGAGAGAGAGCCCGTGACCATCCCCGTGGACAAGCTCAGCGACCCCGCGGTCCGTGCGTTCGTGCGCGCGGTCAACAAGGGGGACCGTGAGGCGTTCCAGGACGCGCTCGCGCCCGGGGCGACCATGTCGGACGACGGCTCCGAGCGGGATCTCGACGAGTGGACCGACCGGGAGATCTTCTCCTCGCGCGGGCGCATGGACGTCGAATCGCAGTCGGACAGCGGGCTGGCGCTGGTCGCGCGCTACAGCAATGACACCTGGGGCGAGATGCGGACCACGTGGCGGTTCACGGTCGAAGGCGGGAAGGTCGGACGGTTCGAGACCGGGCAGGCGTGACCGGCTGTTTCGCCGTGGCGGGCCGTTTCGCCGTGACGAGCCGCATCACCGTGGCGGGCCCTCTCGCACGGGTGGGCCGTTCTTCGTGCGGCACCGCTTGTCTTCGTGTGCGCTTCAACTCCTAACGTTCCCGTATGGAATCCATGGAGAGCAGGACACTGGGACACAGCGGGATCACCGTCGGCGCGCTCGGCCTCGGGTGCTGGGCGATCGGCGGTGAGTGGCAGGACACCGCCGGTAATCCGCTCGGCTGGGGCACGGTCGACGACGAGGAGTCCGTGGCCGCGATCCGGCGGGCCGTCGAGCTCGGGGTCACCTTCTTCGACACGGCCGACGCGTACGGCACGGGCCACAGCGAGCGTGTCCTCGGGCGCGCGGTGCGGGGGCGGCGGGACGAGGTCGTCATCGCCACCAAGTGGGGGAACGTGTGCGACGAGGCGACCAGGACCCTGACGGGCGCCGACGACTCGCCCGCGTACGCGCGGCGTGCGCTCACCGCGTCGCTGCGCCGGCTCGACACCGATCACATCGACCTCTATCAGCTGCATCTGTCCGACGCGGCGCCCGACCGGGCGGCCGAACTCCGGGACCTCTGCGAGGAGTTCGTACGCGAGGGGCTGATCCGCGCGTACGGCTGGAGCACCGACGACCCGGAGCGCGCCGCGCTCTTCGCCGAAGGGGCGCACTGCGCGGCCGTGCAGCACGCGTGCAATGTGCTCCAGGACGCGCCGGAGATGCTCGCGCTGTGCGCGGAACGCGACCTCGCGAGCGTCAACCGCAGTCCGCTCGCGATGGGGCTGCTGGCCGGGAGGTCCGGGCGCGACGGCCGGAGGGTGACCGGGGGCGGGCGGGACATCCGCGCCGTACCGCCCGCCTGGTTGCGGTGGTTCGGGGAGGGCGGGGTCCCGGCGCCCGAGTGGGCGGCGCGCGTCGAGTCCGTACGGGACGTACTCACCAGCGACGGCCGCACGCTGGCGCAGGGCGCCCTGGCCTGGCTGTGGGCGCGCAGCCCGCGTACGGTGCCGATCCCGGGCTTCCGCTCGGTCGCCCAGGTCGAGGAGAACGCCGGCGCCCTCGCGCACGGGCCGCTGCGCGAGGGCCAGATGAACGAGATCCGCGATCTGCTGACCGCGGGCTCGTGTTGACAGGACGGGACGCCGAGCCCGCGGTTCTGGAGACGGGCCGTCGAGCACCGGCTCGAATCACCGACTCGGCCGGTACGACGCCGAGTTGACGCGCGTACGCGCCGAACCACGCCGCCGCGACGCCCGTTGCCGGCCGCGGCCCCAGGGCCGGGTCCGCCGCCGGCCACGGGCAGTCGGTGACGACGGGGTCGGGCGGTGATTCCGCTGTACGGCCGGGGCCTTGTCACAAGCCCCCCTCAGCCCTCGGTCGTCGGCCCCCAGCCTCTCGGCCCCAGCCCCTCAGCCCCGGCCCACGAACGGCATCCCCGTCGCCAGCACCGTCGCGAACTGCACATTCGCCTCCAGCGGCAGCTCCGCCATGTGCAGCACCGTCGTGGCCACATCCGCCACATCCATCACCGGCTCCACCGCCAACTCACCGTTCGCCTGCGGCACTCCCCGCCGCATCCGCTCCGTCATGTCCGTGGCCGCGTTCCCGATGTCGATCTGCCCGCAGGCGATCCGGTACCGACGGCCGTCCAGCGACAGCGACTTGGTGAGCCCGGTCATGCCGTGTTTGGTGGCGGTGTAGGCGACCGAGTCCGGCCGGGGCGCGTGGGCCGAGACCGAGCCGTTGTTGATGATCCGGCCGCCCTGCGGGTCCTGCGCCTTCATCAGCCGGAAGGCCGCCTGCGCGCACAGGAACGTACCGGTCAGATTCGTGTCCACCACCTTCCGCCAGGCCGAGTACGGCAGATCCTCCAGAGGCACACCGCCGGGGCCGAACGTGCCCGCGTTGTTGAAGAGCAGATCGAGGCGGCCGTGCCGCTCGCCCACCGCCGCGAACAACCCGTCCACATCGTCGGGTTCCGACACATCGGTCCGTACGAGCAGTGTGTCGCCCGCCAGGGCGCGGGCCGTCTCCTCCAGCTTCTCGGGGTGACGGCCCGCCAGTACCACCGACCAGCCCGCGTCGCCCAGTGCCTTCGCGACCGCGCGTCCGATGCCGGAGCCGGCGCCCGTCACCAGGGCGATTCGCCCCTTGGTGTTGATGTTCCGCATGGCGTCCATGGTCAAGCAGGGTACGTCCGTCACGTGGGGTACAACTTGGCGCAGCACGCGGTCCTCATCCAGTCGCCATGCGCAAGCTGTGCGCGCGACAGCAGGGCGTCTTCGCCCCCGACTGCAATGCGAGTGACAACCGCCGTCAGGGGAGGGGCACATGACACCTGTACTTCGCCACGCACCGACCGGCCGTACGCCCGGCAGTGGTGTACCGGGCAGCACTCACTCCGCCGAGTTCAGAGCCGCCGCCGCGCACCTCGGCCGCCGTCGCTTCCTCACCGGCACCGCTGCCGCCGCCGCGCTCGCCTTCGCCGTCAACCTGCCGGGCACGGGGGTCGCGAGCGCCGCCGAGCTGGACGCCAGGAAGATCACCGAGGATCCGTTCACCCTCGGCGTCGCCTCCGGGGACCCGAGTTCCGACAGCGTGCTGCTCTGGACCCGGCTCGCGCCCCGCCCGTACGAGGCCGACGGCGGCCTGCCCGTCAACCGGGTTTCCGTACGGTGGGAGCTGGCCCACGACGCGGCCTTCAGCCGGATCGTCAAGCGCGGGGAGACCGACGCGCACCCGGAGTTCAACCACAGTGTGCATGTCGAGGTCCCCGGGCTGGCGGCCGGCCGGGTGTACTACTTCCGCTTCCGCACCGGCAGTTGGATCAGCACGGTCGGCCGCACCCGTACCGCGCCCGCCGCGAACGCCAGGACGAGTGCGCTGAACTTCGCCGCCGTCTCCTGCCAGGCGTACCACGACGGCTACTTCACCGGCTACAAGCACCTCGCGGCCGAGGATCTCGATGTGGTCTTCCACCTCGGTGACTACCTCTACGAGTACGCCGTCAACTCCGTCGGCGGCGCCCGCAACTACCAGGACCGCGTGCTGCCCGCGCACTTCAACCGCGAGACCGTCACGCTGGACGACTACCGGATGCGCTACGGGCTCTACAAGTCCGACCCGGATCTGCGGGCCGCGCACGCCGCGCACCCCTTCGTCGTCACCTGGGACGACCACGAGACCGAGAACAACTACGCGGGGGACGTCCCCGAGAACGACGTACCGCCGGAGGAGTTCCTGCTGCGCCGGGCCTCCGCGTACCGCGCGTACTGGGAGAACCAGCCGCTGCGCGCGCCGCAGCGGCCCAACGGCTCCGACATGCGGCTCTACCGCAGGCTGCGCTTCGGACGGCTGGCGCAGTTCGACATCCTCGACACCCGCCAGTACCGCGACGACCAGGCGTACGGCGACGGCTGGCAGCTGCCGGGCCCGGATTCCGAGGACCCGGGGCGCACGATGACCGGCTCGGTCCAGGAGCGGTGGCTGCTGGACGGCTGGAAGAAGTCCGCGGCGACCTGGAACGTCGTCCCCCAGCAGGTGACCTTCGCCCGGCGCCGCGATCTGCCGACGGCCGGGTACAAGCTGTCGATGGACTCGTGGGACGGCTACCCCGCCTCCCGGCAGCGGCTGCTGAACGGGGTCGAGGCGGCCGGGCTCAAGAACTTCATGGTGCTGACCGGCGACGTGCACACCGGCTACGCGTACGACCTGAAGAAGGACTGGGACAACCCGGGGTCGCGCACGCTCGGCACCGAGATCGTCGCCACCTCCATCTCCAGCGGCAAGGACGGCACGGACCGGCCGTCCAACTGGGCCACGTTCATGGAGGCCAACCCGCACATGAAGTTCTACAACGGGCGGCGCGGCTACGTCACGGTGGCGCTCGGCGAGCGGCAGGCGCGGGCGGACTTCAAGACGGTCAACGCCGTCACGACGCCGGGCGCCCCGGTCACGACGGCGGCGTCCTTCGTGACCGAGGTGGGCAACCCGGGGCTCAAGCCGGCCTGACCCGACGACGGTGACAGGGCTCAGGCCGGTCCGGGGTGGCTCTCAGACCGGCCTGGCGTCGTCAGCGGGGTAGCGGACGCCGATGCGGTCCCGTACCGCGTCGAGCGTCCGCATCACCGCGAGCGTGCCGTCCAGCGGCACCAGCGGGGATTCGGTCGCCCCGGCCCGCAGACAGCGCATCACCTCGGCCGCCTCGTACTGCAAGCCGTGCAGCGCGCCGTCCCCGGTGAACTCCTCGGGATCCGCGCCGTCCCGGTGCAGTACGAACCGTTCCGTCGAGAAGAAACCGGACGGCACCTCGATCCGGCCCGCAGTGCCCGTCACCGTCGCCGTCACCGGAGTCCCGGCCGTCACCGAGCAGGTCAGCAGCGCCGTCGCCCCGGAGTCCCAGCCGAGCAGCATCCCGGTGTTGAGATCGACGCCCTCGGGCGAGAGCAGCGCCTCGGCCTGGACGCGGTCGGGCTCGCCGAGCAGCAGCTGCGCGAAGGAGACCGGATAGACCCCGAGATCGAGCACCGCGCCACCGCCGAGCGCCGGGTCGCGCAGCCGGTGGCCGGCGTCGAACGGGCCCTGGAGGCCGAAGTCGGCCTGGACGGTACGGATGCTCCCGATCGCGCCGTCCCGGATGAGCTCCACCAGCCGCAGGATCACGGGATTGCAGTACATCCACATGGCCTCCATCAGGAAGAGACCGCGCTCCCGGGCGAGCGACACCAGCTCGCGGGCCTCGCGCGCGTTGAGCGTGAACGCCTTCTCGCACAGCACCGGCTTCCCGGCGGCCAGGGCCAGTCCGGCGGCGGCCCGGTGCGCGGAGTGCGGAGTCGCCACGTAGACGACGTCCACCTCCTCGTCGGCGAGGAGCCCGGCCCAGTCGCCGTACGCCCGGGGGATCCCGAACCGGCCCGCGAACTCCTTCGCGGACTCCTCGCCGCGCGAGGCCACCGCCACCACCTCGGCGTCCGGCAGCTCCCGTACGTCCGCGGTGAACCGCGCGGCGATCCCGCCCGTCGCCAGCACACCCCACCGGACGGCTTTCCCGTGTGACACGGGTGACATGTGTTGTGACGTCTGGTGTGACGTCCGTTGTGACATCTGTCCTGTTGTCATCGCTGCCCCCACAGAAAGGTCTCGACCGCTCCCGCTGAGCTGAGAGCATAGGTACGGATTCAACGACATGGAGAAACGGAATGCCGGACGGCGGCCGAACCACCGAAGGACGTAAAGGACATATAGCGCCAGAGCAGCGTCGCTCGGCACCGATTCCGGAACAGCGGCAGGCACCCCGGCAGGAGCGCGTGACCACGGCGCGCCGCGCGGGGCTGCTGGTCACCCTCGTACTCGGCGGGCTCACCGCCCTGCCGCCGCTGTCCATGGACATGTACCTCCCGGCCCTGCCGGAGGTCACCCGCTCGCTGAACTCACCCGCGGCGACGGTTCAGATCACCCTCACCGCCTGTCTGGCGGGCATGGCGCTCGGCCAGATCGTGGTCGGCCCGATGAGCGACAAGTGGGGACGGCGCCGGCCGCTGCTGCTCGGCATGATCGTCTACGTACTCGCCACCGCGATCTGCGCCCTCGCGCCCACCACCGAACTCCTCATCGGCTTCCGCCTCCTCCAGGGGCTGGCCGGCGCGGCGGGCATCGTGATCGCCCGCGCGGTGGTGCGGGATCTCTACGACGGCGTGGAGATGGCGCGCTTCTTCTCCACCCTGATGCTGATCTCCGGCGTCGCGCCGGTCATCGCGCCCGTGATCGGCGGCCAGGTGCTGCGCCTCACCGACTGGCGCGGCATCTTCGCCGTCCTCACGGTGATCGGCGTCATCCTCACCCTGGTCGTCTGGAAGTGGCTGCACGAGACGCTGCCGCCGGAGAAGCGGCACAGCGGCGGCACCCTCGCGGCGCTGCGTACGATGCGCGGGCTGATCGCGGACCGGATCTTCACCGGCTACATGCTGGCGGGCGGTCTGGCCTTCGCGGCGCTGTTCGCGTACGTCGCGGCCTCGCCGTTCGTGGTGCAGGAGATCTACGGCGCCTCGCCGCAGACCTTCAGCCTGCTCTTCGGCGTCAACTCCATCGGTCTGATCACCGTCGGCCAGATCAACGGCAAATTGCTCGTCGGCCGGGTCAGCATGGACCGGGTGCTGGGCTTCGGGCTCATGGTCATCACCGTCGCCGCGCTGGCGCTGCTGCTGATGACCTCCGGCGTGTTCGGATCCGTGGGGCTCGTCCCGGTCGCGACGGCGCTGTTCGTACTGATGTCCGCGATGGGACTCGCGATGCCCAACACCAACGCCTCGGCGCTGATGCGGACCCCGCACGCCGCGGGCTCGGCGTCCGCGCTGATCGGTACGTCGTCGTTCCTGATCGGCGCCATCGCCTCGCCGCTGGTGGGGATCGCGGGCGAGGAGACGGCGGTTCCGATGGCGGTCGTGCAGCTGGTCTGCGCGGTCGGCTCGCTCGGCTGCTTCCTCGGTTTCGTACGGCCGTGGCAGCACCAGCAGCCGATGGAGCGCCCGGCCGCCGGCGCCTGACCGCCGACGCCTGTCCGCGGACGTCTGTCCGCGCCGGGGCTCGGCCTCAGTCCTGGCGCGGATAGCCGATCAGATGCGGCCGGTCCTGCGAGTCCGTCCAGCGGAAGAATCCGACTCCCCCCGACGCCTCCGCGCTGGGCAGCCGCACATTGGTCTCCAGGGCCTCGGGCGTGGCGGTCGTGAGTTCCACCTTGACCGGATTGCCGCCGCCCGCCAGCGCGTCCGCCGTGTTGCGGGCGCTCACCGCGCCGTACGCCGTGCCGTCGTCCGACACGGTGGTCAGGGTCAGCGGCTGGGTGCCGTCCGCCTCCTCGAAGCAGTACGCCTTCTTCGCGTCCAGGTCGAAGGCGAGCCTCCCGGCGATCAGGAAACGGCCGTCGGGGGAGGCGACGAGGCGCGGGTCGTCGGCCGGGGTGATCGCCGGCTTACGGCACCGCACCTGCGCCACGGCCTTGCCGGTCGCCGCGTCGTGCACCGCCCATACCTCATGCGTACGGGCGTCCTTGGCGCCCTTCTTCTTCTGCCACTTGGCGAGGATGTAGCCGCTCGCCATCGAGGCGGGCACACCCGAGGCGGCGTCGGTGTCCTTCGGTGCGCCCTGCCGGCTGAACCAGCCGCCGCGTACCCAGAACTCCTTGGCCCCGCTGACCAGCAGCCCCTTCGCGGTGACCCCGCGCACCTCGGTCAGCTTGCGGCACTCCTTGCAGCCCTTGGGGTAGCCGAGCGAGCCCGGCGGCACCTTGACGACCTCGGCGGTCGCCGGATCGATCACCGCGCTGGTGGCCTTGCCGTCGCTGATGAGAATGGCGGGTCCCGCGGCGCTCACCTTCGGCGCGTCCGCCCAGGGGGTCTCGACCCGCTGGCGGGAGCCGTCGTTCGCGTTGTAGATGTCGAGGGAGATGATGGAGTCGGCGGGGCGCAGCTCGTCCGCGTTGATCTTCCCGTACGACCAGGTGACGAAGTACTCCTGGTCGTCCTTGGTGACGGACAGCAACCGGGGGAACCGGTCGGGGGAGAACAGCGGCCGCCAGGGCTCCCCGTCCCAGCCGCGCTCGCCGGTCTCGGGGTCGAGTGTCCGCAGCCGGAACCGGTCCGCCCCGGCCCGCTCCAGATAGGCGACCCGGTTCGCGTCCTGGGCGATGGCGAAGTCGGGGGAGCCATCGACTATCTGCCAGCCGTGCGCGGCGTCGTATCCGTCCGGCACGCTGAGCCGCGGTGCCCGGTCCGCGACGTTCGCCAAGGGCTTCTTGGGCGCGCTGTCGTCCTTCGTCCTGGCAGGTTTGTTTCCGCCGCAGGTGGCGAGCAGGAGCAGAAGCGCCAGCACGATCACCCCGACGACCAGGGTCAGGCGTACGACCCGCTGCCGTACGGTTCCCTCACCGCGTCCACGCGAGAAACCGCTCCCACGGGAGAAGCGGTTTACGCGGGAGAAGCGGCCTCCGCCGGGTACGCCGACCCGTCGGGGCCCACGCACGAACCTAAGTTTCATGTTCCCCTGCTGTCTCACGGCTGTCTCACGAGCCGACTCGATTTTCCCCCGTGAGAGCGGCTGCCGGACAAGGAGCGCCAGCGTAGCAACTGCGCCTGTGACCGCCGCAGTTTGCGTCACCGTTATGGGCGCCCGCTTCGGCGTTATGACCGCCCGCTTCGGCGGGCACGCCCGGGATGGGGCCGCATGTCAGAATTCAACGGTGAACCCCGCCGAGTCCGAGCCCGCAACCGGGACCGCCGCCCCCTCCACCGCCGAAGCGCTGCGCGCCGCGCTCGCCGGAGTGCTCGACGGGCTGCCGCCCAAGCAGGCCGCACAGGCCGTCGAACGGCTGATCACCAACTACCGGGGCACCACTCCGACCGACGCGCCCGTACTCCGTGACCGCTCCGACGTCGCCGCGTACGCCGCGTACCGGATGCCGGCCACCTTCGAGGCCGTACGGGCCGCGCTGGAGGCCCTCGCCGACGCCGCGCCCGGCTGGGCGCCCGGCAGCCATGTCGATGTGGGCGGCGGTACGGGAGCGGCGGTCTGGGCGGCGGACGCGACATGGCAGGAGCCCCGAACCACCTCGGTCCTGGACTGGGCGGAACCCGCACTCGCCCTGGGCCGTGAGCTGGCCTCCCTGGGAGCGTCCGCGCTGCGTGCGGCGGACTGGCGGGCGACCAGGATCGACGCGGCGCTGAAGCTGCCGGAGAGCGACCTCGTGACGGTCTCGTACGTACTGAAGGAACTCACCGACCGCGACCGCACCGCACTCGTCGCCGAGGCCGCGCGGGCCGGGCACGCCGTGGTGATCGTGGAACCCGGTACGCCCGACGGCTATCTGCGGATCATCGAGGCCCGCGACCAACTCGTCGCGGCGGGCTACCGTATCGCCGCCCCCTGCCCGCACGACGGCGCCTGCCCGATCGAACGGGGCACGGACTGGTGCCACTTCGCGGCCCGGGTCAGCCGCTCCTCGCTGCACCGCCAGGTCAAGGGCGGCTCGCTGCCGTACGAGGACGAGAAGTTCAGCTATGTCGCGGCGGTACGGTTCGACGCGCACCCGGCGGGAGCCCGGGTGACGCGAAAGCCGCAGATCCGTAAGGGCCAGGTGCTTCTGGACCTGTGCACGAGGGACGACGGACTGCGCCGCGAGACGGTCACCAAGCGGCACGGCGCGCTGTACCGGGCGGCGAGGGGTGTGGCCTGGGGCGACACCTGGCCGCCGCACGAAGGCTAGGGCCGCGACGGGGCAAACGTTGCCGGGAGGGGCACTAGTTGGCGGCGAAGGCGACGAAGTCACTCCATGCGGTGGGGGAGACCAGGAGGACGGGGCCGGTGGGGGTCTTGCTGTCGCGTACGGGGACGATGCCGGTGGGGGCGAGGTTGCGGGCGAACTCGACGCAATTGCCTCCCTGTTGGTCGCTGTAGCCGGATTTCTCCCACTGTGCGCCGGAGACCGGGAGGAAGGACCGGCTAAACTCGACGCACTCGCCTTCCTGGCCGCTGCTGTAGCTGGATTTCTCCCACCGTGCGCCGGAGAGATCGAATGTGCTCATCGGGTCCACTCCTCCTTCAGTTTGCGCAACATGTCGACCGACGTTTCCGGGGAGAGGGCGTCGGCCCGTAGCCGATCGTAGAGCACGCTCGCATCTGTGACGGTCTTCCGGGAGTCGGTCACATGGCCCGCACCCAGCGTTTCTTGGTAGAGCATGTCGGGCTCATCGCCGGGGAACTTCAACAGCGTAAAACCCAAATGCCAGGACATGGCCCCTGAACTGAACGGGAGCACCTGGACAGTGAAGCGAGGGGATTCCGCTTCCTCGACCAGGTGTGCCATCTGCTCAGCCATCACCGCCGGACTGCCGACCATGCGCCGTAGGCAGGACTCGTCCAGAACGACCCAGACCAGCGGGGGATTCTCGCGATCCAGTACCTGACGACGCTTCAGCCGTCGTCCGACCCTGGCAGCGGTATCTTCCGGAGCATCGGTCGGATTCGCCTTCCGGAAGACTGCCTCAGCGTACGCTTCGGTCTGCAACAGACCCGCGACCAGCCCGTTGCTGAAGTTCAGGGTCGCGGACGCCTGCCGTTCGAGCAAGACGTACGGCTCGAACCAGTCCGGGTAGCCACCCTTCTCGGCACACCGATCCCGTAGCCGCGCGAACGTCCGTGGCGTGCCGAAGACTTGATCGCAGCCCGCGGCGAACTCCGGGCTCGCCATCCGGTCCCCGGCCTCCACCTTCGCCACGTACTGCTGCGCGTACCGCGCCGGTGCGCCCACCTCCCGCTGGCTCAGTCCTCTGGCCAGCCGCCACTCCCGTACCTCGTTGCCGAAGTAGGCAGCTCCGCTGACCGGTCCCACCGGCCCTTTCAGTTCGTCCGCCATACCTCTTCCTCCTTCACCCCAGGCCCGTTGACGTGCGTTCAACCCTGTTCGGCGAAGGCACGCATGCCGAATCTTGAACACACACAGTAATGCCACGACGACGGAGGGGCGCACCAATGGCGGAGAGGGAAGCACCGGCCTCGGCCACCGAGGACTACGAGGTGGTCGTGCTGATCCCCGGTTGGGTGCCAGGGGAATTCGCCGAGCCGACACCGGAGTTGGCGCGGCGCGTGGAGCGCGGGCTGCGGAGGCTGGCCGATGAAGCGAAGTGAGGCGCGCAGGCGTCTGTCGCTGATGATCGCCGCGTACGGTGTGGACGGTTCGCTCGTCGTACCGAATTCCGTGTACGACCCCGGCGCCGAGGGCGCGGACCTCGCTCCCGGGGACGCGCTCACGTGGCCGCCGTGCGTCTGCGGTCACCCGTTGTGCCCCGACTCGGCCCCCCGCCCCGGCGAGGACGAGCGATGACCGTGTCGTTACCGGCACTTGAGCCGGTGCCCGCGACCGGGTGCGACGTGTGCGCGGCGCTCTGCCGCCAGCGCGAGGAGGCGCGAGCCGTGGGCAATGGCCGCATGGTGCGCGACTGGAACGACGAACTCCGCAATCACCCGCACCGCCGCGCGGGGGACTGGAAGTGAGCCCACTCGCGCGACCACGCCCGGTGTCGCGACCGGGACCGGGCGAACTCCGCGTCGGCATGGCGGTGTTCGACCGTCATTACGACATGCCAGCGGAGATCGGCGGCTTTGCCGGCCCGATGGTCCTCCTGACACGCCCCACCGGCCTCCAGTGGCACGTACACCGGACCTCGGTCCGCCCGGCCACGGAGTACGAGCAACGCCAACTACTGGCCCTCGCAGCCCTCCACCGAACACGCCTGAAGGGCCGCTGACCTCTGCTTAGAGGTTACGGACAGCCCGGTCGGTCACGGTCGCCGAGCGGTTCGAGGATGGTGCGCTCGTGGTCGAGGCGTAAGGGGGCGACGCGCCTCCGCGGAGGGTCAACTGTCAATGGTTAATAAAGTACTTGACTATTCGGGACTTGCCGCACACAGTTAGGTACATGCTTAACGATTCAGCGCTGTTGGACCGGGTCTTCCAGGCGTTGGCGGACGCGACTCGCCGGGACATGGTTGAGCGGCTGATCCGCGGGCCGGCCTCGGTCAGTGAGCTGGCCCGGCCGCTTGCCATGTCGTTGCCGGCGGTGATGCAGCACCTGCAGGTGCTTGAGGCGTGCGGGCTGGTCCGGTCCGGGAAGGTCGGAAGGGTCCGCACCTGCCACATCGAGCCGGGCGTGCTACGGATGGCCGAGGACTGGATTGCCACCCAGCGCACGTCCTGGGAACACCGCCTCGACCGGCTCGGCGACTACCTGACCGATTATCCCGATGTCCCGGATCAAGGGAGCACGTCATGACCGAACGTCTTGTCACGCATGCCACGCTCAGCCTCGAACGCCTCTACGCGGCCTCACCGGCCCGGGTGTTCGCCGCGTGGGCCGACCCGGAGGCGAAGGCCCGCTGGTTCGCCGGTCCCGACGCCGAGCACGAGCTTGATTTCCAGGTCGGCGGCCGGGAGGTCAATCGCGGCCGCAACAAGGGTGGCCAGGTTCTGACGTTCGAGTCCTGGTACCGGGACGTCGTCCGGGACGAGCGGATCGTCTACACCTCCACTCTCTGCGCGGGGAAGGACCTGGCAACGGTCTCGCTCACGACGGTGGAGTTCCACCCCGCAGACAGTGGAACCCGGCTGCTGCTCACCGAGCAGGGCACCTTCCTCGATGGCCGTGAAGATCCGAGCTGGCGAGAGCAGGGCACCAGCGAGTGGCTTGACGCGCTGGCCGCCGAGCTGCGCACAAGCGGGCGGGAGTAGCAAGACCCGATGACCGTGAGCGATCATTCGCAACCCCGCCGTTGGCGGGTGCTGACGCTGCTGGGTGCGGCGTTCTTCATGACCATTGTGGACGGTACGAGCCTGCTCACTGCCCTGCCCGCGATCGAACACGACCTTCGGCTGCACGGCCCCGCCATCCAGTGGACCGTGACGGCCTACGCGCTGGCCTTCAGTGGACTGCTGCTGTTATGCGGCCGCGCCGCCGATCTGCTGGGCCGTCGGCGGGTGTTCCTGGCCGGGATGGTGCTGCGGGTGCTGGCCTCGCTGGGGTGCGGGCTCGCGTCGTCCCCCGAGGTCTTGGTGGCCACCCGTGCGCTTCAAGGCGTCTCGGCGGCGATCATCGCTCCGGCCGCGCTGTCGATGGTGATAAACACCTTCCCTGAAGGCGTCGAGCGGAACAAAGCGCTCGGTATCTGGGGCGGGCTCGGGGGGGTCGGTGCCACCGCCGGTCTGCTGCTCGGCGGCATCATCACCAACACCTTCGGATGGCAGTGGGTGTTCTGGGTCAACGTCCCGGTCGGGACCGTCGTGCTGCTGCTCGCCCCGGCCATGCTGCGCGAAAGCCGGGACCGGGAACGCTCCCGCTCCTTCGATATCGCCGGTGCGCTGACCATCGCCCCGGCACTCGTCCTTCTCGTATACGTGGTCACCCGGGTGCCGACAGCCGGGTGGGCCAGCGCGCAGACCAGCGGGCTGCTGGCCGCCGTCGTCGTTCTGGTCTGGCTGTTCGTCCTGATCGAGAAGCGATCGGTCGCCCCGCTCGTACTCTTTCGGGTGCTGCGCTCGCGCATGTTGATCGGCGGCAACCTCCTCCTGCTCATTGCCGGCATGGCCGTCGACGGCATGCTCATCACCCTCACCTCCTTCGTGCAGGAGGTGCTCGGCTGGTCAGCGGCGCGGTTCGGGCTGACGGCGGTGGTGATGACCATGGCCGCGGTCGCAGGCGCCTTGCTGAGTCAACGGGTCGTGACCACGCTCGGGCTGGCGCGCGTAGCCGCCGCCGGGACCGTCCTGCTCGGCTGTGGCTGCCTTCTGCTCACCCGCGTACCGGCGGGCGGCTCGATGTGGCTCCTGCCGACCGCCCTGTTCGTCTTCGGGGCGGGGATGGGTGCCGCCACAGTCTGCGCACAGATCGCCGCACTAACCGGCGTCACCGACAATGACTCAGGCCTGACCGCCGGCCTCGCCGACACCTCATTCGCCGTCGGCACCGCCCTCGGCGCCGCCATCTGCGCCAGCGTCGCCTCCGCCCGCACGTTTGCGGCCGCCAGACCGCCATCGCTCGCTCTCACCGCCGGGCAGCAGGCCGCATTCGAAGCAGCTGGCGTTTTCGCCGCTCTCGGATTGATCATCGCGTTGACGTTGTTCGGCAAGCGATCCGGCCGAGCTCACCCCGACCTGGCAGACGCCGCTGCGAGGTCATCCAACCTTGAGTGACATGCCGGTCAGTCGCCTGGGAACTGGGCCGTTTCTCCGTCGTCCGCCGACTCGTTGGGCTGAACGAGTTGACGGGCAACACGAGTTGAGAGACGCATCCGACCGTGGGGCGGGATCTGGGTCTGGACGAAGTGGTCGACCACTTCACCTTGAACGGCGACGGGACCACGTGGCTGCGGAACAAGACCGGCGCCACCAGGCTGGGTTTCGCGTCCTGCTGAAGTTCCTGACCTGGCGCGGCCAGTTCCCCAAGATGCGCCTGGAACTGCCGCGCGACGCGGTCGAGCACGTCGTCAAGCAGGTCGGCGTGGCCGCCTCGGAGGGGGGCTTCCCCCGAAGCGTGGGCAGAGAAGCGCTGGTCGATTGCTGCTGTCGGTCCCCATCCGACGGTGGCAGTGGGTGTGGATGAGGCGTGGGGCGGCAGGTTTGTCCGGCGCGCCGTCTCCCGTATCTGCGATGATCGCGTGTTTGCGGATCGCGGTGCGGGTGACCTTGACCCAAGCGACATTGGCGTTGGGGGGTGTCACCGAGTCGTGGCCCCACGGCCGGTTATTCGAGTCCTGGGGAATGCTCCATGACGTGCCGGACCGCGTGCTTCAACTCGTCGTCCGACAAGTCTCCGGATCTTTGAGGTCCGGGTCGATGGAATAATCCTTCAGCAAGCAGAAGACGCCATCGAGGGCCTTGGTAAGCGGGTCGCGGAGTCTTTCGCCGTTGTCCTGGGAGAGGCGGCGCGCTGCCAGCCAGCCCCGGGCGAAGTCCGGTCCGGCACACTCTCCCGCCACGAAGGTGTGCATCAGGCCCAGTTGTTGTGCGGCACCGGTTTCCGGGCGGATGTCCCGGGCTCGTGACCAGGCGATGTACCGAGGAGGGAGCGACTGTGCGACAGACCGCAGTATGGGCAGGCGTCCCTCTACGGCTCGCGCGTAGCCCGCGAAGCAGACGCGGCCTTCGTCGACTCTTTCCGGGGCGGCTCCCCGTAGGAACTGCGGCGTCCCTGCCACCAGCGCGTATCCGGGCTCGGGGAACAAAACCGTTCCCCGTAGGTCTCCTGCGGCCAGCAGGACAGGGGGCGCAAGGCCGATCATCTCGGATTCGATCGCGCCCAGAGGGGCCAGGCGTCGGGTGCGGATAGGCGGGTCCGCGGACGGCTCCGCGCCGATGACCCGTACGCCGTCCGTTCCACCCGTTCGGCAGCCCTCGGTGATGCGTCGGACGAGGGCATGGTCGACGTGAGTGCCAACGGGCACGGGCACGACGGACTTGGGGCCGTCGGACAACCACCGCTCGCTGAAATCGCTATGACCGGAGAGAATCTCTGGGTTCTTTGGCGTCGCTTTCGTCGCCCCGTTTCCTTATGTGAAATCTGAAGTGATCCGGAATTCCGCGTATGCCATTGACGATCCAGCTCCCCCATCGCCTGCACTGCAACGGTCGGCTCGACGTTGATTCCTGTTACAGCTTGGATGGCGGCGAGTACTGATGGGGCCGTTGCGGGGACCGCGTTGTCAGGGGCGGTCAGGCCGCACGCTTCAAGCGTTTCCGGCCAACGCAAAATATTGCCGCCATTTTCCGCCATCGGATCCTGAGATGTGAGATAGCAGAGCCCCTCATGCCCCAACTTCAAGATGCTGGGGACTCGGGCGTCTCTGCGGCGCCTGTCCTGTCCTTCGATTCCCCGCACCGGCGACGCGTGCACCCGGACGCGTGGCCCTCCTGATGAGCCGTTCATTCAAGCAGGTCGCCAATGTATTCCCGCAATGCTTCGGGAATTGATTCGAGTCTGATCTCATTGAGGTGTGCAAGTTCCCCGGCGTCCGTGAATCCGCCGGATCCGAGCCCCAGAAGGGCATTGAGCTGTGATTCGAGGGCTGTGTGGTCGTGCTCGCATGCGGCGGTGGCGGAAAGGATTGTTGCCAGCATTCTCCCATCGACCTGTGAGTAGCTGCTGATCTGGTCTGTCGCCTCATCCGCCCCGAGCTCTCGTTGTCTGGCATCGAGGGAGGTTATTTTTTGAACACTTTCGAGCAGGTGACGGGCATGCATGGTCTCGTGGGTTCCTTGGGCTAGTAGGGGAGAGGATACCGGTTTGGCCATGGGATGTGCGTGTCGTTTGCGCCACTTGGGTTGTAATGAGGGCTGTTGGGATTGTGTGACTGTCGATGGTAGAGATTCCCTGAGATGTCTTGATACCTTCCGCCGATTGATATTCTGTAAACATCGCCGTTAGCCGCATTCGATCCCGCCGGAGCTTTCCCATCGGCATCGTGGACGCGCATGCGGACAACATTTCCTGTTTCAGGGTCAGTCCATTTATATTCCACTCCCTTCTGGGCTCCTCCATTCGGATCTGGCGTGAGATGACGGACTGTTGCATCAGATGGAACCACGTCCAGTGGATTACTTTGTCGCAAGTCCCATCCGCCACCTTCGACGCGTGGCGGGCATGGGGTGAGTCCGAGAGGGTCGGACCAGGTATGGGGGTTGTGGACGTACGTTGCCGGGTTGGGGGCTGGTTCGAGGCCTAGGGGGTCTTGGGTGAGGTAGCGCGCTGTCTCGGGGTCGTAGTGGCGGAAGTAGTTGTAGTGGAGGCCGGTCTCCGGGTCGAAGTACTGGCCGGGGAAGCGGAGTGGCGTGTAGGCCGTGCTGTTCGCTGCCCAGGTGGTGGTTCCCCAGAGGGTGGTGCGGGTGTGCCAGGCAAGGGAGCCGGTCTCGTCTATGAGTTCTGTGGGAGTGCCGACCAGGTCGGTGGCTATGGCGAAGAAGCGTTCGTCGATCTCTTCCTGAGGGGCGTCGGCCGGGGTGATGCGTTCGCTCTGGGCGAGGGGGTACAGGCCGTTGTGGTGCCAGGTGAGAGTGACCGAGTTCGGTAGTTTCTCGGATCGCGTGGTCTGTTCGCAGAGGGTGGCGCCGTCCCAGGTGAAGTCCACCTGTTCCTCGACGGTAGCGCCGTCGGCGGCGAGTCGCTGTTTGGCGGTGCGACGGCCGAGTGGGTCGTAGAGATAGCGCCAGAGTGTGCTGTCGGGGGTGGTGACGGAGGTGAGACGGTCCTCGGCGTCCCAGGTGTAGCGCCAGGTGTCCGGCTTGCGGGAGAGACGGATCTTTTGGCGGAGGGTGATGCGGCCCTGGGCGTCGTGTTCGTAGCGCATGTCGCCCGCCCGAGTGATGCGGGTGCCGGTGTATGTGCGCTGTCCGCGGGCCTCACGGCTGGGGTGCCGGTCCGGCCACGAGGCGATGGTTTGGTTGCCGGCTTCGTCATAGGCGTAGGTCTCGGTCCAGTTTGTCGCGTGGACGGCGGTGACCCGTCCTGCCGGGTCGAGGTCGAAGCGGCGACCGCCGGAGAGTTGGTCATCGATGCCGGTGAGGTTGCCGTCGGCTCGGTAGGTGTAGGCACGGTGCTGGAGAAGGCCCGTGTCACGGCTGCGTACCGCTTGGGAGGTGAGCTGCCCGGCCTTGTCCCAGGCATGGGTGAGGGTGAGGGTGGCACCCAGGTGGCGTGCCAGCTCCTGGCCCGCCGCATCATGTTCGAAGGTGAGGGTGCGGCCCGAGGTCGTGAGGGCGGAGCGCCGCCCCGCCGCGTCGTACATCCAGGTACTGGTGGCGCCGATAGGGGTGGTGCGACCGATACGGCGGCCCAGGATGTCGTAGGCGTACGACATGGTGCGGCCGGCGACCGTCTCGGATTTGAGGCGTCCGTAACGGTCACGGAGCAGCGTGAGCGTGTCGTCGGGGCCGGTGGCCTGGGCGAGAGCGTCGGTGTAGTCGTATGCGTAGGTGGTGATCGTGCCGTCGGCGTCCTTGGCCGTGATCCGGCCCAGTACGTCGCGCTGATAGGTGATCGACTGGCCGAGGCCGTTCGTACGGGTCAGCAGCGCACCTGTGGCGTCATGGGTGTAGGTGAGGGTCCGTCCGTCGAAGTCCGTCTCCGATATGAGGCGGCCCGCCGGGTCGTAGTCGTAGTCCCAGGTCAGGCCCTGGGGGTTGGTGACCCGGGTGAGGCGGAGATTCGTGTCGTGCTCGAACTCGTAGCGGGCGCCGTCCGGGCCGGTACGAGCCGTCATGAGGTCGAAGTCCGCGTATTCGAAACGGGATTCGGCGTCCATGGCGTCGGAGTTGCTGGTGCAGTTGCCCTCGCCGTCGTACGTCCATGATTGTGCCGCGCCGTCCGCCCCGATACGGCGGGCGAGCCTTCCCTCGGGCGTCCATTCCAGACGTGTTGTCGCCCCGAGTGGGTCGGTCACGGCGACAGTACGACCGAAGGCGTCGCGCCCGTAGCGGGTGACCGCTCCGAGCGGGTCGATGACCTCGGCAACGAGTCCGGCCCGGTCGCACCTTACGTGGGTGGTGTTGCCGAGCGCGTCCGTCACCGAGGTGAGGTGGCCCGCCTCGTCATAGGTGTAGTGCGTGGTGGCGCCGGACGGGGCGGTGGCCGAGATGCGGTTGCCATGTTCGTCGTAGCTCTGGCGGCGGATGGTGCCGTCCGTGGCGCGGAAGGTCGTCGGCAGGTTGAGAGCGTTGTACGTCACTGATGCCGTCCGGCCGTCCGGCCGGGTGAACGAGACCAGGTTGCCATGCTCGTCGTACTGGGACGTACTCATCCCGCCGAGCGCATCGGACCGCGACAGCAGGCGGTTGAAGCGGTCGTGTTCGAAGCGGGTGACCGCGCCCAGCGCGTCGATCTCGGTGACGACCTGGGCCCGGTCGTTGATCACGAATCGCTTGGTGTGGCCCAGGCCGTCGGTGATGGACGTCATGCGCAGGCCGGTGTCGGGGTCGGTGTCGTCCCATGTGAAGCGGGATTCGACGTGTCCGTTCGTGCCCGACTGGTAGACGCATCGGTCGAGGTCGTCGTAGACGTAGTCGTAGTGGCTGCCGTTGGTATCGGTCCACGACGTGATGCGGCCCTGCTCGTCGCAGCCGAGATGAAGGGGCCGGCCGGAGGAGTTGGTGACCTCGGTGAGATGGCCGTCTGTGTAGCCGTAGCGGAGGATTTCCTGGTCGGTGCCGTCCGGTGCCGCGCCCGTCAGGTGCAGGGCGGTGACCCTCCCTTCGCTCGTGGTGAGCTTCAGGTGGTAACCGCCGTGATGCACGATCGAGGTCGGAGAGCCGGCCTCGTCGTACTCGAAGCTGATCCAACGGCCGTTGCGGTCGTCGGTCTGGGCCAGGAGAGCCAACTCGTCACTGTGGTCGGCGAAATGAAACACCCGCCCGGTGTCGGGGTCGGAGATGGTGTAGCCGCCGACCACCCGGTCCAGAGGCCAGCGCCGACCATGCGTGGGCAGGACGGGGACACCGGGCGCGGGATGCGGATACGCCAGCAGGCTGCCCTCGTCGCAGCTGAACACCACGCCTTCCGAGTCGATCTCCAGCCGCTGGTCGACCGTGCTCGACCAGGTCGGGCCGAACCAACGGCCCGCTCGACGCGAGGAGTCGAAGGTGCGCTGGAACACCAGGGGCAATGAGCCCGGCAGCGCTATGTCCGTCTGCGGCAGGAGCATGCGCCCGGTCGCGACATCGACCGGGTCTCCGGCGCACTTCGTCTCGTCGCACTTCTTGCCGCCGCTGTCGGGGTCCTTGTCGTGCCCGTGACGGTTCCCGCCCTTCGGGCTGTCGGCAAGGTCTTTCATCCCGGCACGCAGACCGCTCCTCAGGACGCCCGTGCCCTTGGTGCCGATCAGTTCCGGGACGAGGCGGCCGAGGAATTCGGACGGGTCGCCCTTCGCGGACTCCCAGGCGTTCTTCAGCGCGCGGTCGGGGTTGGCGACGGTGGAGGCGAGGCCGGCGAGCGTCATGTTGACGCCCTTGTAGTACTCGGCGGGGTGGGCCAGGTTGTACGGATCTATGGGGTTCACCGAGCGGACGAAGTTGACCAGGCCCGCGGTGCCCTTGACGATACCGCCGCCGAAGTGGGCCAGCTCGACGCCCTGGCCCAGGCCCCAGTCCATGAGCTCCAGCTTGGCCCGCTCGCGACCGGTGGGTTCCTTCGGGGCATGCGCCATCGCCGCGGTGACCGCCCCCTTCGCGGTCTCGGCGGCCTCGTTGCGGGCACGCCGGGCGTCGTTGAGGATTTCGTGCGCACGCTGACGCTTGGCCGCGCCCGGGTCGGTGAATTTTCCGGGATGGGGAAGAGGGGCGTCGCCGTCGCGGGCGGCGTTGTATGCGTCGACCTTCTTGTTGAACGCGTCGGCGGCCGTCTTGGAGGTCTCGTTGCCCTCCTTGTACAGGGCGATCGCCTCGCGGGCCTTGCTCTGTGCGCTGGTGACCGACGTGGAGTACGTCTCCAGTGCCTTGGCCGCGTCCTCGAAGGCGTCGGCGGCGCGCAGCCAGTCCGTGGGCAGTGTCTGGAACTTCTCCCGGAACGCGTCGGCCCCCTCGCCCTTCCAGTGACCGGAGTCGAGCTTCTTCATCCCGCCGCCGACGAGATCGAACGCCTTCTGGAAATCCCGCAGGTTCTTCACCGTCGCGGCGATCTTCTCCGGCTTGCCGTGGATCAGCTCGTCGGCTTCCTCGCTCTGGCCGAGCTGCTGCTCACCGACCTCCGCGCCGAGCGAGGAGGCGGTTTCGTCGCCCCAGTCCGTGACGGAGTCGGCCCAGTCGTGGGCGCCGACCTTGTCCAGGCCGTCACCGACCCGGTCCGTGGCCCAGTCGACCCCCTCGCCGACGACCTCTTTGCCCTTGTCGATCCCCTTGCCGACACCGTCGATGACATTGTCGGCCAGCCCGCCCCAGTCCACCATCAGCGGCTCTCCCCCCACCGCGGCTCCTCAGCCTGCGCGACCGCCTCCTTGGAAGGGTCAAGGTCCTCCTTGAGCTGCTCGTCCAAGACGTCACGCATCTGCGGGTCCATCGTCCCCGAGCGTTCCAACGAGTCGAGCATCGCGTCCTCCACGTCGTACGCCGTGTCCTTCCACGTCTGCTTGACTTCCGCGTGCGCCTCGGAGAAGGACTCGGCACTCCAGTCGGGATTGTCGTACGCGCTCTGCGTGCTGATCTCGTCCCAGCTGACGTTCTTGACCTCGTCCTCGCTCAGATGCGGGTTACCGTTCAGCGAGTTCACACCGATCTTGATCGAGTCCTTGACGTACTGCTCCTGCTCGGCGAACGAACCGGCCGACAATCCCACGCCCTGTGCGAAATCGTTCCCGCGCAGCGTCAGGGCCCGAACCCCCCACTCCCAGCGATCGCAGAACGTCTGGAACTCGGACGTCAGCCCGCCGTGACCCAACTCCAGCCCGGACAGCGACAGGTCCGAGAACCCCCGCCCGGCCGATGCCTCGCCGATCATCCCGAGCTCCTTCAACTCGGCATGCGCCAGGTTGATGCCCTTCGCGATGTCGGCAAGCGCCGACGCCGAAGCCTGCAGATCAGCACCGTCACCGGTCACTGCGTCCCCCCGAGATCAACGGCCGCCGAGTCCGGCACGATGCCCTTGACCGGCGGGAACAGCATGCCCTCCGCACTGCCCGCGTCCAGCGCCACACCCGCCGGACCCGGCAGCATCGGGACCATCACATCCAGCAGCCGCGCACCGAGGATCGTGCGGTACGTCCACTCCCGCCCCGCGTCACCCTGCGCCCGCGCGAACCGGGCCAGCGCCTCCTCGTCCGAGAACGCACAGATCCACCGCACACCATCCTGCTCAGCGGTCCACAGACTTCCGTACGCGTCGAACGGCACCAACACCGCCGTACGCCGGAATTCACCCAGCAACATCGCGAACCGACGCCTCGCGATGGCCAGTTCATCCAGCGGTGCCAAGGCCGGGGCGGGCGCCGCTCCGGGTGCTTCCTGAGGCGCGGCCGGGCGCTCCGCCTCGGGCCAGTCGACCAACTCGGTCAGTCTCGACGGGCGGTCGGGCCCCGATGTCTCATCCCCGTTTCCACGCACATTCGAGAGGCTGTCATGGGTGCGTTCCCGCGAGCAAGGCAGCCACGGTCACCGGCAGTTGTGGACCATGGCCGGGTAACGCGCTCACGTACGCCGTCCGGGTGTGTCCTAATGCCCGGCCCCGATCCGACCAGGACATCCACCTCAAGGACATTGCACGCCGGCGGCGCCCCGCCGCTGCCACCCGCTCGCGTACTCGGACGCGTAGCTCCTGCTCCACGAGGTCGATGCCGAGCGGTTCGAATCCCCGGTCGCATCTCCCATGGCTGGGATGTCGCCCCTGCGGTGGGCGGGTCTATGCGGGAACGCGGGTAGCTCTTGCCCGCCAACGATCACCCCTCTAGCGTCCTAGGCACGTATCCGCAGAGAGGAACGGGGGAACAATCATGAAGCTGACGCGGATCTCCGGCGGAGACCCTGATTGCCGGACGAACGACTGCCCCACGGTCTACCGCACGGACAAGCCCAAGACGCTCGCGGTTCAGGGCCACATCGTCGAGCACACGACGCCTGAGGGTGAAGCGGTGGTCTCCATTCCCGAAGACGTGTTGAGGGAGGCCATGCGTGCACTTGGATGGTGATCAGTGGACAACCTTCTTCGGTTCGTTTGAGCGGGAAGCGTTCCGGCTGGAAACCCTCCCTGTTTATTCCGTGGAGGGCGAAGAGGACGAGTTCGAGACGTTCCGGGCCACGGGGAAACTGGAACTCCCCGAGGATGATCCGTGGTTGGTGAAGGTTCGGAGCTTCCGTGATTCCGGGCGTCGGATTCGACGAGTGCACGTCGTCACCCGCCCACTCTCGGATTACCTCCGGTACGAATTCGCGGCGTACCGTTACAACGTCGAGGCCGGAGAGGATGTGCGCATCCTTGATCTCACCGACCGTGAGAACCCCGGACTGCCTGACCAAGACTTCTGGCTGTTCGGCAGTTCCGAAGTCGTCACCATGAATTATCGGTCTGATGGCACACAGGTCAGCCGGGACCTACTTGAGGTTCCGGACCTCAACCAGTACCGACAGTGGAAGGAATTGGCTCTTTCGCTGTCGGTTCCGCTCTCGGAGTACGGCGCAGATTGAAGATAGATCCGCAACAGGCCGGGCAGGATCGCCTCGACCTCGCAACAGCGCTCAAGGAGCTACGCCGTGCGTCCGGCCTCTCGGGTGAGCGGTTGGCCGTGCGCTGTGGGATGTCGCAGAGCAAGGTCTCTCGAATAGAGACGGGGCGATTCCTGCCGTCCGTTGTGGACGTACAGCAGATTCTTCGTGCGCTGGGCCTGGACGACGCCACGGCGGCGGACCTGCTGAGTCTGGCCCAGGTCGCGAATGCCGAGTACGAGGACGTCAGAACGTCCGTGAGACGCGGCCTGCACCATCGCCAGCGGGAACTCGCCGCGCTGGAATCGGGTGCTCGCCATATGCGGCATTTCTTGCCCGCCATGGTCACCGGCCTGCTCCAAACCCCGGACTACATGCGGCAAGCCCTGTCTCCCGCCGTGGAGCCCGCAGGAGGTGACATCTCCCGAGCCATGGGCCTGAAGCTGGAGCGGCAAGGCGTACTCCACGACCAGTCCAAGCGTTTCGAGTTCCTGCTGACGGAATCAGCGGTTCGGTGGCAGTTGTGCGATGCCTCGGCCATGGCCGTACAGATTGATCACCTCGTGTCGGTTTCGAGGCTTCCCAACGTACATCTGTCAGTGCTGCCTCTGGGCCGCCGGGTAACGGACGCGCCATTTCATACGTTCGTCACCTACGACGACCGTCTCGTGACGGCCGAACTGTTCAGTGGCCAGGTTGTCCTGCGTGACCCCAAGGACGTCGACTATTACCGAGAGTTGTTCGATTTCTTTGCTGAACACTCGGCGGACGAGGAGGACGCGCGAGCCATCTTGGAATCCTGGGCCGACGGTTACAGGGCCCAATCCATGCGGGAACGCGACTGACGGTCCTGATTGGCTGCTTTCGGTACAACAATGGGTTCCACGCCGATGGCGTAGAAGGAACAACGAAAGGTGAGGCAGCGATGGGTAAGAAGGGCGGAGATCACTCCGGCAAGCCCGATACTTCCAGCAGTGACGGTCACCGCGACAAACCGCCGGGTCCAACCAGGCCGTATGAGCCACCGAAGAAGTGATGTCGGATGACGACTCAACAGACGCAGCACGGACTCGTTCAGGCTCTTGAGAGCAAGGGCGCGTTGCCGCCCGATTGGCGGGGCACGGTCGTTTCGGTGGATCGAGGGCTCTTCATCCCTGATGTATTCGAGGGTGGCGACTTCACCGCGGATCCCGAGGGATGGCTGCGGGCGGTTTACTCGGACGCGCCGGTCGTGACGCAGGTCAATGACGGGAAGCCCACGTCCGACGGGGAGTTCAAGCTCTTCACGTCGTCTTCTTCGATGCCGTCGGTCATGCTTGAGATGCTCGATCTGCTCGATGTCCGGGAAGGGCATCGAGTGCTGGAGATCGGCACGGGAGTGGGTTACAACGCCGCTTGGCTGTGTTACCGGCTGGGCGAACGCGCCGTGACCAGTGTGGAGTTGGACGAGGCGGTCCTGAACACCGCAAGGGCGAACCTGAAGCGCGCGGGGTTTGGCCCGGCGACTGTTCTCGGGAACGGTCGTGAGGGACACCGAACGGGCGCTCCGTACCACCGCGTTCTCAGTACGTGCACCATGCGGGACGTGCCGAAGGCGTGGTTGGAGCAGTGTCCCGACGGGCGCATCGTCACCCCGTGGGGCAGCAGTTTCTTCAGCGGCTCGTATGCCACGCTGGACGTGGTGGGTGGGAATGCCCGGGGCTCGTTCTCCGGATATCCGGCCTTCATGTGGGACCGCACCCAGCGAGGTGGAGCCGGCCGCGTCACGGACATCTACCACGGGGAGGAGGGAGAGAAGGGCACCACGGACATCGCGCCGCAGAACGTTGTCCAGGACGATGCCGCGTTCTTCACCGCCCTGAGCGTCACCGATGCGTGGTATCGCTGGTACGAAGCCGACGACGACAGCGGGGAAGCGACGCTATGGCTCCTCGCCGACGACCGGAAGTCATGGGCAACGGTGGAGTACATCCCGCAAGCGGAGGCGTACGAGGTGGAGCAGTACGGGCCTCGTGCGCTGTGGGCCGAGGTGAGGGAGGCGTTCCTGCGGTGGTACGGCCTGGGGCGACCGGAACGGGCCCGGTTCGGGCTGTCGGTCGATGGCGGAGGTCAGCGGGTCTGGCTGGATGACCCGCGTCATGTCGTCGGCCGGCCGTAGGTCCTGCACAGGGTGAAGCTCCCGACGCGTTCCTCGGCAGGGTGGCGTAAGTGGTAGCACCTCCGTAGGCGAGATCAGGACCCGCCGGGGCTGTGACCACCGACGGTCGCTACTCTGCCCGAATGCGTAACGGGGGAAGCGACAGCAACAGCGACAGTGGCGGGCTGTCGCACCGGCTGAGGAAGCACCGGCTGCTCGCCTTGGGGGTGACGGCGGTGGTGCTGGCCGGCGCGGTGGTGATTCCGTTGGCCGTCGCCGACTCCGGTGATGACGAGTCCTGTTGGCGACTGCCCACCTCGGCGCGAGCCCTCGCCGACGACCCGGTGGCGGCCACCAAGGCCCTCGACCCCGGTGGCGATGTGGCCCGTCTCGGGGCCGCGAGGAAGCTGCTGGCGCACGAGAGGGTGTGCGGCGACGGTGCCCGCGTGCTGGGCCGCATCGTGGACGGGGCGACGCGTTCCACGGGACCTGGCAAGCCGCACACCGTGGCGCAGGCCGGTAGTGCCTATGCGGTGGCCGCCGCGCTCCACGACATCGAACTCCCCGCGGGGCTTGCGCCGGGCGTGGCGCGGATGGTGGCCGAGCATGTCGTGGACGCCGGGCGTGAGAATTTCGGTGATGACGCGATCAGGGCGGTGGTAGCGCCCGACGAGGTCCAGCTCAACATATATGGCTATATGTGGCTCGGTCGCTTCCTCGCCCCCGGTGAAGCGCACGCCGCTTTCGAGTACGCGGACGATCTCGCGGACGCGGACGCCGACATCGAGTTTCTGGTCGGCGAACTCGCCAAGGACCCTGAGGCGTTCGCGATCCTCTACGACGCCGAGCGTTCCTACCTCGCGCACTACCTGGAGCGGCTGACCGACCAGGGCGGCGACCCCGCCTACCGCGCCGTGCCCCATAAGGGCAGGAGCTACTCGGACGCGACGACCTGGCCCGACAACGATCTTGAGGACCTGGCGGACCGCGTCGGTGACCTCATGAAATACCGCGCCCGCTACGCCAGGGACGGAACGATTCCCGATCTCGCCGCGTTCGACGCGTCTGTGCGTTCCCACACCCGGGGCGTGTTCCGTCCCGCGTCGGAGCAGTTGGACACCCGGCCGCCGATGGGCGACATCGCCCGCCGGCCGGTAACCGGGCCGGTGCGCGGTGATCTGATGGACGGACGGCACCAGCTGTTCACGGTGGTGGACAGCTGGGCGGAGGAACGGAACCTACCGGCGCAACGCGCCCGTGCGATAAGGCAATTGATGGATGACGCGTATGTCCGTGCCCTGTGGTTGAGGTAGTGACGTCGCGGGTCCCACGGCGTCAGAAGGAGAAGCGCAGGCCGGAGCAGCCACGCCGGCTCACCTCATCCTCCGCGAACCGCTTGAGCATCCGCTGCTTCGCGGCCTCGTCGACCCCCGGAATGTCATCGGACGTGTCGAGCGCGTAGTTGGCGGCCTCGCCGTCGCAGCGGGCGGTGGCCGTCAGGGAGAGGCGCTCGTACTGGTTGTTCGTGGCCGTGAGCCGGTTGCTCCAGTCGCCGTACCAGGAGACGAAGACCATCCGCGACACCTTCTCCCCGGACTCCTCGTCCCCGGAGGACAGGTCGCACCGTCCCGTGGGCGCCGAGTGGTTCGCGCCCACCGCGACCCGCCAGTCCGCGCTCTCGGACAGCCCGGCCCCGGTCACCCACTCGCAGGCCGTGTCCTTCGCGTCCAGCAGCGGCACCGTCTTGGGATCTTCCTCGGGGTCGGCCAGCGCGACGTCCCGCTTCGGGGCCTCAAGGGGCTCCGCGCCACAACCGAGCTTTTCCGAAGCCGAGTTGGTGAGTGCGACGGCCGTCCGGTACGCGGCTCCCGGGACCCCGGTGTTGACGTCCCGGCCCAGCCAGGTGTTCACCAGAAGCTTGCGCTGTCTGCCTTCGTCGTCCTTGCCGAGATCCGGGCAGTCCAGCAGGAGCTGGATGGTGCGGTACTGGCCGATAAATCCGGGCATTCCGTCGGGCAGTGGAGCCTGCGCGGAGAATCCCGCCTCCGGGAAGAGCCCCATGAACTCCCGGTCCTGGTCTTCCCGCCGGGTGTACGCCGCCATCTCGACGAACCGCTTGTCGCGCACCTCGTCGCCCTCAAGAGTGAGGCTGCACCGGTAGGAGCCGAGCCCGTCGATCTGCCGGGACTCCTCGGACGTGAGCCGCGAGTCCGCCGGTGTGAGCCGCTCCACCGCGTCCCGGGGCAGCGCCCCGCCGCAGGCGTTGCGGGCCAGCCTCCAGTCCTGCACATAGGGCGCGGCCACATATCCGCCCACGCCCAGGACCACCACAGCCGCCACCGACACCTTGATCCAGCGCCGCATCCGCTCCCCGCCCCCGTCGTCCCTGCATCGTCTGGGACCCTACTCGTTGCCACCGAAGCCCTCGCGTGCGACCTCGGAGCACTGCCGGAGGACCGGAGGAAACGGCCCTCTCAGGCATATCGCGTCGCGTGCGACGCGTAGCACCGTCGCATCAGACGCGTAGCACCGTCGCATCAGACGCGTAGCACCGTCGCGTCAGGCCCGTAGCTCCTGCGTGCAGCACTTCACGCTGCCACCGCCCTTGAGCAGTTCCCCGAGGTCGATGCCCAACGGCTCGAACCCCCGGTCGCGCAGTGGGGTGAAGAGCCCGGCGGCGCTCTGTGGGAGCAGCACATGGCGGCCGTCGCTCACCGCGTTCAGTCCGAGCGCCCCCGCGTCCGGTTCCTCGGCGACGAGCGCGTCGGGGAAGAGCCGGGCGAGTACGGCCCGACTGCCGGGGGAGAAGGCGTCGGGGTAGTACATGATCTCGTCGGCCGCGTCGTCCAGTACGCACAGGGCCGTGTCCAGGTGGTAGTAGCGCGGGTCGACCAGATCCAGGCCGATCACCGGCCGGCCGAAGAACTCCTGTGCCTCGTCGTGCGAGAGCGGGCTGGACCGGAAGCCGCGCCCGGCCAGCAGATACGTGGCGGTGACGGCGAAATCGCCCTCGCCCTCGTTGATGTGCACCGGCTCGCGGATGTCGGTGTAGCCATGGGTACGGAACCAGTTCAGATGCGCCTCCGCCTCGCCGTGCCGCTCCTGATGGGCGAAGCGGGCGCCGAGGACGCGGCCGTCGATGACCGTGGCGCCGTTCGCGGCGAAGACCATGTCCGGGAGGCCGGGGTCGGGGTCCAGCAGCGAGACGGTGTGGCCGAGCGCGGTGTAGCGGTCGCGGAGCTCTTCCCACTGGGCCAGGGCCAGCCGCAGGTCCACCGGCTTCGCCGGGTTCATCCAGGGGTTGATCGAGTACGTCACCGCGAAGTGGTGCGGCGGGCACATGAGATAGCGGCGGGGCGAGGCGTCACGAGGCAAGGGGGGCTCCTCACGAGCTGCGGGGCGCATGTGGTGTGTGTGGGTGAGGCGTGGTGTGTGTGCGGGGGGAGGGAGAGAGGCGTGGTGTGGTGTGGGGGGGGAGGGGCGTGGCGTCGAGGAAGCGGGAAGTGCGGTGTGCGTGAAGCCATGGTCCGCTCCCCGAGGGCCGTGCGCTGTCAACCGTTCGGGTGGTTCCGTACACGGCATACGAGACGATACGTCTCGCCTCTCCGGTTGTAGATTGAGGTCATGGCTGACAGCAGGGCACCCGACTCCACCCGGCGCAGTGAGCGCTCCCGCCGGGCGATCTATGACGCGGCCCTCGCTCTGGTGGGCGAGGTCGGCTACGGCAGGACGACGATCGAGGGCATCGCGGCCCGCGCCGGAGTCGGCAAGCAGACGATCTACCGCTGGTGGCCCTCCAAGGGCGCCGTGCTGCTGGAGGCGTTCCTCGATCTCGTCGACCAGGTGGCGCGCGAGGCGGGCGACGGCGAGGGGGGCTACGAGATCCCCGACACGGGCGATCTGGAGGCCGATCTCAAGCTGGTCCTGCGCGCCACGGTCGACGAGCTGAACGACCCGAAGTACGAGGTGCCCGCCCGCGCGCTCGCCACCGCCGGGATCATCGACGCCGAACTGGGCCTCGAATTCGCCAGGAAGTTGCTCGAACCGCAGCTCCAGCTCTATGTGAGGAGGCTGCGCGCCGCTCAGGAGGCCGGGGAGGTGCGGCAGGACCTCGATCCCCGTATCGCCCTGGAGCTGCTGATCGCTCCCGTCAGCCATCGCTGGCTGCTGCGGACGCTTCCGCTGACGCACGCGTACGCCGACACGATCGTCGAGTACGCGCTGCGCGGGCTGGCTCCGAGGCCCGCCGTGCGGCACTGAGTGCCAGGGCGCTGCCGGGGGTCGTCGGGGCGCCGTCGGAGCGCCCGGGGCCGTCCGGGCGCCGGGGGGCGCGCGGGGGCGCGTCGATGCATACGGGGCGGGTGTGGTGAATGCCACCGGTTCCACAGGCCCCGTACGGGGCCATATATCCCCGCATAAGCCGCGATCCGCCCCGCGGTGACTGACGGGTCCCCATACCCCGGTGAGGGCTCGCGGCCACCCGGGGAGCAGGATGGTGGGAGCATGGGGAGAGTCCGCAGGGACGAGCATGAGGTGTGAGGGGATCGATGGGCGACGATTTCGGCCGCTTCCGCGGCACGGAGAGCAGGATTCCCCAGTGGCTGCGCAGGCGTCCCAAGAAGGGCGCCGGCGGTTCCGCGTTCGACGGGGACGTGGCCGACCGGGAGGCGCTGCTGCTCGCTGTCGCGAATGCCGGTATGCCCGTCTCGCCCGCCGCCCACCCCGTCGGATACCGATGTTCCTGTGAACGGATCGGCTGTCCCACCCCGGCCAGACATCCTCTCTCTTTCGCCTGGCAGACCCAGTCCACGACCGATCGCGCACAGATCGAGCGATGGGCGCGCAACCAGCCCGAGGCCAACTTCATCACCGCGACCGGCATGATCCACGACGTTCTCGACGTGCCGCTCGAAGCGGGCAGCCGGGCGCTGGAGCGCCTGCTCGAACAGGGCATCGACGTCGGGCCCGTGGCGGACTCCGGCGGCGACCGGATGCTCTTCTTCACCGCGACCCGGGGCACCCCCGAGGACGAGGACGAGTGGTGGCCCTGTGAGCTGGACTGCCACCCCGAGACGATGGACGAGCACCCGGGGCTGCGCTGGCACTGCCGGGGCAGCTATGTGCTCGTACCCCCGGCGCGGTTGCCCGGCGAGCTGTCGGTGGGGTGGCTGCGCGGCCCCGAGCACCCGCTGCCGGACCCGCTGACACTGCTGGAGACCCTGACCGACGCGTGTGCCCGGTACGCGGGCGAGAACGGCGAGCTGGACCCGCACGCGGTGGCCTGGCCGATGGGCCGCTGAGAGGCCCCGCCAGTCCGGCCGCCGGGCCTCCGGACCCCTGAGCCGCTGACGGTCTGGACCCTGAGCCGCTGACAGGCCGCCGCTGACGGTCCGGCCGCCGAGCCGCTCACAGGCTGCCGAAGCTCTCGCCGCTGAGCCGCTGAGCCGTGTTCGCGGAGCCCGCGCGACAGGATCTACGACCCCTTCGCCGCCGTGACCCCCTGAAGACGGCTCGTCACCGCCACCGTCGGCGTGTCCGCCCCGGCGGGCGGGACCAGCGCCACCTGGCTGGAGACCCACTCCTTGGTGAGCGTGTTCCGTATCTCGCCCGTCAGCAGCGCCTTCACATCCGCGTTCACCCGCGGCGTGACATCCTTCGCGCCCGTCTGCCGCTCGAAGTACCGCGTCGCGAAGAAGACCAGCGCGCCGCCGTCCTTCGTCGCCAGACCCAGCGGGGCGAAGTCGCCGTCGGCCAGCGGCTGGTCGACATACTGCGTGACCAGACCGGGCAGCCGCGCGTTCTTCTCGCGGGCCTCCCGCCATCCGTCCGTATGCGGCCCGTTCGCGAAGGTCTTCGCCGTACCGTCACGCAGATACGAGGCGTACGCCTCGCTCAGCTTCTCCGGCGCCACCGCCAGCGCCTCGCTGTCCGGCGCCACCGGTTCGCCCCAGCCGTCCTTGTCCGTCGCGAAGTCGGGGACCCCGTTCGCGGCCAGGATCGTCAGATACGGCACCTTCCACCGCTCGTCGGGGCCGTTGCGTACGAAGACCAGCACCCAGCGCGTGTCCTGCGAGCCGCCGTTGTCCGCGTCGCGGTTGCTGTCGGTGTTCGCGACGAACCAGCGCGGCCAGCCCGCCTTCTTGGGGATCGTGAACGTCGCGTCGGTCAGCTCCAGCGGCTGATGCTCCGGGTTGCCGTCCGGGTTCATGACGCCGGCCGCCTTGAGACCGGCTTGGTTGATCGCGCCCAGCGCGCCGGTCACCCGGCCCGCGTCGAGCGCCGGATCGTATGCCTTGTCCGCCGCGTTGTACGCGTCGGTGAAATCCTTCAGCGCCCGCGCGGCCTCACTCCGGTCCGCCGACGGAAGTACCGCCAGCTCCCCGTGCACCGTCACGCATCCGCTCGCCGTCAGCGACAGCACCATCACCGTCGCGAGCCCTGCCGCTGCCCGAATTGGCCTTCCCCGCCTGCTCATCGGCCGCCTCTGCTCCTTGACCCCGACTGACCGGCCCCAACCCTACCGGCGCCAGGAACAGCGCGAGCGTCGGGACCAGATACAGGCACCAGACAATGACCTGAAGGACCGTCGGGTCGGGCTGGAAGTTGAAGACGCCCTTGAGCAGCGTGCCGTACCAGCTGTCCGGCGGAATGGTCGTGCTGATGTCGAACGCCTTGCTGGACAGGCCGCCGAGGAACCGCGCCTCCTGGAGGTCATGGACGCCGTACGCGAGCACACCGGCCGCGACGATCACCAGCATCCCGCCGGTCCAGGTGAAGAACTTGGCCAGATTGATGCGCAGCGCGCCCCGGTAGAAGAGCCAGCCGAGCACCACCGCGCTGGCGATACCGAGCAGCACACCGATCAGCGGCGCGTGGCTGCCGTCCGAAGAGGCGCGTACCGACGCCCAGACGAACAGCGCGGTCTCCAGCCCCTCCCGGCCCACGGCCAGGAACGCCGTCGCGACCAGCGCGCCCGTACCCATCTGGAGCGCCGCGTCCAGCCGGCCGTGCAGCTCCGTCCTCAGATGCCGCGCCGTACGCCGCATCCAGAAGACCATCCAGGTCACCAGCGCCACCGCGAGGATCGACAGCGAGCCGCCGAGCGCTTCCTTCGCCTCGAACGTCAGCTCCTGCGAGCCGAATTCGAGCCCGAAGCCGAAACCGAGTGCGATGACGACCGCCACCCCGATCCCGAGCCAGATGGGGCGCAGCGCGTCGCGCCGCTCCGTCTTGACCAGATACGCGACCAGGATGCAAACCACGAGACTGGCCTCAAGGCCCTCGCGCAGACCGATCAGATAGTTCCCGAACACGCCGGAACTCCCTTCCCGATATCAGGAGATCAGGGCCCGGCCCCACCAGTCGTCCTTGTCCCGGACGCCCGGCGGGATCGCGAAGACCGCTGAACCCACGTGCTGGATGTATTCGTTGAGCGCGTCGGAGCGCGCCAGTGAGCGTTGTACAGGGATGAACGCGTTCCGTATGTCCCGCTGGTACGCCAGGAAGAACAGCCCCGCGTCGAGCCGGCCGAGGCCGTCCGTACCGTCCGTGAAGGAGTAGCCGCGGCGCAGCATCCGCGCCCCGTGGTGGGAGTCCGGATGCGCCAGCCGTACATGCGACGTCGGCAGCATCGCCTTCGGATTGGACTTGTCGTGCTCGCGCGCCCTGCCGACCGCCGCGCCCTCGCCCTTGTCCCGGCCGAAGACGTCCTCCTGCTCCTGGAGGGAGGTACGGTCCCAGGTCTCGATCCGCATCGAGATCCTGCGGGCCACCAGATACGAGCCGCCCGCCAGCCAGCCGGGGCCGTCCGCGTCCGACACCCAGACATGTGTGTCGAGCGCGGCGGTGTCCGTGCCCGCGATATTGCTGGTGCCGTCCTTGAAGCCGAAGAGGTTACGGGGGGTCTGGGCGCCGGGCGTGGTCGACGACGTCTTGCCGAAACCGAGCTGCGACCAGCGCACCGCGACCTTCCCGAAGCCGATCCTGGCCAGATTGCGGATCGCGTGCACGGCGACCTGCGGATCGTCCGCGCACGCCTGGACGCAGAGATCGCCGCCGCCGCGCGCCGGATCGAGGTTGTCACCGGGGAATTTGGGCAGCTCGCCGAGCGCGGCCGGGCGCCGCTCCGCCAGCCCGAACCGGTCCTTGGCGAAAAGGCCGGGACCGAAGCCGACGGTGAGCGTGAGCCGGGACGGCTGGAGGCCGAGGGCCTCGCCGGTGTCGTCGGGCGGGGCCTCGGGAAGACCTCCGTACGCGCCTTCGCCGACCGTGTGTCCCGCCGTCATCCGCTCGGCGGCGCGGGTCCAGTCCTTGAGCAGCTGGACCAGTTCCGCGCGGTCCTCGGTCGTCACATCGAACGCGGCGAAGTGCAGCCGGTCCTGGACGTCGGTGGCGATCCCGGCCTGGTGGCGGCCGTGGAAGGGGACGGCCGCGCCGGACTCGGCGGCGGGCGCCGCGGTGTCACCGTCCCGGACCGCCGCCATGGCGCCACCGGCCGCGACGGCGCCGAGCGCGAGCCCGGCACCGCCCCAGCCGAGCAGCGCGCGGCGGGACGGCGAGGCCGGCGCGGCCGGCGTCTTCGCGTCGTGCTCGGCGCCGTAGTCCGTGCTGTCGTCTCCGATGTCGTCGAAACGCATGGTGCGCGGGCCTACTTGACGACGACGGCGGCGGCGAGCTTGGAGAGCGGCTCGGCCAGCGCGTTCACACCGTCCGAGAGCTCCTTGCGCTGCGCCTCGCCGACCTTCTCGTACGAGGTGAAGGTGTACGAGTCCGGGCCGTCGCGGTACGTGTCCAGCAGCGTGTTGAGCGCGGTGAACCGCTTGTCCAGCTCCGTCACCAGCGCCGCGTCGTTCTTCGAGGCGACCGGCTTGAGCAGCTCGTACGAGTGCTGCGCGCCCTCGACATTCGCCTTGAAGTCGACCAGGTCGGTGTGGCTGTAGCGCTCCTCCTCGCCGGTGACCTTGCCCGCGGCGACCTCGTCGAGAAGTTCCTTGGCACCGTTGGCCATCGAGGTCGGGGTGATCTCGGCCCTGCCGACCCGTTGCTGCCAGTCGGCGAGGTCCTTGTCGAGGGCGTCCGCGAGCGACGTGGCGTCCGGGCCGAGCTTCTTGTCCTGCCAGAGTTCCTTCTCCAGCCGGTGCCAGCCCGTCCACTTCTGGCCGTCCTCCAGGCCGTCCGCGCGCACGTCGACCTTCGGGTCGATGTCACCGAAGGACTCGGCGACCGGCTCGGTGCGCTCCCAGCCGATACGCGAGGGCGCGTACGCCTTCTTCGCGGCTTCGAGATCGCCGGCGCGCACGGCGTCGGTGAAGACCGTGACCCTCGGCAGCGTCTCGTCGGCCTGCGTCTGGACGTACTTGCGGTACGCGGCGACCGCGGCGTCCATCTCCGGGCTGCGCTCGGCGGCGGCGGTGCCGCCGGTGACCGTGACCTTCTGGCGGATGCCGTCGCCCTTCATACCGGGCTTGCACGCGATCTCGTACGAGCCGGCCTTCACCTCGGCGGTGATCGTGGCCTTCGTGCCGGGGCCGATGTTCTCGCGCTCGGTGACGATCCGGTCGTCCGGGAAGAGCAGATAGACCTCGGTGACCTTGGCGCCCTTGTTCTCGACGGCCAGCTCCACATGGCCCGCCGGGAACTCCTTCTTGGACACCGCGCAGGAGTCGTCCGCCGCGGTGACCTGGACGGCGCCGTCACCGGCGTTCGCGTCGCTCTTCTCGGCGCAGCCCGTCACGGCGGTCAGGGCGGCCACCGCCGCGGCGGCGGTGACGACGGAGAGACGGACAGGTCGCATGCGGGGCTCCACTGTGGTTGGAATCGGGCTGGAAGCGGGTGGGAATATCGGCGGGGAACACCGGTGGGAATATCGGGCGGGAATATCGGGTGGAAACGCGGCGGAAGTGCGGGAGTGAGGCGGCCCTAACTTAGCTGAGGCTTACCTGCGCTGTGATCGGTCGCGCAGTGATTCGGCTCTCACTTCTCGCCCCGGATACGGGCAGGTCACAGGCGCCTCCGGAGTGCCCCAAGGGCGGGTCAAGTCCGGGTCAAGAATCGCGCTTCGCTCAAGAAGCGCGCCTCGGGACCACCAGCGGAACGCCGGTGCGGGGATGCGGGAAGACCTCGACGGGCTGGCGGTAGACCCGGCTCAGCAACCCGTCGCGGAAGATCCCGGCGGGCGGTCCCACGGCGGCGACGGCGCCGTCGTGCAGTACGGCGGTACGGTCCGCGTGGGCGGCGGCGAGTCCCAGATCGTGCAGGACGACCACGACGGCGTCGCCCACCGCGGCGCGCTCCCGGCAGACCCGCAGGACCAGTTCCTGATGGCGCAGATCGAGCGCGGCGGTCGGCTCGTCGAGCAGGAGCAGCGGGGCGCGCTGGGCGAGGACGCGGGCGAGCGCGACCCGGGCCCGCTCGCCGCCGGAGAGCGCGGAGAAGGGGCGCGGCGCGAACTCGGTGGTCTCGGTGGCCGCCAACGCGCCCGCGACGGCGGCGTCGTCCTCGTCCTCCAGCGCCGTACCGGCCCAGGGCGCCCGGCCCATCCGTACGACCTCCCGAGAGTGAAGACGATCTCGCTCAGCGAACCGGTCGGCGGCACGATCCAGTCGGCCGAGGCGACCGTGACCTTCCTGCCGTCGGCGGAGCTGACGGTGACGGGCAGCCGGGGCGTGGGCGTGGCGGCCAGTGGCTCCACCCGGTCGGCGGCGGCCGTGGGCGGCGGATTCCGCTTCGCGTCGGCGGCCTTCGTGCCGTCGCCGCCGCAGCCGGTGGCGGTCAGGGCAAGGGCGGGTACGGAGAGAAGGGCGCCCGTGAGGCGTGGTCTGCGCACCGAGCGCACCATCCTGTTCGTTCTGTCGAGTTGTTCGGTCGGGGCTTCTGTGGGGTAAGGGTTCCGACGCAGGCCGGAGATAGCTTAGGTTAGCCTTACCTCGCTTGCTAGACCCGGGGTGGTTATGTATCTGGGTCCGCCATCCCTGCTCGTCAGACGTGGGAGTGACTCCGATGCTGTCCTTCAGACCCGTGCGCGCGTTCGTCGTCGCGCTGCTCATGGGGCTGTCGGTGGCCCTGCTGCCGGCCGTCGGCGCGCAGGCGGCCGACCGTACGGTGCAGGGCGGCCGGCTCGACTGGGGCATCAAGTCGTCGTTCCTCAGCTATGTCACCGGGCCCATCGCGCAGGGCAGTTGGGCTCTCAACGGGGGCGCGGCCACGGTCGGCAGCCAGTTCCGGTTCCACTCGGCCACCGGCTCCTACGACCCGGACACCGGCGCCTTCGGGGCCGGCTTCTCCGGCGGCGTCCGGTTCGTCGGTCACCTCAAGGCCGACGGCACCCATGAACTCGATCTCACGATCAGCCGTCCCACCGTGCGGATCTCCGGCGGCAGCGGCACGCTCCACGCGGACATGACCAGCAAACCGAAGGGGAGCGGCAAGGTCACCTCGGCCTCCCAGGTCCCGCTCGCCACGCTCGATCTCTCCGGGATCGGGATGAAGGGCGGCGGCAGCCCCGTCGTCCTCACCGGCGTCCCGGCGACGCTCACCGCACAGGGCGCCACCGCCTTCGCGGGGTACTACACCGCCGGTACGCCGCTCGATCCGGTCAGCCTGTCCGTGGATGTGAAGGCGGCCGGCGCGGCGAAGAAGTCCCCGACGGCGTCCGCGAGCGAGCCCGGAGACGGCGAGAAGGCAACACACGCGATCGTGGACGCGGCCGTCGACTGGGGCGTGCGCCGTACCTACCGCGAGTACGTCACCGGCCCCATCGCCAAGGGGAAATGGACGCTGAGCGGAGGGGCCCGGGACGGAGGCGCGCTGTTCCGCTTTCCGCGGGGCAAGGGGACGTACGACGCCGGGAAGGGCACGCTCGACGCCGCCTTCGCGGGCAGCGTCCGCTTCACCGGGACCGGGCTGGACCTGACGCTCACCAAGGTCGTCGTACGGGTGAAGGACGGCAAGGGCACGCTCTCGGCGGATGTCACCGACGCGGCCGAGGGCAGTCCGCCCCGTAAGGCCGTGCCGATCGTCACCTTCGCGGCCAAGGACTTCACACCCGAGGACGGCCTCGCCTCGCTCACCGAGGTCCCCACGACGCTCACGTCACAGGGCGCCGAGACCTTCGGCTCCCTCTACGCGGCCGGTACGGCGAGGGACTCCATCTCGCTCGCCGTCGCCGTCGACGAGAAGGCCGAGTTGCCCGCGCTGCCCGATCTGGGCAGTGACGCCTCGCCCTCCCCGGCGCCGGAGGACACGGCTTCCGCCTCCCCCTCCACCGGGTCGGCCACGGAAGCGGCGTCGTCCTCTTCGTCCTCTTCGTCTTCGTCGTCCGCCGGTACGGGGACGTACGTGGCCATCGGCGCGGGTGCGCTCGTCGTCGCGGGACTGGCGGGCTTCACGGTCGTTGCCGTCCGCAGGCGCCGTGGCGCCCACACGCCATAACCCGGCGCGCCAATACCCGTAAACCCGGCGTGCCAACACCCCATAACCCGGCACTCACCTGCCATGACCCGGCGCCAACACGCCACAACCTGGCGCCAAGGCGCCATCACCCCCCCATTTTTCGCATGGATTCGATGCATTCCGGCATTCCGCGTCACACGATCAAGGAGAACTCCCACCCATGCCAGCCACCCGCCGCCCCATAGCACTCGCCGCCGCCATCGCGACGGCGGCAGCCCTCGGCGCCACCGCCTTCACCCTCCCGGCGCTCGCGTCCGGCGCCCCGGCCGGCGCGCTCGCGGGACCGCCCGCGGGGCCGCCCGCCGCGCCCGGCGCCGCCCCGAAGCCGGCCCTGAAGGACGGCACCCTGGACTGGGGCGTCAAGGAGTCCTTCCGCGCGTACGTCGTGGGCCCGATCGCCCAGGGCAAGGTCGAACTCGCCGACGGCGCCACGAAGTCGGGCGCGGCGGCCTACCGCTTCCCCAAGGGCACGGGCGACGAGGACGCCGATCTCCCGGGTGGCACCGGCGGTTCGGGAGGTTCGGGCGATTCCGGGGGTACGTCCGGCACCACCGGCGGTGCCGGTACGGCGGGTGGTGGCACCGTCGGCGGCACGGGAGACGGGTCCCTCGCCTCCACCGGCTCCGAGGTCCCGGCCGGCGCGCTGATGGGCGCGGCCGGTGCGATCGCCGCCGCCGGCGCGGCCGTCGTCTTCGCGGCCAAGCGGCGCCGTACCGGCCAGGAGGAGCCCGCGTAACCGCCGTCCCCACCCGCCGTGCGGCACCCGGCACGGCGGGGCACCACGAGACGCCCTGCCGTGGCCGCGTCTGTACGGACGTCCGTCCCAGGCCGTGGCGGTGGAATTCGCGCCGCTCAACGGCGGTGCTTAAATGCCCGCGTGACTGACATCGACGTACTCAGTGTTTTCTGCGGAGCCGACGGCCGGCACGGCAATACGCTCGGTGTCGTCCGCGAGGGGCGTCACCACCCCGACCGGGCGGCCAGGCAGGCCATCGCGGCCCGGCTCGGTTACAGCGAGACCGTGTTCGTCGACGACCCCGAGCGCGGTGTGGTCGACATCTATACGCCGGGGCTGCGGCTGCCCTTCGCCGGGCATCCGCTCGTCGGCGCGGCCTGGCTGCTCGACCTGGAGACCGTGAACCCGCCCGCGGGCGAGGTGTGGGTGCGCCAGGACGGCGAGTTCACCTGGATCACCGCCCGCCCCGAGTGGGCCCCGCCGCGTACGCTCCGGCGGTACGCCTCGGCCGCCGAGGTCGACGCGCTGCCCGCCCCGCCGCCGGGCGAGGGCTGGCTCTACGCCTGGGCCTGGGAGGACGAGGCGGCGGGCCGGGTCAGGGCCCGCGCCTTCCCGCGCCGTGACGACGGCATCGCCGAGGACGAGGCGACCGGCGCGGCGGCGCTGCTGCTCACGGCGGAGCTGGGCCGCGCCCTGAACATCACGCAGGGCCGGGGGTCGCAGTTGATCACGGCCCCCGGCCCTGACGGATCGATCGAGATCGGCGGCCGGGTGCGGCTGCTCACGGCCCGCTGACGCCGCGTTCGGCGCAGGTGCCCAGTCGTTCACTCACTCGGCCAGGCGCAGAGGTGCTTACGCGCTCAGCGGGACACGCACTCAGGCGCTCAGCGGGACATGGGCTCAGGCGCTCAGCGGGAACTGCGCGCCCAGCTCCCGGAACACCGCGCCGTTGAAGTCGAACGCGCGCTTGCACTCGTCGATGATCCGCTGCTTCTCCAGATCGTCCGCCGCCACCCGGTCGAGCAGCTCGCGGTAACTCCGCTTGAACGCGGCCGGGTTGGCGATCCCCTCGAAGACGTAGAAGCGGACGCCGTCTCCCTTGCGGGCGAAGCCCCAGGTCTTCTCCGCCTTGTCACGGATGATCTGGCCGCCGGAGAGGTCCCCGAGATAGCGGGTGTAGTGGTGCGCCACGAAGCCGCCGGGCCAGGTGCGCGCGCACTCCTCGACCCGCGCGGCGTACGCGGCGGTCGCGGGCAGCGGCGCCAGGCCCGTACGCCAGTCGGCCCCGCGCAGATGCGCCAGATCGCGCTCCAGCTCGGGCGTGCGCTCCAGCTCGCGCTGGATGAAGGGCCCGGCGACCGGGTCCTGTCGCAACGTCTCCGAGGCGCCCTCCAGCGCGCGGTACACGAACCACAGCTGCTCGGTGTAGCGCGCGTACGCGTCCACGCCGAGCCGGCCACCCATCAGATCGCTCATGAACGTGGAGGTCTCCGCCTCCGTGTGCTGGGCGTGCGAGGCGACACGGATGAGCGTGGAGAACGGGGTGGAGGTGGCGGTTGCGTCCAAGGCGGGCCTCCGGGAACCGAGGGGGACGGGAGCTGACGGGAGCAGGCGGCTGCCGGCGCCGGCGGCAGGGGCGGCCGCCATGACCGATACTCTTACTTAGGCTTACCTAAGTCAACTGGTTCCCGACGTCCTGTCGGTAAAAACGGTACCCCGCCCACCCGGGTCGGCAACCTCAGGGAAGGGTGAGAATCTCGGCCCCCGTCTCCGTCACCACCAGCGTGTGCTCGAACTGCGCGGTCCGCTTGCGGTCCTTGGTCACGACGGTCCAGCCGTCGTCCCACATGTCGTGCTCGTACGTACCGAGCGTGAGCATCGGCTCGATGGTGAAGGTCATACCCCGCTGGATCATGGTGGTGGCGTGCGGGCTGTCGTAGTGCGGGATGATCAGCCCGGAGTGGAAGGACGAGTTGATCCCGTGCCCGGTGAAGTCCCGGACGACGCCGTAACCGAACCGCTTCGCGTACGACTCGATGACCCGCCCGATCACATTGATCTGCCGGCCGGGGCGTACGGCCTTGATGGCACGGTTCAATGCCTCGCGGGTCCGCTCGACCAGGAGCTTCGACTCCTCGTCGACATCCCCGCAGAAATAGGTGGCGTTGTTGTCGCCGTGCACCCCGTTGAGGTACGCGGTCACGTCCAGGTTCACGATGTCGCCGTCGCGGAGCACCGTGGAGTCCGGGATTCCGTGGCAGATGACCTCGTTGACTGACGTACAGAGGGACTTGGGGAAGCCCCGGTAGCCGAGCGTCGACGGATAGGCGCCGTGGTCGCACATGAACTCGTGCGCGACCCGGTCCAGCTCGTCCGTGGTGACGCCGGGCGCGATGTGCTTCGCGGCCTCCTCCATCGCCTGCGCGGCGACGCGGCCCGCGACGCGCATCAGCTCGATGGTTTCGGCGGTCTGCACTTCCGGCCCGGTGTACGGGGTAGGAGCGGGTTTCCCGACGTACTCGGGGCGCCGGATGTTTCCGGGAACGGAACGGACGGGAGAGAGCTCGCCTGGTACGAGCAGTGACTGGCCAGACATGCCAGCGAGTCTAACGAGCGCGGGTGGGGCAGCATGGCGTCAGAGGAAGGAGCCGATGATGGCCCTGTTCAAGAAGCGCACGGTCGGCAAACCCGGCGAGTGGTACTACTGCCTGAAGCACCACAAGGTCGAGGAGGGGCCCGAATGTCCCGCCAAGGACCGCTTCGGGCCCTACACGAGCCGCCAGGAGGCGGAGCACGCGATGCAGACGGCCCAGGAGCGCAATCTGGAGTGGGAGACGGATCCGCGCTGGCACGACGCTTCCAAGGGCGAGGCCGGGGCCGGGGAGGACACGAACCCGCCCGCCTGACGGGACAAGTACCGCAGGCCACGCACGGGATAACGACCCCGGGCACGGGTACGGGATACGAGGTACGGGGTCAGGCCGTCGTTGTCGTCGCCGTCGTCGCCGCCTCCTTCTGGGCGCGGCGGCGCAGGGCGTCCTCGTCCGTCCCCGAGTCGTACGTCACCAGCCTCGGCAGCACCGCCGCGAGCAGCCCCACCGAGGCCACACAGGCCAGTCCGCCGCTCCAGATGGCGGGGCGGGTGCCCGTCCAGCCCGCCATCGCGCCCGCTCGGATCTGCCCGAGCTGCGGTCCGACGCTGTACGAGAGCACCTCGATGCCCGCGAGCCGGCCACGCAGCTCCTCCGGGATCGTCTGGTTCCAGATGGTCGAGCGCCCCAGACCGCTGAGCATGTCGCCCGCGCCCGCGAGCCCCAGACAGACCAGCACCACCCAGATGTTCGAGAACCACCCCGCGGCCGTGATCGCCAGCCCCCAGCCCGCCGCGCCGAACACCACGAAGAGGCCGTGTCTGCGGACCCGTGAGGTCCAGCCGCTGGTCAGACTGAGCGCCACCGAGCCGACCGACCCCGCCGCGTACATCAGACCGAGCGCCCACTCCGCGTCCAGATCGTCCGCGAGGAACGGGAAGATCGTGTTCGGGAAGGCGAAGAACATGGCGGCCATGTCGATCGCGTACGTCCCCAGCAGTACCGGTCTGCTCCACGCGTAGCGGGCCCCCTCCACGATGCCCCGCAGGGACGGCGCCTTCGCGTCGTGCGCGGCGGGCGCGGGCGCGAGCCGCAGACAGAGCAGTACGGAGACGGCGAAGCCCAGGACCGTGACCCCGTAGGCCGTGCCGTGACCGGCGTACGCGACGACCAGACCGGCCAGCGAGGGCCCCGCGATCGCGCCGAGCTGCCAGCGCACGGCGTTGAGGGCGGCGGCCGCGGTGAGCTGGTCGTGCGGGACGATGCGCGCCATCAGCGAGTCCAGCGCCGGCCGTTGCAGCCCCGCCAGCGCGGACACCCCGGCCGCCACCACGTACAGCGGCCACAGCAGCGGCTCGGGAAGCAGCGAGTTCACCAGCAGGACGGCGGCGAGCACCCCGAGTCCCGCTTCGGTGAGCAGGATGACCTTGCGCCGGTCGACGGCGTCGGCGAGCGCTCCGCCGTACAGCCCGAAGATCACCAGGGGCACCAGTTCCACCGCGCCCATCGCGCCGACGGCCAGCGGCGATTCGGTGAGGTCTTTGATCTGGAGCGGCAGCGCGATCATGGCCATGAAGCTGCCGAAGTTCGTCACCAGCCCCTGCACCCAGAGCAGCCGGAACTCCCGGGAGGAACGCAGTGGGGAGAGATCCGGGAGTATCGCGCCGAGCTTTTTGGTCACGAGAGGCCATGATTGGCGCGGATGAGTGGATTGGGCAAGTGAATTGTCCGGGGCTCGCCGGGGAGCGGAACCGCCGACGGGCGGGGTCGGCGGGCAGGGCCGAACGGGCAGCCAGGGGCCTACCGGCGGGCGGGCTCGCCAGCGAGCAGGACTTGCCGGCGGGAGGGGTCCACCGGCGGGGGGCTTACCGGCGAGCAGGGCCTACCGGGGACCAGGGCTTTCCGGCGGGCGGGCTCACCAGCGGGCGGGCGGCGGTGCCGTCAGCTGGTCGGCCAGCCGGGACAGCCGGTCCCGGAACCGCCGCCGCCCGCGCGGTCCCGGCAGACTGTTCTCCCCGGCCGCCGCGCTCACCAGATGCTGCACGGTGTCCAGATCCACGCCGTGCGCCGCCTCCACCGCGTCCACCGACAGGGCGTCGTGCGCCAGCCCGCGCACCTCCGCGTCCCCGCCATCGAGCGACAGCACCGTCGCCCCGGCCCGGCGGGCGCCGTGGACCCGCTCCAGCAGTCCGGTGCCCGGCCGCTCCGGCGCCACGACGAGCAGCGTCTCGCCCCGGCCGGCCGCTTCGAGGCGGCCGAGGCCGACGGCCAGATGCGCCGGGTCCCCGGAGCGCACCCGGTGCCGTACCAGCGTGGGCGTGAGCTCGGGCTGTCCCGACCACGCCGCCTCGTCCACGAGATGCGCGGTGAGATGCCACGGCTCGTACTCCGCCGTCCCGACGAGCAGCAGCCCGCCGCCCTGCGACACGACGGAGGCGCGCAGCGCCCCCGCGAACCGGCGGGTCGCGGACGGCCATTCCGTTCCGGCGAGTACTTCACGCAGCAGTGCGACGCGTACGGCATCCATGGGCCCGCATCCTGCCGCAGCCGGCCGCCGTGGCGCGGGTGGTCGGGAACGGCTCACCCGAACGGGACCCAGTACCGGCGAGTAGGGTCGTGACCATGACTTCAACGGACAGTGGCAGCACACCCAAGCCCCCCGCCAAGGACCCCTGGGACCTCCCGGATGTCTCCGGTCTCGTCATCGGGGTACTCGGCGGCACCGGCGACCAGGGACGCGGGCTCGCCTACCGGCTGGCGAGGGCCGGACAGAAAGTGATCATCGGATCCCGGGTCGCCGAGCGGGCGGAGACGGCGGCGGCCGAACTGGGCAACGGCGTCGAGGGCCTGGTCAACGCCGAGTGCGCGCGCCGCAGCGACGTGGTCATCGTCGCCGTGCCGTGGGAGGGACACTCCAAGACCCTGGAGTCCCTGAGGGAGGAGCTGGCGGGCAAGCTCGTCGTCGACTGCGTCAACCCGATCGGCTTCGACAAGCAGGGCGCCTTCGCATTGAGGCCGGAGGAGGGCAGCGCCGCCGAGCAGGCCGCCGCCCTGCTGCCGGACTCCCGGGTGACCGCCGCCTTCCACCATCTCTCCGCGGTGCTGCTCCAGGACCCGGCGGTCGAGCGGATCGACACGGATGTGATGGTGCTGGGCGACGTACGCGCGGACACCGACCTCGTCCAGGCGCTGGCGGCCCGTATCCCGGGCATGCGCGGGGTCTTCGCGGGCCGGCTGCGCAATGCCCACCAGGTGGAGTCGCTGGTGGCCAACCTGATTTCGGTGAACCGCCGTTACAAGGCACACGCGGGCCTGCGCGTGACGGACGTGTAGTACGCCCAGTACATACAGGACGTGTAGTACGTAGAGGGTAGAGGGGAGACGCGCGGCCCGTGCCGGGCGCGGCGCGGGCCGTCAGCCCGTGGTCGTCGCCGTACGGGCCGCGCGTTCTGCCTTCGCCCTGCGCACGTAGTACCAGGCCATGTTGGAGGACAGCCCGGCCAGCAGCACCCACACGATGCCGATCCAGTTCCCCTGGATGAAGGAGACCACGGCCGCGGCGACGGTGAGGACGCAGACGGCGAGGGCGTACAGAGCGAGACGGGGCATGGGGGTCGGCTCCTGTCGGGGGCGTCTGGTGCTGTCTTGTGCTCGTCGTTCGCGCTCCAGTGTCCCCCATGCCCGGGAACGTCCCACCGCCGCCCGGCCGCCTCCCCGCCGGACCTCTGACCTGCCAGATGTCATCTGCACGGCGTTGGCATGGACTTGTCGATTTTTATGGTGCGACGGTGACGGGATGTGTGTACTTTGTGATCGCCCGCGTGCGGAGTGTGGGCATCTTGGGTCTTCTATGGCCTATTTTTATTGCTCTGGGGAGGGCACGTGCGTATGCACGGCGAGCGTTTCGGGGTTCATCTGTCTGCGCGCTGGCGGTCGCTGACCGTGGGGGCGCTGGTGCTGGCACTGTCGGTCGGCCTGGTGTCGGCCGAGGCGGCGCCGCCGCCCGTGCCCATGTCCGGGTCGTCGTCATCGGCACCGCCTTCGGCACCGCCTTCCGAGGCGAAGCCCGCGGCCGAACCGGCGGGTCCGGTGAACAAGGCGGCTTCCGCTCCGGCGGTCAGCAATGCCGTATACGCGTACGACGCGGCCGGCCGTCTGGTCGGCGTCACGGACCCGGCCGGTGAGACGGCCCGCTACCGCTACGACGAGGCCGGCAACCGACTCGGCATCGACCGGTTCGCGTCCGCCGATCTGTCGGTGCTGTCGCTGGTGCCGACCCGGGCCGCCGTCGGGGCGACCGTCACCCTGTCCGGTACCGGCTTCGCCACGACAGCCGCCTCGAACGCGGTCTCGTTCGGCGGGAAGACGGCCGAGGTCGTCTCCGCGTCCGCGACGCGGCTGAAGGTCAAGGTCCCAGCCGCGGCCGGGAACGGGAAGGTGTCGGTGACGGCGGGCGGTGGCACGGCTCAGTCACCGGAGTCCTTCACCCTCGCCGCGCCCGCGCCGTCGGTCACCACGATGGATCCGACGTCCGGGTATGCGGGCACCTCCGTGGTCCTCTCCGGTTCCGGCTTCGCCGACGCCACCACCGACAACGTGGTGCGGTTCGGCGGCGGAGTCGTGGCCCAAATCGTCGAGCGGTCCGACAGTGCCTTGAAGGTGCTGGTGCCGGCCGGTGCGGCGACCGGTCCGGTCGAGGTGGCCACCCCGGACGGCCGGACCGTGTCCGCCGCCAGTTTCCGGATGGTCGCCGGTGACGGCGGAGGGGAGATCGAGACCTCGGCGGAGACGTCCGTGACGGACGAGACTCCGCCGACGGTCTCGGTGACCACCCCGGGCAATCAGGCGCAGGTGGTCTTCGACGCGAACGCGGGCGACGACATCAACATCGGTTTCACCGAGTCGACCTTCAACCAGACCGTCACCGTCCGGCTGCTCGACCCGCAGGGAAAGCGTCTGGAGTCCGCCGCGTACACCGGCACGGCCGGCGACTGGGAGATGACGGACGTACCGGTCAGCGGCCAGTACTCGGTGATCGTCGACCCTGGCACCGGCAATATCGGCGCGGTCAAGGTGACCGTGTCCAACCCCCGGGTCTCGGCGCTCAACCTCGCCGGACCGACGGTTGACGCACAGTTCACCCGGCCCGGACAGGACCATCTGCTCACGTTCCCGGCCCTGTTGGGGGATTCGCTCAGCCTCGGTATCGACGCGACCGGCCTGGCCAAGTCGACCTACGCACGGCTGTACGGACCCGACGGCGCCGAGATCGACAAGGTGTACGTCACGGGGACTCGGATCGGCGGCCTGGACCTGGACTCCCTGACCCAGTCCGGCACGTACACCCTCGAACTCGACCCGGACGCCGCCGCGCTGGGCACCGTCAAGGTCACCGGATCGCACTACGCCGACGCGGGCACGCTCGACGCGACAGGACCGGCCCTCGACGTGTCCCTCACCCGGCAGGGGCAGCAGGGCCGCGCCCAGTTCGCCGCGCAGGCCGGGCAGCGGGTGTCGCTCGGTGGGTTTGCGACCGGCTTCGGCAACTCCACCCGGGTCGAGATCCACCAGCCGGACGGCGCCCTGCTCGACTACTTCCTGGTCCCGGACGCCGACGCCGGCCAGTGGGACAGCGTCACGCTCGCCACGTCGGGCACGTACACCGTTGTCGTGAAACCGAGCAGCCCGCTCGCCACCGGCACGATGACACTGACCCTGTCGCGCCCGCTCGCCCTGGCGCCGCTCACCACCACGGCCAGTGCGTCGGCGGTGAACATCACCCGGCCGGGGCAGAACGCCGAATCGTCCTTCCAGGCGCAGGTGGGCGCGAATCTCTCGCTCGGCTTCACCGCCAACACCTTCCCGCAGTACATCGATGTGACGGTGACCGCGCCGTCCGGCGCGAAGGTTGTCGACGGGGAGAACGTCACGGCGGGCGCCTCCACGACCATCCCGCTGCCCGTGCTGACGGAGGCGGGTACGTACCAGGTGGCCCTCGACCCGAACAAGGGCGCGGTGGGAGCGACTTCGCTCACCCTGTCCGCCCTGGCGCAGGCCACGCTCACGGCCGACGGAGCTCAGCAGTTGACGACGGTCGCCCGTGCGGGACAGCGGGTGCGGGCCACGTTCACCGCCCCGGACACCGCGGCCCTCGGGCTCGCCGTGACCGCGAACACCATCGCGGAGTTCACCGAGATCAGACTGATCGGGCCCGACGGCGGTACGGGCACGCTCGTCGGACGCGTGGCGAGCAAGGCATCCGACGCCTTCTATCTGACGGGCTTGACCTCGGGAACCGCGTACCAGCTGGTGTTCGAGCCGGCCAAGGCTGCGACCGGCGCCATGACCCTGTGGCTGTCCAAGCCCGTCAAGGTCGGCACGCTCTCGACCACTACGCCGACGTTCACCGGCGAGATCACCCGGCCGGGCGCGCAACTCGAATTCGGCGTCAACGCGGTAACGGGCTACGGCGCCGCGGTCGTTTTCAGCGCCACCACACTCACCGAGACTTCCGCGCTCATCCACCAGGCCCCGGGCGGCGTGGAGGAGAACGTCGGTTCGCTGAGCAAGTCGACCCTGGACGCCGATCTGCGGGCGCCCATGGCGGTCGGCGGCCACCGGGTGTTCGTACGTCCCGGCGGCGCGGCCACCGGAAAGACCACGGCCACGCTGGTGCCCAACGTGAACGGCGGCGCCCTGGCCACCACCGGCACGAAGAAGTCCGTCGCGATCGCCACAGCGGGTCAGAACGCGCATTACACCTTCACCGGTACCGTGGGGCAGAAGCTCACCCTCGGTCTGGACACCCCCCCGGGCGCTTGGTCGCTGTCGGTCCACGGCCCGGACGGGAAGTGGCTGGTCGACGGTCGCAACACGTCCGCGACGACGGTGAGCTACGCCCTGCCGACGCTCGCGGCCAACGGCACGTACACCCTGTCGGTCGACCCCAACTCACTCAAGACCGGCACGTGGAACCTCGGGCTGACCGCCGCGGCCACCCTTCGTGCAGCGAAAGCAGCCAAGGCAGCCGACAAGGCGGACGGAGTTGAAAAGCCCGCCGCGTCGGAGCCGGCGGCCGCGGGAGTCACCCCGACCGGCGTGGACGCCTGGCAGCCGGACAAGGGGAATCTCTCCGGGTACGACTGGCTCACCCGTCGCGGCGACGCTCCCAAGGCCCCGCCCACGCTGCGCGCCCCGCCGAAGACCACGGCGCTGACCGGCCACGTACTCAAGCTCGACGGCAAGCCGCTGTCCAAGGTCACGGTCTCCGTGGGTGCGAAGACCGCGCGGACCGACGCCCGGGGCCGGTTCCTGCTGGCCGGGATCAGCCCGGAGGCGACCACCCTGGTGGTGGACGGCGCGAGCGCGAACACGGAGAAGCGGCAGTACGGCCGGTTCGACATCCGGATACACCCCAAAGCGGGCACCGCGGTCGACCTCGGTTTCCCGGTGTGGATGACACCGCTGGACACGAAGAACACCGTGCGCTTCGCGGCCCCGGCGAAGACCGACGTCGTACTGAAAACGCCGAAGATCCCGGGCCTTGAGGTACGGATTCCCAAGGGTTCGGTGGTACGGGACGAGAAGGGCCGACCGGTCACCGAGCTGGGGATCACGGCGATCCCGATCGACCGGCCGCCGTTCCCGCTGCCCGAGAACGGTGTCGTGCCCGTCTTCTTCACCGTGCAGCCCGGCGGTACGTACGTCTTCCCCAAGGGCGCGCAGATCGTCTACCCGAACTACACGCGCGAAGCTCCCGGCACCCGCGTCGAGTTCCTGGACTACGACCCGAAGAAGAAGGGCTGGTACGTCTACGGCCACGGCCAGGTGTCGGTTGACGGGAAGCAGGTGGTGCCGGACGCGAAGACCCGCGTATGGGCCTTCCACGGCGCCATGTTCAACACCGGCGACATCGTGCCCTGGGACCTGGGCTGGCTTCAGGACGTGATCGACTGGCTGTCCGGTGACCCGGTTGAGCTGACCACCGGAATGCTCACCGACTCCCGTACTGATCTGGCGGTCGGCGGCGCGCTGGGCTCCGCCGAGATCACTCGTACCTACTGGCAGGGCGATCCGCAGCAGCGGGCCTTCGGCATCGGCCGGGACCTCTCGTACAACGCCTTCCTGCAGTCCAAGAAGCAGTGGCAGGAGGTGGATCTGTATCTGCCGGGCGGCAGCAAAACCCACTTCACGCGAACCTCGCCGGGCACCGACTGGACCAACGCCGTCTTCGAGCCGCTCGACAGCCCCTCGGGGTTCCGCGGATCGAAGCTGGAATGGAAGGGGTACCAGGGCGGCTGGGATCTGACCTTCCGCGACGGGTCGGTGTGGGTGTTCCCGCAGTACGCGCCGCTGAAGGAGATCAGGGACCGGCACGGCAACGCCGTGAAGATCACACGCCTCGACGGCAAGCGGGGCGACATCACCCGGATCAGCGCGCCCGGCGGTCGGTGGATCTCGCTGGCATACGACACTCAGCACCGGGTCGTCAAGGCCACGGACAACGCAGGCCGCACCACGGGCTACACATACGACACCGCGGGACGCCTGGACACGGTGACCGACCCCGCGGGCAAGGTCAGCCGCTACACGTACGACGGCACCACGAACCGGATCAAGACCGCCGTCGACGCCCGTGGCATCACGTACATGTCCAACACCTTCGACACGGACGGCCGGGTCAAGGAACAGACGCTCACCGAGGGCGCGAAGTACGCCTTCGAGTACACCCAGACCGGCGCGGGCAAGATCACCTCGACGACGGTGACGCAGCCGGGCGGCGCGGTGCGCCGGGTCGAGTTCGACGCGGACGGTTACGGCGTGTCGGACACCCAGGCGTACGGCAACACGCTGGCCCGCGAGACGGTGTATGAACGCGGCTCCTACCACCGGATCGACGCGGTCACCGACCCGTACGGCCGCCGCACCGAACTCACCTACGACGCCAACGGCTATGTGACCTCGGCGAAGGAACTGGCGGGCACGCCGCAGGCCCGGACCTCCGGGACGGCGGTGTACGACGGCCCGTACGACCAGCCGACCACCCTCACCGACCCGCTGGGCAAGACCACGACCCTCGGCTATGACTCCGCCGGTGATCTGCGGACCGTGACCGACCCCGAGGGCCGGGCCACCGTGCTCACCCACACCCCCGAGGGACAGCCGAAGACGGTCACCGACGCGTCCGGCGCCGTCACCGAATACACCTACCAGTACGGCGAGTTGACCGAGGTCAAGGATGCCGAGGGGGGTAAGGGCGGCCAGTTCCTGGACGCCGCGGGCCGGCCGGTGGTCACGACGGACGCCTCCGGCGCGCGTACGACCCTCACCTACGACGTGCTCAACCAGCCGCGGAAGGCCACCGATCCGCTCGGCCACACCACCGCCCTCGACTACGACGACAACGGCAACCTCACCACCCTGACCGACGCCAGGAACAACGCCACCACCTGGGCGTACGACACCGCCGACCGCCCCAAGTCGGCCACCGACCCGCTCGGGGCGCAGGCGCTCTTCGGCTATGACCCGGCCGGGCAACTGGCCAGGGTCACCAGCCGCGCGGGCCAGGTCGCCACCGCGGAGTACGACCTGCTGGGCCGGGCCAAGAACGCCAAGTACGGCGTGGACGCGGCGGGCCAGGCACAGTCGACGGTCACGTACGCCTACGACGGTGTCGACCTGCCCAAGACCGTCACCGACACGGTGGCCGGCACGCAGTCCTTCACGTACGACGCCTACGACCGGACCAAGACCGTCACCGGCCCGACCGGCACCGTCGGCTACGACTACGACGGCGCGGACCGCCGCAAGGAGATGACGGCGGCCGGGACGACCACGGCCTACGGCTACGACACCTCCGGCATCCTCACCTCGGTCACCACCGGCGGCCAGGCCGTCACCTTCGGCCTGGACGAGGTCGGCCGCGAGAAGACCGCCACGTTGCCCGGCGGTTTCACCCGCACCACGGGCTACGACAAGACCGGCACGACCACCGGCATCTCCTACACCCGCGCCGGGGCCACCGTCGGAGACCTCACCTACACCCGTGACGAACGAGGCCTCCAGACCGGCCTGGCCGGCACCCTCGCGAGCATCGCCCTCCCGGCGGCCGAGACGGGCGCGGCCTTCGGCAAGGACAACCGGCTCACGACGTTCAACGGCCGCTCGTTCACGTACGACGCCGAGGGACAGCTGAAGTCCGACGGGAAGCGGACGTACAACTGGAACGCCCGGGGCGAACTGACCGGCCTGACCGAGACGGGCGGCCTGAGCAGCACCTTCGCCTACGATCCGCTCGGCACGCGCAGCGCGAAAACGCTGGGCGGCACGACGAGCAAGTTCCTGACCGATGGCTCCAACCCCCTGGCGGAACAGTCGGGTTCGGGTGAGACGACGGCCACGGTGGCCACCTCGGGCCTGGACGAATACCTCACCCGCTCGGAGAGCGGCCGGACCCAGATCTATCTGACCGACGCCCTCGGCACGGTCGTCGGCCTCGCCGACCAGGACGGCACGATCGCCACCCGTTACACCTACGACCCGTACGGCCAGCCCACGTCGTCCGGCGCCCAGTCGAGTAACCCGTACACCTTCACCGGCCGTGAGAGTGACGGCACGGGTCTGCTCTACTACCGCAATCGCTATTACGACCCCGAGACGGGTCGCTTCATCTCCCAGGACCCCATCGGGTTCGCGGGTGGGGCCAACCTCTATCAGTACGCGCTGAGTTCGCCCACGACGTATACCGATCCCTCGGGCAACAACCCGATGCTGATCGGCTGCGCGGGCGGAGCGGCCTTCGACGGTGGCCTGGACTGGCTGACGCAGCGGCTTTCCGGCCGCAAGGTCGACTGGGGCCAGGTCGGTATCTCGGCGCTCGGGGGCTGCCTGAGCGGAATGTTGGGTGCGGCGGGTGGCGGCAAGCTTGCGGGCCGTGTCGGCTGCAAGAACAGCTTCACCGGCGAGACCCCGGTTCTGATGGCTGACGGCACCCGTAAGCCGATCAAGGATGTGCGGGTCGGGGACGAGGTCCTGGCGACGGACCCCGAGACCGGTGAGACCGGTCCGCGTGAGGTCACCACTCTGATCCAGGGGTCGGGCGACAAGAGCCTGACGGACATCACCGTCGCCGCCGCTACGGCGGACGGTAAGCCTGCCGAGATCACCGCGACCGACGGTCACCCCTTCTGGGTCCCCGACCTGAAGGAATGGACCGACGCCGGCGACCTCAAGCCGGGCCAGTGGCTCCGCACGAGCTCCGGCACCTGGGCCCAGATAACCGCGGTCAGCCACCGCACCGAGAAAGCCACGGTCAACAACCTCACCGTCGATGACCTCCACACGTACTATGTGCTGGCGGGGGCCACGCCGGTCCTGGTTCACAACTGCAATACAGGGGGATTGAGCCTCTCGGGTGCGCGGCACGTCAGCGGACGCTTTCCGAAGACTGCTAACCCCGGGGAAACGCTTTTCCGTCAGAAAGAGGATGGGACGGTTACTGCGTATGCGCGTTATGATGAGGAAGGCGCAATTTCCCAGCGCGCGGACCTCGATCCTGACTCAGCACCGCATGCCGGAATACCGGCCCCACACATTCTCGATATGGCCAAGCATGTCAATCCAAAAACGGGCCAGGTTTTTCGCAACTGGGAGAAGATGCCGCGGCCTCTACGCCCCGAGGAAGAGCTATGCGGCTGCCGGTAGACCGAGCCAAATATGGATGGCCGACATACAAGCCGTGCACAAATAATTGAATAATGGTAGAAGTGCACCACCTCAGGCGCTCGCAGTAACATGGCGGGCGCCTGAGGTCTCTGAATTTCTGAATCTCTGTGGGTTTGCCACCATCTCTCTGGGTGGCTCGAATGACTGACCCCCTATGCAAGTGACGCGAGGAGCTATCCGTGAATGACCCGATGGATTACCCCGGGATTAAGTCCTGGGTGGAGGAATGGGGAGGGGGAGTTGATTACCTAGATTATGTGAAAGGTCATGGCGATCTAGGAATGATGGTGGCATTTTCCCGGATCTTCTGGCCGCGTTTCGTCGAAGTGGAGGGGTGTGTGCTGTGGGATCGTGCATACGAAGAATCGAATTTTAAAGCCTGGCGCGAGAGCCTCTCCGGTGACATTCGAAAAATTGAGGCGACACTGAATCAGCTGCGAGTCTGGCAGATTGTCGATTCGGATGATGTCGAAGAGGACTGGCGGGCGCAGGATTTCTTTGCCGCATGTGTTGCAAAAACGTGGGGTGCTGCGTTGTTTGCAGAATTTCCTCACCGGAGTTTCGATGTTCGGGTTATCGGTTCCGAAGATGGCCCCATTGTTACCTTCTCATCCGGATCGACGTAGTTCATGGTTTTGTCTCGAAAGGTCGAATGTGACCAATTCTGAACCATCTGAGGTTGTGCCACTCGCACATTGGTTGCTGGGTGAGTGATACCCATCCCGCGGCCCTCGTGGTGAATGGCATTAGCAAACTCGAACCCCCGCCGGATGCGTCCTGGCGGGGGTTGCGTGTGGGGTGACGGCAGTAGTTGACGGCAACGTCAGCGGACGGTGGCTCCGCACAGCGGCGGGTCATCGCCGCTGTCGCGGGTCGACTCGTCGTTGGCAGGGACGTCAAGGGCGGTGCCGAGGGTGTCTATGGCCTGGCGCTGGAAGCGGAGTCGCACGTGGGCGTAGACGGTGGCGGTGACTCCGATGTGGGCGTGGCCGAGAAGTTCCTTGATCACGACGAGTTCGACGCCCTGTTCCAGGAGCAGGGTGGCGGTGGAGTGCCGGAGGTCGTGGAAGCGGATGCGGCGGAGGTCGGCCTTGCTGAGGAGTGTGGTGAAGGCACGGGTGAGGTTGGTCGGGTCGATCGCTCTTCCCTGCTGCGTGGTGAACACGTACCCGTTGTGCTGCCACTCGGCACCCGCCGTGTCACGGTCGCGCTGCTGCTCTTCGTGGTGGAGCTTCAGCGACTGGAGGCAGCGGTCGGGGAGGGCGATGCGGCGCTCGGAGGCCCGAGTCTTGGTGGGCAAAGCGGTGAGGCCGCCTGTGTTGGTGCGCTGCAACGTTCGGCGGATAGCAGCGGTGCCCCGGTCGAGGTTGAGATCTTCCCAGCGGAGACCGAGGAGTTCACCCTTGCGGAGCCCGGTGTGGAGAGCGAGTTCGAACAGGGCGTGCAGCCGGTGTTCGTTCGCGGCGGCGAGGAACTGGCGGGCTTCTTCAGCGGTGAGGGGTTCGAAGCGTCGGGGCCGAGGCGTGCCGGTGCGGACGTTGCGGGCGACGTTGCGTGGGATTTCCTCCTCGCGCACGGCGTGTTCCAGGGCGGACTTGAGGACGGAGTGGATGTAGGTCAGCGTCAGCGGGGAGAGCCGCTTGGAGCAGCATGTTCCGGTGGCGCAGCAACGGGGTTGATCGCGGCCGGCGTCGATGCTGCGGGCACAGCACTGGCAGGTGGTGCGGAGCTGGTTGAGCCAGGTGCGGACGTCCTTGGCGGTGAGCTTGGCGAGCTTCTTCTTGCCCAAGCCGGGGATGAGGTAGTTGTTCACGCAGGCGGTGTAGCGGGTGTGGGTGTTCTCGCGGAGGTGGTGGACGGCAACGGCCTCCAGCCAGTACGTCAGGTATGCGCCGAGGCTGCCCTGCGCGGAGGGCGCGGGGACGCCGCGATTGCTGTTGGCGATCTTCTCGGTGAGCTTGGCCAGCGCGTCTTTGCGGGTGGTGCCGTAGACGCGGACGCGGCGGCGGGTGTTGCCAGGAGCCAGGACGTACCCGCCTGCTTCCCAGCGTCCGTCCTTGCGTTGGTAGACGGTTCCGTCGCCGTTGGCGCGGCTGAGGCGCGAGGGGGCGGGGGTGTCTTGGGGTGTGGTCATCAGGCGGCTTCCTGTTCGAGGCGGGTGTGGATGAAGTCGGTGAGGGCGTGGGTGGGGATGCGGCGGGCGCGGCCGAGGGCGATCGAGGCGAGCTGGCCGGAACGGAGCAGGTCGTAGACGGCGGAGCGGCCGAGTTGGAGACGAGCCATGACCTGGGGGACCGTCAGCAACTCCAGGGCCGGGGCCGCCTCCGTGCGGAGGACGGTGGGCGGGGGCGAGGTCATCAGCAGCCCCCTTCGGCCGTGAACTGCCGTTCCAGTTCCCTGCGGTACCAGACGTCTGCCGCGAGGAGGGCCGCGCCGGGGCTGTAGCCCGAGCCGAGGTAGTCCCAGTGACCGACGACGAGCGTGGTCGTCGGATTGGGCTCGGGCAGGTCGGCGTGGGCGCGGGCCTGTTCGGTGCGCCAGGCGCGGCGGGCCTCGCGCAGCGCGCCGAGGGTGGTGGAGTAGCGGCGGGATTTGGTGGAGAAGTGGCCGCGGAAGCCGAGCATGTGCGCCCACTTCCAGAGCTTGAGGTCGGCGAACTCCGGCAGGCTGCCCAGCTCCCAACAGGTACGGATCATCTGCCGCACGTGCCGGGCGACGGCGAGCCGGGGCAGCCGGCGTGCCTGCCCGGTGCCGCCGCAGGCGGTGCACGGGAGCGGGGTGCCGTGGGACAGGAGGGTGGCGCCGCGTCCCTGGCAGGGGCGACAGAACAGGGCGCGGTCGAGGGTGCCGGAGGCGTCGGCGGACTTGGTGGCGTACTTGGCCACGTAGGCGGCCACGACCTGGTCGGTGAGTTCGGCGTCGGTGCCGAAGGAGGCGATCTCGCGCACGTCGAGCTGTGTGCCCCAGGTGAGTTCGCGCTCCCCGATCGCGTCCGACGCGACGGCCACTCGGACACGGAGGGCTGCGGCCCGGATGGCGTCCGCGAGTACAGCGACGGTGGCAGACGGGGGTGGAGGCGTGGTGTTGCCGTCGGGGCCGTCGAGGCGGATGACGGCGTGGAAGTGGACCAGGCCGCGCTTTTGGTACTCGGCGACCTTGGCGAAGGAGACTCGCAGCACGGCGTGGGCGGCCTTCTGGGTCATGCCGAGCCGAACGGCGAGCTCACGGCGCAGGTAGGTGGTGAAGCGGGCCCACAGCGCGGAGGCGTGGGCGTTAAACAGGACCGCCCCCGTGTAGTCGTACGTCGCCGGATTCAGCGGCGTGCCCAGCAGGGCGTCCGTGGGGTCGTGGAGCTGGCGGCAGCGACAGGTCCGGACATCGCCGCCCAGGGTGGTGGGGCGGTTGTGGACGGGGCCGAAGGAGGGCGCGGTGAGGGTGGCGAAGACGCGGGGGTGGGTGCGGACGGTGTCGGGCACGGTCTTGCCGCCGGACAGGCCCGCGCGGATGAGGTGGTAGGTGTCGGCGGCATAGATGCGGGAGCAGGCCGGGCAGCGCGATGCGCGACGGTTGCCGCACGCGGTGAGCAGACTGCCCGTGGGTTCCTCGGACGTGGTGTAGGAGCGCAGGATCTCGCCGGTCGTGGTGTCGAGGGTGGTGGTGTGGCCGGTCAGGCGTACGGGTTCGGTGCAGCCGCCGAGGCGTTCGATCTGCTGCTGTGCGCGGTCGAAGTCGGGGTGGTTGACGAGGTGGAGCAGGTCCCGCACGGCGGGGCTTGCCACGTGGCGCAGGTCCAGGGTGACCATTCGGGGCGTGTCCCTTCTGTCGGGGTGGATCGCCCCGAGCGACAACCGGCCATAACTGTGGGCGTGTTGGGCTGCTCGGGGCATGACGAACCAGGCCCGTTGGGTGGGCGTGGATTTCAGGGAGGGTGATCCGGCCGGTGGCCGGGGTGGCTCAGAGCTGAGCGAGGGCGGCGGTGGCCACCGGCATGGCGACGCCCATGCGGCTTGCGAGCTGGGCGGCGGTGACTGGTGTTCCGTGCTCGGCGTGGTGGGTGTCCGCGATGCGCCGGGCCGCACTCAGCAGTGCGGCGGGCAGGGCCGGGCGGGAGCCGGTGGCAGGCGCCTTGGCGACGGCCGGGGCGGGGGCGGAGGTGGAAACCTTGATCACGGTAGGCACTTCGGCCGGAGGCGGCGTAGCTGTCGTGGCGAGGACTGTCTCAGGGGCCGGGGCAGCCGTCTCGGGAGCGCCCGCCGAGGTGGGCATCGGCTGAGCGATGGGTGCGGGGGCTGGGGTAGCTGTGTTGGCGTCGTCCAGGTGTGCGGCGGTGTGGAAGTGGGCGAGGAAGGCGGGGCCGACGTGGCCCCAGCCGAGGAGCAGGAGCGGGGCGACGGTGTCCAGGCAGGCCCGTCCGTAGCGTCCGGTCAGCAGGGGTTCGGCGGTGTTCAGGGCGAGGGTGAGCAGGCCGCACAGGTGCAGCAGCCGGGTACCGGCCTTCAGCTCACGCTTGGGAACGCCGCGCAGGGCGAGGAAGCGCAGGGCGACCAGGAGTCCGACGACGGACAGGTCCACCATGGGCGCGATCAGCGGCGCGATCGGGCGGGGGACGCCGAGGCGCAGGGCGAGCGCCCAGACGTTGCCGAAGGAGAAGACGAAGGCCAGGGCCGCGATGACCGCCATGACCACGGTCACGGTGCGCCGGGTGAACCGTTCCTCCGCCATGCGATCAACCTCCTTTCTGACGTGGGCTCTTCGGGACTACTTGGTGCGCGGGGCCTGGGGTGCTGCCGTGGTCCGGCCGGTCGAGTGGAGGAGAGCGTCCAGGCACAGGTCCGGGTCGGTGGTCAGGTGCGAGGTGTCCTCGGCGACGCGGGCGGCGTCGGCGTCGGAGACGTAGGGGGTGCGGATGCGGGTGTAGCCGGGGCGGCCTTGCATGGCCATCACTGCGACGCCGACGTAGGCGGGGTCTTGCAAGGTGACCGGGCTGGCGTCGGGCCAGTTGCGGATGTCGTCGCCGAGTGCGGCCACCGCGGCTTCCACGGTCTTCTGCGCGAAGGACAGCCCGATGGGGCACACGTCACGGATGAAGGTGGGGATGGCGTCGCCGGTGGTCTTCTGGCTGATCAGGATCACCAGGATGCCGGCACTGCGGCCCTTCTTGACCAGGTCCTCCACCAGCCGGGCATTCTCCGCCGTCAGCGCAGCCAAACGTTTCGTCTCGGCGTCGCCGCCCTTGTACTCGCGGAAGAACGTGTGCGCCTCATCGATGATCAGAACCGTGAGCGGCCACTCCGGAGAAGGGCCGACATGCCACATATTCTTCACACCCAGCACGTCCCGGATGCTCGCGGAACGCCGCTTGCGCAGCTCCACCAGGCGTTTGAACAGCGCGTTCGCTTCATCGAGGTCGTCACCGCAAAACGCGAACATCCGCTTGACCAGATCCGCGTAGTCGCCCTCCAAGGCCCGCGACACCTTCCCGTCCGCCGTCGCGATCTGCACAGCAGCGGAGGGCGCGAAGTCGCAGACGAACTTGTTGACCCCCGAGGTCTTGCCCGCACCCGGAACGCCGGCCACCGTCACCCCGGGCACGTTGGCCAGGGACACGGACACCTGGGCGGCGAACTCGTCCACCCCCAGCTCCCAGTGCGTCAGGTCCGTGAGCGGCAGACCAGTGGGCCGGTGGGTGGTCGGCGTGGTCAGCGGGTCGGAGCGCACGCCCCGGATCACCACCTTGCCGGGGCCGTCCGGCAAGACGGAGACCCGCGTGCACTTCCAGGCGTCCGCCAGGAACCGTGCCGACTTCTGGTACTCCTCCAGCCCGACCTGCGGCAGCGTGCGCGCCCGGACGATCACCCCGAACTGGTCGGGCTTGACCTTGATCTTCGGAGTCAGCACCCGAGGCGCGGGGACCGCACCGTCCTTCTGAGCGGTGATCTGCGCGAGCAGGCTCGGGGTCTTGTCGGTGACCGTCAGCCCCGCCATCCGCGCGAGGCGCACCCAGCCCCAGCGGACCCGCACGGCCTGCCGCATGCTGACCCGCGTGCCCCGGTCGGCCCGCACGTAGCGCACCACCGTCCACAGCAACCACGTGCCCGCCAGCACGACCGACACCAGCAGTGCATCCGGCGCGTATCCCGTCACGGCGTCCATGTCAGGCCCCCTCTTCGCGTATCAGGCGGAGCACGTGGACCAGGTCCAGACGGGCCGCCTGCTCCGGGCTCAGGGCGAGCAGATCGAGCACGGCGGCCGAGACGGCGAACGTAGCCTTGCCCTCGGTCCCCGGCAGGGACCGGAGCGGGTACAACTCCCGCTCCGAAGCGGGGCTTTCGAAGCGGATCACTGGGCCGCCTCCACCGTCACCAGCTCCAGACGGGCGGCCCGGTAGGCGACACCGTCGGAGAGCTGCCCGTTGAAGATCCGCGCCCACGGGGTCGCGAACAGCTCGACCGGCCGCACCATCGCACCCGGCTTCAGCCCGGCCGCCAGGCCGGTCTCCGGGACGGTAATCTTCAGGACCTCGGCGCGGCCGTCCTCCATGAGCATCACGGTCACCGTGTACAGCGACGCCCCGGTGTCCCGGTCGGTGGCGACCTCCCCGGTCTGCTGGTCCTTGATCTTCAGCGTCGGTTCGGTGCCCGCGATGCAGACCGCCGACGGCAGCAGAGCAACACGGATACGAGTCATGGCCATGCCATCACGCCCCTTGTTCGGTGGAGCCGCTTGATCGGCTCACGAGGAGCATAGGGAGGTAATCGCTCAACTTGCAAGGTCGATTAGGTCATTAACTCGATCAGGTTGGTAGGCGGTCAGGTGGGGAACCCGGAGATGTGCCTGTAGCGCTACGGTCTGCTGGCGATACCGTGGGGGCATGACCCTGCCCTTGGACGAGGACTCCCGGCCGCCGTACCTCCAGGCAGCCGAGGCGCTGCGGGACGCGATCCTGAACGGCGAGTTCCGCCCCGGTGAGCGGCTGCCCTCGGCCAACGTGCTGTGCGATCGGTTCGGTGTCTCCAGCTCCACCGTCCAGAACGCCTTGCGTGTGCTGAAGCGGGAAGGGCTGGTCTACTCCCAGCTCGGTCGAGGCAGCTACGTCAGCGACTCCGCCGGCGGGAGCACCGAAGAGCCCGATAGCGATCATGAGGCCACCGACGCAGAGAGGCCGGACTGGCCGGTCGACGTCATCTACAACGGCGATCCACGACCGCCGTACGCCCAGGTCGCCGACATCCTCCGCCGGGAAATCGTGGAAGGCACCTACCCTCCGGGCTCCCAGCTCCCTCCCGCCCGGGAGATCCAAGAGCGGTTCAAAGTCGCCAACTCCACCGCGCAGAACGCCTACCGACGCCTCAAGCAGGAAGGGCTGGTGTACGCGGTCAAGGGACGCGGCGTCTTCGTCCGCCAGGAACCAGAGCCAGGCAAGCACCACGGGACCATCACGAACTACCTGCTGCGCGATGAGATCGCCCGCGAGGCGAGCGCAGCCGCCATCGAGTTCGCCGACCTCAGCGACGAGGAGCTGTTGGCGCGAGAAGTGGAGCTGGACCAACGATGGGTCGCTGTCCGGGAGGAGCATCAGCGGCTTTACGGCGAGCGACGCAAGGTCAAGCGGGAGAAGAGCCGCCGCGGCCTGTTCCTGCCACCCCTCCACGACGACGAAGCCGATCCGAGCGTGTCGCCGAGCGAGAAGCTGAAGACCGCACTGGCCGAATCGAAGAAACGCCGGCAACAGCGGCCCTGACCCTCGGCCCAGCAGCTCGATCGGTGGGTGAGCTGTTCAGAGTTTCTTTACTTGATCAAGGCGGTCCGCTGGCGCGGCCCGCGCGCGCTCCGGCCCTGCGGGGCCGCCGCCCGCTCCTGTCTCCGCCCCGCTCGCCGACGACCCCGCCGGACCGGGCGCGCAACAGCCAGCACAACGAACCCTTCCAGGGGCTCCGCCCCAGACCCCGGCCCTCCCTCCGAGGGGGGTGGGGCGTGGGTGTCGGGTGCGGCTTTGTCGTGGTGTGGGGTTCGGGGTCGCGGGAGGGGGTCCCTCGCCGCCCGGTCACCGGAGGCGTACCAGGAACCCCCGGGGGCCGCCAAGGCCGAGCGCACGCGTCACGAGGTGAGCCTTGGCGGCCCCCGGCGAACCCTGGCACGGCAAAGCTGCCCGACCGACGAGGGACCCCCTCCCGCTCAGGCCGTGATCCTGCCGGAGCCCGGCCCGCCGCCTGTGCTCCGGGCGTACCGTGGGGTGGGAGGTGGTGAGTTGATGACTACGGAGCTGGCCGACAACGTCCGCAAATACCGGCGCCGCGCGGGGCTGAGCCAGGAGGAACTGGCCCACGCCGCAGGCGTATCACCGGGCACCGTGCGCAAGGTCGAGCAGGGCGGCACCGTCCGCATAGAGACCCTGCACACCCTGGCCCGTGCACTGCACGTGACCACTGCGACCCTGCTGGCTCCGGACGCCCCACAGCCCGTCGGACGGGGAGAAGATCCGAACCGGGTCAACCTGATCCAGCTCCGCGCCGCCCTCACCCCACCCGTGGGACTGGCCGAGACGGAGGGCGAGAGGGCCGAAGATGAGCCGAACCTGCGGCGCTTCCGCCGTACCGTCCACGACGGGGCCGTGCTCTACCACTCCGACAGCTACCGAAGCGTCGCCTCCCAACTGCCCGCCCTCCTGCGCGACGCCAACACCGCAGTTGCCTACTTCGACCACGGCGAAGAACACCACCAGGCGCTCCTGGCCCGTGCCGAGGCGATGCAACTGGCCGGCCGCTACCTGACCCAGGTACGGCAGTACGATCTCGCCTACACCGCCCTGTCCCACGCGATCACCGACGCCCGCCGCACCGGAGACACCCTCACCGCGGCCTCCGGCGTCATCGGCATGTGCTGGCTCCTACTGCGCCAGGGCCGCCTGGACGAAGCCGAACAACTCGCCGCCCAGACCGCCGACGTGATCGAGCCCCGGCTCTCCCGCGCAACACCGGACGAATGCGCCGCCTGGGGATGGCTCGCCCTGCGCGCCGCAGCAGCCGCAGGCCGCAACAACCGCCCCCAGGAAGCCCGCCACTACCACCGGGTGGCCGCCACCGCAGCCGCCGCCGTGGGCCGGGAGCACGCCGGATCGTTCTTCCGGCACTGGACCACCTTCGGACCGCTCACCGTCGGCATGAAAGGCGTCGAGGACGCCATGGTCCTGGGTGACGCCCGCACCGTTGTCCGCAAGTCCAGCGAGGACGCCATGTCGTCCAAGGCGTGGAAGCACACTGGCAGGCCGAGCGACGACAACTGGAACCGCCACCGGCTCGATGTGGCCCGCGCCCACGCCCGCACCGGCGACCTGACCACCGCCATGGACGAGCTGGCCGGAGTCCGCCACGCCTCCCCTGAATGGCTGCGGCACCAGCGGATGGCCGCCGAGACGATGCAGGAGATCCTCAAGAAGCGCAAGCGCACCCTCACCGCCGACATGCGCGAGATGGCCGACCACCTGGGCGTCGTCGGCTAACTGCCACGCAGCGCAACACTTTCCGCACCAGGTGTCACCAACTGTCGTGATGCATACCTGGGGTGACGGTTGGTCAGTACCTACGGTCTTCATGTCCCTATCAGCGACCCAGGCCCAGGGGTACACGATGAACCAGCCCAGGAGCGCCGCAGACCGCATGCGCCGCAGGGATCTCCACGACGCGGCAGCAGGACTCACCGGCCCGCGCCTGCTGCCGTGGACCACCCCCGACGGAAAGCCCTGCTACCTCAGCACCGACGGCCGCGGCTACCTCTCCACCCTCGCCGACAACATCGAGTCGGTACAGCTCGGCATGGGCAAGGAGCTCCTTGAGTACGCCCGAGACGCCACAGCCCCCGGCGCAAAGATCCTGTCAGCCACCGAATACCGCTGGCTGGCCTGCCGGTTGACCGAGGCCCTGGCCGACGCGCTCCGGGTCGCCGACTCGCGCGGGCGGCGTCTCCCGGATCCGGAGGAGGAAGAGGCCGACGGCGATGCCTGACCCCACGAACAGCGACGCACCGGTCCGCAGCGCCGTCCGTGGGCGTTACCGATTCCGCGAGTACCGCGTGACCGCCGTCCCCGACCCCCTGGCCCTGCCGGTCTTCGCGGCGGTCTGCGTCACCGGCGAGGAACACAACTGCGGCGCCACCTCCGGCACCCTCCACACCCCGGACGAGCTGACCCACTGGATCGCCGGACACTGCGCCGCCACCGGCCACGAGCTGTACGAGCAGACCACCCGCACCGTTCTTCGTGCCGAGCCCGGCGCATGGCAGTAAAGTCCCCTGCGCCAACGACACCGCGCCAGCGGCAGTACGACCGCGCAGCCCGCGCCACCTGACGGCAGTAGCGACGGCAACACCCACGGATTCCCGCGCACAACCACGGACACCAGCGGAACCCGAAACCTCCGCTGATCTGCGAATACGCAGATAGAGAGGGGCCGCGTAGCACACGTACTATGCGCTGGCAGGGGCTACGCCGGTCCTCGTTCACAACTGCGGTAACGCGGCGACCCATGATGTCGGGAACGTTGTCGATAATCTCGACGACAACGTTTACTTCCATTACACGAGCGAGGGAGGGCATAGTGGGATTTTGGCCGATGATGGCAGTCTCAGGATTGGTGCCTCCGCCGGAAAGGTCCATGTGACCCAGGAAATTGGAAGCCCGGCAGAGATCGAGCAGAACATCTTCATCGGAAACCCAATGTATGCCGGAAAGGCTGACTATATGTTCGCCTTCCGGATGCCTGAAGGCGTCGAACTTGGTCCGGGATCTCAGCCAAATGAGCTGATTACGAGAGGCTCATTGGAGATCCCAGCGGGGAATGTCCTCTTCCATAGAAGGAACCCCTTCTGATGTCAGAGCTGGTCGAGTTCGACAACTTTGCCCAGATGGAGGTGCTGCTCCGTGCCGGTATGGAGCTCAAGTTTGAGCTTTCTGATGACGCGGACGTGCTCAATGGAAGTCCGGTCTATGCGTCGGCGCTGAATCACCTTCGCGAAGGTCTGATCTCTGGATTGCGTTCGAGCTCAACGCCGGGGCGAGCGCAGAAACAGGCTGACTGGTATCGACTCTCGCAGCACCAGCATCGATGGCGGCTCATTGCGAGAAGGGCTGCTCTGCATCCGCATTGGCGAAATCTAACCGCAGTCGAAATGCGTCACTGGGTCGAAACGCTCGCGGCGCCACTCGCAGTGGATGACGGGACGCTGGAAGCCATCAAGGCTGTAGTCGAGGAGATGCTTGATGGTCACTGACGGAAACCCCCTCCGGTAATCCAGTCGAGGCCCCACCGGATTTGTTTCCGGTGCGGCCTCTGGAGCGTCTGACGGCAACGGTGACGGCAATGTCAGCGGACGACGGCTGCGGTGGGCGGGGCGTCGGGGTCGTCGTCGCCCTGGCCGAGGGCCTCGCCGAGGGTGTCGATGGCTTGGCGCTTGCGGCGGAGTCGGACGTGGGCGTGGACGCCGGCGGTGACGCCGTGGGCTCGGCTCAACAGGTCCTTGAATGCGACGAGTTCGATGCCCTGCTCCAGCAGGAGGGATGCGGCGGCGTGGCTGGTGGTAGGTGTGGCCGGGCTTCGGGGTGTGGCAGGTCGTAGAGTGCGGGGCGGCCGGTTTTGAGGGGGGCCATCAGCGCGGGGGCGGTGTCGGGTTCGGCGCCATGTTCCCGCTTCCGTTGTTCGGTGCGCTGCATTCTGCCCAGGGGGAGAACTCTCGTGGTGAGACGAAGATCGTTGCTGCTCGCTTCATCGGCGGCCGGGCTCGCAGTGGGGGGCGCCGTCGTCTATGGCGTGCGGGCCGGTGCCGAGAGTGGTGATGCCGGTGACGAGAGTCCGGGCGGGGGGCCGGGAGCGTCGACGCCGGCGCAGTTGCGGGGTGTTCGGCCGGGGGGTCGGGTTGCGATGGTCGCGCTGGACCGCGTGGCGGGCGGGGGTGGATCGGGGGGCGCGTTGCGGGAGTTGGTGAGCGGTGTGCGTGCTCTGGAAGGGCCCGGTCTCGCCGTGGGGGTGGGGCTGGGGGCCGGGGCCTTCGAGGGCGGTGGGACGCTGCCCCGGCAGCTCGTCGACATGCCGTCCTTCCCCGGCGATCTGCTGGATCCGACGCGGTCGCACGGCGATGTGCTCGTAGAGGTGGCGGGGGACCGGGCCGACGATGTGCGGGCGGCGTTCGAGCGGTTGTTGCCCGCCGTTCCGGGGTGGCGGGAGCGGTGGCGGATCGAGGGGTTCCGGGCCGCGAACCGGGAAGAGGACGGCCGCGGGCTGGCCCGTAATCCCTTCCACTTCACCGAGGGGTTCGGGAATCCCGCCGGTGACCGGGAGACCGCGGATCGCGCCCTCGTACGGGCCGGTCAGGGCGAGCCGGAGTGGGCCGTGGGCGGGAGTTATCAGGTTGTACGGATCATCCGGCTCGCGACCGAGCTGTGGGACAAGGACTCCATACCCGAGCAGGAGCGGATCATCGGGCGCCGCCGCGACGGGCGGTGGCTCGACGGGGCGCCCACGGACGAGGAGCCGAACTTCGCGGCCGACCCCAAGGGCCGGCTCACCCCGCTCGACTCGCATGTACGGCTTGCCGCGCCCGACCGCCGCGATCCGCCGCCGCTCGTACGGCGCAGCTACAGCTACGACCGGGGCGACGGCGACACCGGCCTCGTCTTCTCGTGCTTCCAGCGCGATCTGGCCAAGGGGTTCGAGGCGGTGCAGAAGCGGCTGGCGGGCGAAGCCATGGCCAAGTATCTGCTGACCACCGGCGGCGGGTACTACTTCGTCCCGCCCCCCGGCGACAACTGGATCAACATGTTCGGTTAGCCTCGCCGTTTCAGTTGAGGTTGATGGCTGGATGAGCGGGGTCGTTTGGAGCGGTGTCGGTCGGTGGGCATGGTGGGGGCCCGGCGCGGTGGGCCGGGTTCTCCAAGGTCCTTCGG